>NZ_CP106735.1:870000-1233125 GCF_025639805.1 Reichenbachiella carrageenanivorans | reverse complement strand
CCAGTTTTTACAACTGTTTCACGTGGAACATAAGTAGATAATTCATGTTTCCACAATATGATGTAATAGTAGTAGGCGCAGGACATGCTGGTTGCGAAGCAGCAGCAGCAGCAGCCAACATGGGATCCAAAGTAATGCTTGTTACCATGAATATGAACACCATAGCACAAATGTCGTGCAACCCTGCCATGGGAGGTGTAGCCAAAGGACAGATCGTTCGAGAAATAGATGCACTTGGAGGATACTCAGGAATCATCTCCGATAAATCAATGATCCAATTTCGAATGCTCAACAAGTCTAAAGGTCCAGCTATGTGGAGTCCAAGGACGCAAAACGACAGAATGAGATTTGCGGAAGAATGGCGACTCGCACTAGAAAAAACACCTAATGTAGATTTCTGGCAAGAAATGGTCTCGGGATTAGTGATCAAAAACAACAGGGTAGTAGGTGTGAAGACTAGTATGGGTATCGAAATCATGGGTAAATCTGTAGTACTCACTAATGGTACTTTTCTCAATGGCATTATTCATATTGGAGAAAAACGATTTGGTGGCGGTAGAACAGGAGAAAAAGCAGCCACAGGAATAACCGAACAACTTGTTGAACTTGGATTCGAAGCCGGACGAATGAAGACAGGTACTCCACCAAGAGTAGATGGAAGGTCACTCAATTGGAAGGTAATGGAAGAACAACCTGGTGACGAAATACCTGGTAAATTTTCATTTACAGATACCAAACCCTTGGCCAATCAAAGACCTTGTCACATCACTTACACCAATGCTGATGTACATGAGATATTGAAAACAGGATTCGAAAAGTCACCTATGTTTACTGGTCGGATCAAAGGACTAGGGCCAAGATACTGTCCATCTATAGAAGATAAAATCAATCGATTTGCAGAACGCGAAAGACATCAAATATTTGTAGAGCCAGAAGGCTGGGATACTGTAGAAATATATGTTAACGGATTTTCAACCAGCCTACCCGAAGACGTACAATATAAAGCCATCACTAAAATACCAGGATTTGAAAATGTGAAAATGTTTAGACCTGGATATGCCATTGAGTACGATTACTTTCCTCCTACACAATTAGAATCTACTTTAGAAACTAAATTGATCGACAATCTATACTTCGCAGGACAGATCAATGGCACGACTGGTTATGAAGAAGCCGCTAGTCAGGGTCTTATGGCAGGTATCAATGCGCACAATAAAGTCCATGAAAAAGATCCTTTTATACTCGGAAGATCAGAAGCCTACATCGGCGTATTAATCGATGACCTAATTAACAAAGGAACTGACGAACCTTATCGCATGTTTACTTCGCGTGCAGAGTTTAGAATCCTACTCAGACAAGACAATGCCGACGTACGACTTACAGCAATAGGACATGAGCTGGGACTGGCCTCACAGGATCGATTAGATAAAGTGAATCAAAAAATAGATGAGACCAATCATCTCATCAAACAGCTCGGAAAGATCAAGGTAAAACCAGAAGAAATCAATGGTAAACTATCTGAAATAAATTCAGCAACAATCAAAGAAAAAACACCACTGATTAACTTCTTGCGTAGACCAGAATTAGATATTCAAGAAATTGTAACCTTTCATTCAGATGCGATCAAAATCACAAAAGATCTATCCCCTGAAATATTAGAACAGGCATCCATTTTAGTAAAGTATGAAACCTATATTGAAAAAGAAAAAAGTCTAGCTGATCAGATGGGCAACCTAGACAACAAGAAGATTCCAGACGATTTCAACTATCGAGGAATTCCAGCACTGTCTGCAGAAGCCAAAGAAAAACTCTCTAATATTAAACCAACTAATCTAGGACAAGCCTCCCGAATCAGTGGAGTCAATCCAGCAGATATTTCAGTATTGATGGTCTATATGGCTAGATAAATTTATGTACGAAAAAGTAGAACCCTGTCCTTCTTGCAATTCAAAAGAGTTTACCAATCATATGATATGCGACGACCACTCTGTTTCAAAAGAGAGTTTCGCAATTATGAAATGTAGCAATTGTGGCTTGCTCCTGACATCACCCCGACCAAACAAATCTTCTATTGGATCATACTATCAGTCCGAAGATTATATATCACATACCAACCAAGCTAATAACCTGATCAATAAAGTATATAAGCTAGCACGCAATTATACACTTAGAAAAAAATTCAAATTGATCAATAGATTAGCACCTAAAAAATCTATACTAGATTATGGCTGTGGTACAGGTCATTTATTAAACTATGTACAACAGCATAAAGACTGGAAAACAATAGGAGTAGAGCCCGATGAAATGGCCAGGACAATAGCCATAAGAGATCATCATCTAAATGTAGTAGGATCATTAGAAGACCTACCCGAAAAGAAATTTGGAGTTATCACACTCTGGCATGTTTTAGAACATGTACATGATCTCAATGAAACCATTCAAAGCCTCAGAAAACATTTATCTAAGAAAGGTAGATTAGTTATAGCTGTTCCCAATCACGAATCTCTAGATCAACAAATCTACAAACAGTACTGGGCAGCCTACGACGTACCAAGACATTTATATCACTTCAATCAACTGACTATCAAAGAACTGATGAAATATAACCAGTTCAAGCTAGAAGAAGTCTTGCCAATGACATTAGATGCATACTATGTAAGTATGCTCAGTGAAAAACATAAATTTGGAAAGATAAATTACATAAAATCAATAATAAACGGCTGGAAATCAAATACTTGGGCTAAAAACAACAATAATAATTATTCTAGTCTTATATATATATTCAAAAAAGCATGAAGTCTCTATTCCCCATATTCCTAATTCTACTTTCTGTATATATATACTCATGTGCCAACCAAGGTACACCTACTGGAGGTCCTCGTGATACCATTCCACCACTACTTATCGAATCCACTCCTGCCAACAAATCTATCAATTTCAAAGGCCAAGAATTCAAATACGTATTTAATGAAAGAGTAAATGCTGACAAGCTTAAAAGTCAATTGCTCATCACACCACACATCGAAAATAAGTTTAATCTCAAAGTCAAAAAAAACGAATTGACTATTACTTTCGATGAGAAGTTTATGGACAGTACTACTTACACACTCAACTTCTCAGATGGCGTAGTAGATGTCACTGAAAAGAACCCTGCTATCAATCTAAGCTTTGCTTTTTCTACAGGTCATTACATAGATTCCATTTATGTCAATGGAAAAATCACTAATCTGTATAACAATGAAAATCAAAAAGACTTTGTAGTAGGTTTATATCAGATCACAGATTCCATAGACTTACTCAAAGACAAACCCAGATACTTTACAAAAACCAATGAGCAAGGACAATTCTTAATCGAAAACATTAAGAATGGATTCTATAAAATTTTAACATTCAAAGACGAAAACAAAAATCTGATATTCAATCCAGATAAAGAAGCACATGGTTTCCTAGCAGATTCATTGGATCTTACCACATCACAAGATTCTGTAAGAATACACACGCAACTCATCAATGCTTCAGAATTCAAATTTGTAAGAGCAAAATTGACAGGTAGATATTTTGATACGCAATACAACAAATCGATCATAAATTATCAAATATCAAAACTAGATTCACTCAACGAACTACCTATTCCACCCAACAACAAAATAAAAGGAAACCAGATCATCAGATTTTATCCACGTGAAACATTCGAATACGATGTAGACAGCCTTGGTATATTACTTAGCACCACCGACAGTATGTTCAACCAACGAATTGATACAACCTATATCAAATTCACAGAAACCTCTAGAAAACCTGAAAAGTTCTCAGCCAGTTTCAAACCTACAAACGGAGCCTATATAGATCCATTGATCCAATATAACTATACCTTCGATAAACCTATAGAAACCTTCTACAAGGATAGTATACTGATCCACTATGACACATTACAAACACAAGTCATAGCAGATAGTACCATACTCTGGAATCAAAACAGAACAGAACTTAGATTCGAAACTCTCATAGACAAAGACTACCTCACAACTGAAATAGATACGCTTCTCAAAATATATGGGGACACTACACTTACAGACTCCATATCACAAGCTAAATATGCCTATTTCACACAAGTCAATCCTCAAGCCATTTCACTCACTTTTCCAAAAGGAACCTTCATCAGTATAGAAGGAGATAGTACAGAAGCAGTCAAGCATAAGTATCAATTCAAAACACTAGACCAATTAGGATCTGTAAGTGGATTTATCAACACAGATTATAAATCATTCACCTTACAACTAGTAAATAGCAAATATGATATCATATCCGAAGTAAAAGATTCAAAAACCTTTGAATTCCCTTATGTGAAGCCAGGAAAATACACCTTCAGAGTAATGATAGACAACAATGAAGATGGCCAATGGTCTTATGGAAACATACTCAAAAATGAAACACCAGAAGACGTTTATTTCTACACAGAAATATTTGACGTACGAGCTAACTGGGAACTGGAAAACATCGAGATTTCATTCTAAAAACAGTGTGGATAAGATGTCTATCAAAGTGGAATAACCAGTGAACTCATGCGAACAATTCTAAGATTACCCACCAACTCAACAATCGAAAAGGATAACTCCAGAGAAGTCATCAACTATCAACAATTTTCCCAACCAGACGTAGATGTAAATAAGTAATTCACAAAAAGAAAAGGAAGTGTTGATAAGTCAATAGTAAACTAAAAATCAATAACTTATGATGTGAATAAGATGTAGTTATATCAGAGTAATACACCAATCAATAACAAAACAAAATTTTAAAAAAACTTATACACATATCCCCAGCCTTAATAAAGAATAATAATTTCTTTAATCTATATTTTTATTTTAAGGTTTTGGTCAAAGTGTGGACAACTGAAAAATGAAGAGACTTTTTTATCTATGTATAATAATACTTCCGACCCTAGTTGCGGCTCAAAATTCCGATCAGGTACAACTAGCTAATGAATATTATATCAATGGCGAAACAGAAAAAGCTCGAGATATTTATGAAAAGCTTTCTAGTAATCCACAATATATCCAACAGGTTCATAATAACTACTTCAGTATATTAATAGCTGCAGCTGATTATAAATCAGCTGAAAAGTATCTCAAAAAAGCACTGAAATATTATCCAACTAATGTTTATTATCAAATAGACGAAGGGATTCTTTATCAAGAAATGGGGCAAATCGATAAGGCCGATAAAATATTTATTGAAACTATAGAAAAAGCTAAAGAAAATAAATACCTCATACGAACAGCTGCCCAGTATTTTATTAGTAAGCAACTCACCACTTATGCACTACAGGCTTATCAATCGGCCAGAAAAAACGAAAAAGACAAAACCAGTTATGCTTTAGAACTAGCCAACACTTATCGTTTGCTCAATCAACGTTCAGAAATGATCGATGAATATTTGCTCTTTGCTAGTTTACGACCCAATAATCTCACCTATGTGAAAAACATTCTTCAAAACTTATTACAAAAAGAAGAAGACATTCAAAATTTCAAAGACATCCTTATAGATAAAGTTCAAAAGCACCCCAACGAAAATATTTATCCAGAACTACTTATCTGGGTCAGCCTTCAGCAAAATGATTTTATGAGTGCTTATATCCAAGCCCGGGCTGTGGATAAAAAGAACAAAACCTTTGGAAACCGTGTGATGCAAATCGGAAACATAGCACTGGAAAATAAAGCCTACGACGATGCCATAGAAATATATAGTTATGTATCCAAGGCATATCCAAATACTGGAAATTACATTATCTCCAGAAGACAAATCATAAAAGCTCGTGAAGAAAAAGTCAAAAACGATTTTCCAGTCGAGATTCAAGCCATTCGCGAACTTACCTATGACTACAAACAATTGATTTTAGATATCGGAGTAAACGCTCAAACCATAGAAGCCTATAGAAGCAAGGCACTCCTTCATGCATTTTATCTCGACGAACTTGATTCTGCTATCAACATCTTAAATGAAATAATCGCCGCTCCGCGGATCAATCCTGAATTAAAAGCGAAAAGTAAGCTCAATCTAGGTGACATTTATTTGCTTACAGAAGATCCTTGGGAAGCCACATTACTCTATTCACAAGTGGAAAAAGATAATAAAGACAGCCCGATTGGTTACGAAGCCAAACTCAAAAATGCCCAGCTCAATTATTTTCAAGGTAATTTCGAATTGGCCAAGAGTCACTTGGATATTTTGAAAATGGCAACCACACGTGAAATCGCCAATGATGCTATGTCATTGAGTTTGCTTATTCAAGACAATACCGTTTTGGATTCATCAGATTTTGTAATGAAAGAATTTGCTTCTATCGAACTTATGCTCTTCCAAAACAAAAAGGATAGCGCACTGAGTGCTTTTTCTAATATGTTAAAAAGATACCCAGGGCACACTCTTACCGATGAGATCTATTGGAAAATGGCCAAAATAAATCTGGAATTGGGAAATTTTGAAAATGCACTTTTAGAATTGCAAGCCATATTATCTGGATATCCTACGGATATTTTGGGGGACGATGCCATGTTCTTATCTGCCGAGATTTATGAAAAGCATTTATATGATTACACCAAGGCGATGGAGATTTACCAAAATTTTCTTATTACATATCCTGGCAGTGTCTATGTAGCAGAGGCCAGAAAACGCTTTCGCCAATTGCGAGGTGATCATATCAATTGATTTGTTTTTTGAGGCAATTGCTTCCATCATATTTTTCTTCCTCATTATTCTATACACGAAATAGAATTTTACAATAGTATGCATGCATAACATATTTTATATATCTTTGATTACATTGATAAAGGGATATTAAACAAGTAGGGTATGCGTAAAGAAGAAACGGTCGATTATCACATCAAAGTAGTGTGGCACGCGATATCTAGAATGTATAACCAAGGCGGATCGATGAAGGGTATTACGGCTTCATCAGGATTTGTATTGTTGAATATCGATCAAGACGAAGGTACACCTGCTACTAAAATTGCACCCTTGTTAGGTATGGAATCTCGTAGTCTCACCCGAATGTTGAAAAACATGGAAGAAACAGGGCTTATCTACAGAGAGAGAGATACCGAAGACAAACGATCGGTTAGAATCTACCTTACTGAAGCAGGTAAAAAACAAAGAGAATTTTCTCGAAAAGCAGTCATATTTTTCAATGATAAAGTAAGAGAATCAGTCTCCCCAAAAAAATTGGAGGCCTTCTTCGAAGTAATGACTGCTATCGACAACGTGATAGAAGAAAACAAAAATCTTGACCAAAAAATACAGTTAATCGAAAATGAATAGAGCGATCAAAAAAGTAGCTATTCTTGGATCCGGTATTATGGGATCTAGAATTGCTTGTCATTTTGCAAACATCGGCGTACAAGTATTGTTATTGGATATTGTACCCCGAGAGTTGGACGAAGCGGAACAGGCCAAAGGCCTCACCCTCGAAGATAAAGTTGTCCGCAATAGAATTGTGAACACAGCTTTTCAAAATACACTTACAGCCAAACCTGCCGCACTTTATGATAAAAAAAGTGCTTCACTCGTAACGTTAGGGAATTTTGACGATGATATGTCAAAAATTTCAGAATACGATTGGATTATGGAAGTAGTAGTCGAAAAACTAGAAATTAAAAAACTAGTTTTCGAACAAGTCGAAAAATATAGAAAACAAGGAACACTCATCACATCCAATACTTCAGGTATTCCTATTCACTTTATGGCTGAAGGCCGAAGCGAAGATTTTAGAAAGCATTTTTGTGGGACGCACTTTTTCAACCCTCCAAGATATTTGAGATTGTTGGAAATTATTCCTACCAAGGAAACGGATCAAGAAGTGATAGACTTTTTGATGAACTATGGAGATCTGTTTTTAGGAAAAGAAACAGTCTTGTGTAAAGACACACCAGCATTTATAGCCAATCGAATAGGTATCTATGCAATCATGTCGGGTATGCACGCCGTAGAAAAAATCGGCCTCACCGTTGGTGAGGTAGACAAACTTACCGGTCCTATCATCGGACGAGCCAAATCGGCAACTTTCCGAACCATGGATGTGGTCGGACTAGATACTACTGTCAATGTAGCCAATGGTCTGTATCAAGGATTGCCAAATGATGAATCTAGAGAGGCATTCAAATTACCCAAAATAGTACAGGAACTTTACGACAGAAAATGGTGGGGAGATAAAACCAAGCAGGGTTATTTCAAAAAGACGGTCGATGAAAACGGCAAGAAGGATATCCTTGAACTCAATCTAAAAACCTTTGAATATGGCCCTCGAACCAAAGGACATTTTGATGTCATAGGTCAGGTCAAAGACATTGAAAATGTAAAAGAGCGATTACCGATTTTGGTAAACTCAGATGGTAAGGCAGGAGAATTTTATAGAACTACGTTCTATGATATGTTCAAATACTGTTCGCTCAGAATTCCAGAAATTGCAGATGAGATCTACCGCATAGACAATGCCGTAGCAGCAGGTTTTGCATGGGAGATTGGTCCGTTTGCTACCTGGGATGTACTCGGAGTAAAAGAGACAGCCGCCAAAATGGAAGCGGCAGGTATGAAACCAGCCGAGTGGGTAGGTGAAATGATCGCTGCAGGTCATGAGAATTTTTACAAATTCGAAAATGGCAAAAAGATGTACTACGACATTCCATCGAAATCATACAAAGTCATTTCAGGTACGGAAGGGCTTATCATTCTAGATGCGTTCAAACAAAATAACATTGTATATCAGAATCCTGGATGTACGCTTTACGACATTGGTGACGGTATTCTCAATTTGGAATACCATACCAAAATGAACGCTATGGGTGCCGAAATCATCGAAGGCATTAATGCCTCAATTTCGAAAGCCGAAGAAAGCTATAGGGGATTGGTCATCGGTAATGAAGGACAAAATTTTTCGGCAGGAGCCAATTTGGCCATGCTATTTATGTATGCTGGCGATCAGGATTACGACGAAATCAACATGATGATTGGTCATTTTCAAAATACGATGATGCGTGCCAGATATTCATCAATCCCAGTGGTAGTAGCTACTTCAGGTATGGCTCTAGGTGGTGGATGTGAATTGTCTTTACACTCTGATCATATTCAGGCACATACCGAAACTTATATGGGTTTGGTAGAAGTTGGTGTTGGTCTTATCCCTGGTGGTGGTGGTACCAAAGAAATGACATTGAGAACTTCAGATGCTTATAAAGTAGGAGATCCTGAACTCAATGTGTTGCAAGAAAACTTTATGACGATCGCTACAGCTAAAGTGGCTACTTCAGCACACGAAGCCAGAGATTTAGGTTTCATCAGAAAGTCAGATGATTTTACTTTGAATAGAGCAAGGCTTTTGGCTGACGCAAAAAATAAGGCCATCGAACTAGCGGAAGCAGGATATACACAACCAGCGCAGCGAACAGACATCAAAGTTCAGGGAAAATCTGGACTGGCGATGTTCGAAGCTGGTGTGGCTGGTATGAGATACGGAAATTATATTTCGGATCATGATATGAAAATCGCCAAGAAAATTTCTTGGGTAATGAACGGAGGAGACCTCTCCGCACCGACGTTAGTTTCAGAACAGTATCTTTTGGATTTAGAACGAGAAGCGTTCTTGAGTTTGACGGGCGAACCAAAAACTTTGGAACGAATCCATAGCATTTTGTTTAAAGGCAAACCGCTAAGGAACTAATTTTTCTATTCTAAAATTTTAATATTAAGAAACTACAAAAATGGAAGCATATATAGTAAACGGATATAGAACAGCAATTGGCAAATCAAAAAAAGGCGGATTCAGATTTACTCGCCCAGATGATTTGGCAGCTGATGTGATCAAGCACTTGGTAGCAGATGTACCAGCACTTGATCCAAAAAGAATAGATGATCTCATTGTAGGCAATGCCATTCCCGAAGCAGAACAAGGTATGCAAATGGGAAGAATGATTTCATTACTCTCGTTGCCGATCGAAGTACCGGGTGTGACTGTCAATAGATACTGTGGTTCAGGTTTGGAAACGATCGCTATTGCAGCAGCTCGAATCAAAGCTGGCATGGCCAACTGCATCATTGCTGGTGGTACAGAATCCATGTCGCTTGTCCCGATGCTCGGCTACAAAACTGCCCTCAATTGGAAAATCGCTGAAAAAACGCCTGAGTATTATTTGGGTATGGGTTTGACAGCAGAAGAAATTGCGTCGGATTATGGCATCACGAGAGAAGAAGCGGATGAATTTTCTGTAAAATCTCACGACAAAGCCTTGGCGGCTTTGAAGGAAGGAAAATTCAAGGACGAGATCGTGCCAATCACAGTAAAGGAAACTTATGTAAACGAAGCTGGCAAAAAAGCGGAACGCGAATATGTAGTAGATACCGATGAAGGACCAAGGGCAGGAACATCTATGGAAGGATTGGCAAGATTAAAACCAGCTTTCAAAATGGGCGGTGTAGTGACGGCGGGCAACTCATCTCAAACTTCTGATGGCGCAGCTTTCGTGATGGTTATGTCCGAAGCGATGGTCAAAGAACTGAATCTGGAGCCAGTAGCCCGAATGGTGACTTATACTGCAGCAGGTGTGAATCCTAGAATTATGGGCATCGGACCTGTAGCAGCTATTCCGAAAGCATTGAAACTTGCAGGTTTAAAATTGAATGACATAGACCAATTCGAACTCAATGAAGCCTTCGCGACACAATCTTTGGCCGTAATAAAGGAGGCAGGACTAGATCCGGAGAAGATCAACCCGAATGGGGGCGCTATAGCCTTAGGTCATCCGCTAGGATGCTCAGGAGCGAAGCTGTCTGTACAGTTGATCAACGAGATGCGAAGAAGAAAACAAAAATATGGAATGGTGACAGCTTGTGTAGGTGGTGGCCAAGGCGTAGCTGGAATCTACGAATTCTTAAAGTAACACTTTTATTATGAGAAAACGCTAATGCGTGATTAAGGCCCCAACGATAGGGGCCTTTTTTTATAGCCAGTCTTAGTAGACAATGTTCTAATTTTACGAATTAAAAAAACAAGTCATATGGCAGTTACAGAATTAGTTGCTCAAATATCAGGGGAATTGGATAGCAAGGCATATGAAGTGTCCGATACTCTGGCACGAATAGGAACGGAAGAAGTGGTAGAAGAAATGATCAAACTGCTTAGTCATGAAAACTCAGATTCAAAATTTTTGGCTGCACGAACATTAGGTAAAATAAAAAATAATGAAGCGGGTTTGGCTCCATTGCTAGAGGCCATCCAAAACAAAGAAAATTCGGTTATCGCTGGAGATTTGTTTATGATGCTCGAAGATTTTGATTTGAGTAGCAAATACGTTGAGATTTTTAAGCATTTTCTGAACGGTAGTTTTAAAGTTTCGACGCAAGCCAAAGATTTATTAGATCACAAAGAATTTGACATTACTCCTCGTGTTATTCGAAAAGCCAAAAAGCACTGGGAGCATTATAGTAACAATGTGAAACAAGATGAACTTTATGATCTTAGAAAAATAGAAGTAAATGAGATGTTAGAAGACTTAGAGGCCTATTTAAAGGAAGAGTAAAAAATGAATTATTTCATTAAATGATCTTTTTATAGAATTATATTTTTAATTATAATTAAAAACAGAATACTATTCTGAATGGTTAAAATATAAGATTCATTATTTCCAACTTCTTTGGTTTATGGTTATTTTTAAAGCTCAGTGGGCTTTTTCATTAGACTACAAGCATACTAATCCAACAAATGACTGGCAGATGATCACGGGCGATCATCTGCTTTTTTTATATCTAACCCCTAGACCCATTCTTCAATCTAGATTTTATGCCTAATTTTATTGAATGAAAAATGTACTCATTGCACTATTGGTATTTGGTTTGGTCTCTTGCTCTGCAAAAAAAGACGGATCACTGAGAGAAAGCGAATTGATTGGCAAATGGACAAACGTGTCTCTATTGGTCACGATGAAGCGATTAGAAAAACAAGATTCTGTACTACAGGCCAAGGAAGGTGAGTGGGAAAAGGTTTTAAAAATGAAACCGATCTTATCCGAATTTCATGAAGACCATACTTTTACTGCCCAGTACTCTAACTTGCAAGAAGAAATAATTAAAGAACAAGTAGGGAAGTGGCTTGTGAGAAACGATTCGCTCGTCATAGTGATCGATGGTGCCGAAACGGTATATCAGTTTGACGTGAAAAATGACCGAGTCACCTATAAAGCCAAAATGGATTGGGATGGAGATGGTCATGCCAATGATTTCTACGATGCAGTACAAGTGAAAGTTAATGATTGAAAAAATGCTAAAAGTAGGAGATACTTACGAAACGGAGTTTGTTATTACGCAAGAGCAAGTCAATGCCTTCGCAGAATTGTCTGGTGACAAAAATCCCTTGCACATTGATGCCGAGTTTGCGGCTACTACCAATTTTAAATCGCCCATCGTACACGGTATTTTTACTTCGGCTGTCATATCCAAAATCTTGGGTATGGAATTTCCAGGGCCAGGCACTTTTTATCTGGGTCAAAAATTAGAATTCAAAAGAGCTATTTATCCCGAAAAAAGATACGTAGCTAAATTTGAAATAACCGAAATTCGGGAAGGTAAGCACATTGCGGTGATTAGCACCCAATATTTCGAAACCGAAACAGGTCGAAATAGGATCGTGTTAGATGGCGAAGCTGAGGTGAAAAACCTTGAGAGAATTCCTTAGCGAGAGCTATTACAAATATTGATTTGTAGTAGTATTTTTATTCATACTTCTGAAACATCCTTTCTCTTCTTTTTGTCGTAACCAGTTTTGTCGACACCACCACCCTTGGAGTACTATACTAGAAATAGTAGTGTTTCCATAAAAAGTCGATGATAAACCCAATTGATGCAGTAGCTGTAGTCAGCCACTATCTATCAGACATAATCAAAGCAAAAAGATGATAAAAAGATCATTCAACGCCTATCTTCAATCCTACCAAGGCCTGTCCAAAGAAATATGGTTATTGGCACTTATTACATTTATCAATAGAGCTGGCACCATGGTGGTGCCTTTTTTATCGCTATACCTAACGGCGAGTTTGGGTTATACTTTATCCGAAGTCGGTTGGGTCATGACGGCCTTCGGCACAGGATCTATTTTAGGTTCGTGGCTTGGGGGCAAACTCACCGATCATATTGGATATTACAAAGTAATGCTAGTCAGTTTGATTGGTTCAGGTGTTATTTTCATTGTGGTGCAGTATCTGAGCGAATTTTGGTATTTGACTACTGGTATATTTGTACTGATGTTGGTAGCCGATATGTTTAGACCAGCCATGTATGTGTCTATCCGAACACATAGTAAGCCAGAAAATGCTACACGGTCAGTCACCCTGATTCGTTTAGCTATTAATCTGGGTTTTTCATTTGGCCCAGCAATTGGCGGAGCCATCATTGCCATGATGACTTATGGTGTGCTTTTTTGGATAGACGGTGTCACTTGTATGATAGCAGCTATTTTATTGTATTTGCTCATTCATGAAAAAAACCAAACCGCGACTTTATCAGTTGATGCATCGACGACCAAGAATACATCGGCTTATACGGATGTACCATATTTGGTTTTTTTGATGGTAGTATTTATCACAGGAGTGATGTTTCTTCAGCTTTTTGCTACTGTTCCGTTGTATTATAAAACTATCCACTTACTTACCGAATCTCAGATAGGATGGCTCATTGCTATGAATGGGATGATTATTTTTCTTTTTGAAATGCCATTAATCAATTGGTTAGAAAACCAAAAAATTTCAAAGACAACAGTTCTATGGATAGGTACTTTGTTTCTTGGTTTGGGTTTTTGGGTATTCAATTTTTCTAGCTGGGTAGGAATATTGATTATTAGTATGGTATTTATCACCTTAGGAGAAATGTTGATTTTTCCTTTTGCTAATTCATTTGCCATGGAGCGATCCAAGAGGGGAAAGGCTGGAGAATATATGGCTTTGTTTCCCATTGCTTTTTCAGCCGCTCATATCATCGGCCCCAATCTCGGCATGCAGCTTACCGAGCAATTTGGATATAATTTTACGTGGACATTGGTATTTCTTGCTTCGGCAGTTGGCCTTTTGTTGTGCTATTATTTGAGATATAGATTGAAGGTAGAAAAAGCAGGATATGAAAATACAGATCAAAAAATTTAGACAGCTTACGCTTGATGAACTATACACGATTCTAAAAATTCGAGTAGACGCCTTCGTGGTGGAGCAAAACTGCCCTTATCCTGAGATTGATCAAAAGGATCAAGAAGCCACACATTTTTTTATTTGTCAGCAAAATGAAATCGTCAGCTATCTACGGGTCTATTACCGTTTGCCCACAGACGCCGCCGTGGGTCGAGTCGTGACCCCGCCTGCTTTTAGAGGGCAAGGACTGAGCCGCGCGCTGATCCAAGCTGCGATAGTTGAGATCAAAAAAGAAGGAAAAGCAGAAAGTATTTATTTGCAGGCGCAAGAGCACCTTTCTCCCTTCTATGCCACCTTTGGATTTGAGAAAACATCGGACATCTATCTCGAAGACGGTATCCCACATGTGGATATGAGTCTTTCCATTTTAAACTAAACCCTAAAAACATGGCCTACAACGAAGAACTAGCCGCGCGACTCAGGCAGCATTTGGCGCCTTTCGGCGAAAGCATCACCGAGAAGAAAATGTTTGGCGGCTTGTGCTATCTCTACAAAGGCAAAATGAGTGTAGGCATTGTCAAAGACGACTTGTGTGTGCGAGTGATTGCATCCAAAGAGCAAGAAGAATTGAAAAAACCGGCCGTCCGACCCATGGATTTCACCAAGCGCCCCATGAAAGAATTTGTCTTCGTATCTGCCGATGGTTTTGAGTCAGAGGCCGACTTGGCGCACTGGGTCAATCTGGGCATCGAGCACGCCGATTCCAAACTTTGATGAACTGAATAGTGTCAGGTGAGCTCATTAAGGCCTAGACCCCTATTTGCTACAGTACATTTTTGTAATAATACTTCTCACTGATGTCTGACCAGGCACTGATCTGTTTGCTAAACTTAGCATAGTGCTCGTAAACTTTTTTACTCTGCGCATCAGACTCTACGGCTTCTAGTACCACCTCTTTGGCTATTTTTTTTAGCGGATCTAGTACCTCTTTCGAGAAAGGGCGAATGTCTACCTGCTCGTCTTTCATCTTCTGTAGATAGACCGAGTTTTTTTGTTCAAACTCCAGCAGCATCCATTGATTCAATCGGTAGATCGCCGACTTCAAAATCTCCTGCAGGTCTTTTGGTAGCTCGTTAAATTTGGTCTTGTTCATAATCATCTCCAAGACTGTACCCGGTTCATGCCAGCCCGGGTAGTAGTAGTGTTTGGCCACCCGATGAAATCCCATGAGATAATCGTGGTACGGGCCGATCCACTCCGTGGCGTCGATCACGCCGCGCTCCAAGTTGGAAAACAATTCGCCACCAGCCACCAGCACTGCGGTACCGCCAGCCTTGTTTATGATTTTGCCCCCGAGGCCGGGCATTCGGATTTTTAGACCTTTATAATCCTCGATGGTGTGGATCTCTTTGTTGTACCAGCCGCCAGCCTGCACGCCAGTATTGCCACCCGGCAATGGGATGAGGTCAAACGGCTCATAGATTTCGTCCCAAAGCTGGTTGGCGCCGCCATTGATGATCCACGCATTCATCTGCTGGGCGTTCATACCAAAAGGCACCGACGAAAAAAACTGAGCCGCAGGGATTTTGCCAGCCCAGTAGTAGCCAGATCCGCTGGCCATTTCCACCGCACCATGGCTCACGGCATCGAAGCACTCCAGCGAAGGGATGAGCTCACCACCGCCATAGACGTCGATTTTGAGTCGGCCACCGCTCATCTCGTCCACCCATTTGGCCAGTAGCTTGCACCCACCACCCAATACGGGAAAATTCGGCGGCCAGGTCGTCACCATTTTCCAATGGTAGGTATTGTTGAAATTGATATTGACCGATTCATGTTTTTTGGGATCGGCACAAGAGGCCAGCAGACCTGCTGCTCCGCCAGCCAGCGTAATACCACTGGCTTTTATAAATTTTCTTCTTCCTTCGTGTGACATAGTGGGAGGCGATGCTAAGATTTGTCGTGCTAGACGTGTGTTTTGTTTCGAACACAAATTAGGAAAATTTTCGGTTTTCATCCGAGATGTGCAGTCACTACTTTTTTCTACAAGAGCACGGGGTGGAGTAGGAGGGTTTTACTATAAGTAGTAATGGCAGCGATTGATTATTAATTAAATTTTTAGTGGAAACGGAGTAATAGACCTCAGATTACTATTGCGCTCAATGCGTTTTATTCCTGAGGAAAATGTGATGGTTATAAAAAAGTAAATTATTTAGATTAAAATTACGATAGCAATTTTGAGAATATTACTTAATAACATTTTGGCATTCTCATGTCGAAATTTATTTAAGCAGTAATTTTTTAAAACAAAACATGAACCAACCAACCTCCCTTCTGCGAAGAGCATTTGCACTTCTGCCTTTTTATGATTTTTCGGTTTTGGTTCTATTAAATTTTTATCAAAATCAAACCTATCATGAAAATTAAGATCACAATTTTATTGCTTTTTGTCATTTCAACTTCAGCAACAGCTCAATGGCAGCCTAATGACCCCGTATCCACTGGAAATACTTTATTATAACAATGGCAATGTAGGAATAGGGACTTCTTCACCATCTCAGCTTTTGGAAATTTCAGGAGAAAACATAGCGGATTTTAACAGAGGACTTCTTGCCACTCATTACTCTAATGATCATCTGGCTATAACTTTAAGTTTACGAAAGGCTCGCGGAACTACAAACGCCCCTTCTGCAATTTTAAAAAATGATTTGCTTGGAAGTATAAAGCTTACAGGCTTCTCCACGAACGATTGGAGTACTGGTACTAGAGCCCGAATCGACGGAGGAGCTGCTGAAAATTGGAATGATAATGCGCAAGGAACTTTTATCAGATTTCAAACTACTAAATTGGGAACAACAACTGCTGTGGAGACATTAAGAATTACATCAGAAGGCAATGTAGGAATAGGAACAGCAGACCCTAAATCCAAACTAGCCGTGAATGGACAAATACGAGCAACAGAAGTTAAAGTGTCTGCAAATATAAGTGTGCCGGATTATGTGTTTGCTCCCGATTATGAACTCAAAACTCTTCAAGAGACTAAAGAATATATATCCAATCACCATCACCTTCCCGAAATTCCATCTGCCAAAGACATAGAAGCCAATGGTATAAATATAGGAGAAATGAATATGCTCTTGCTCAAGAAAATAGAGGAATTGACGCTGCACTTGATTGAGATGAAAGCTCAAAACACCCAACTAGAAAACCGAATCAACAAAATTGAAAATCGATAGATAATGAAAATAGCAAAACTAAACCTATGGATAGTGATGATCCTATCCTTGATTTGTGAGAGCAGTTATGGACAGATCACACTCAAAAAATTCGACGACCCAGCACTAGGGGGACAAATCGAAAGTATCATTTTTGGAGATTCTGACGGGACCAATGCTCGGACGACAGCTACACGAAAGGAGTTTAATATACAGGAGAATAATCCTTATAATAAACTCAACTACCAAGAAAAAGGTATAGCCAAAGATGGAAGTAGCCTCTACAAAGCTAGCAGATCCCAGTTTAACCAGCTTAGAAGAGTCAGTAACAACACCAGCCATGGAGAAAATAATAGCAGCGAAAATTTGGAAGCGAGGAGCCATGCTTTTGTAAGCCAAAGTGGGCAAAGGGCTGTAGTTTCATACAACATGTTTTTGTACGGTTCAGAAGGCGATCCATCTGATCAGGATCGCGTCTCCACCATATATGTTTTGGACGCTGAAGGCAACATTGCGAATCGATTCGAAAACATTCCAAGCGATGCTTTTGAACCCACAATTACTTCCAACGGGAAATATCTTGCCTATTGCTATGGAGAGCGTATGGCTCATTCTGGAAATGATATAGAAAGTGGTATTAAGATTATGGATTTGGCAAATAACAATGTCTATTTTGAGCTTAAAAAAGTTACTGTTCGAGGTTTAGTTTTTTCAGATAGCACTTTAAAAATTGTCTATTCCTCCCAATATGAGAAGGATATCTTGATTCTCGATGAAACTGATGGAGGTTTATATAAACTATCGAATTCACCGCATAAATTCAGCTTAGGATATTTGAAATTTAAAAATTCCAAAACAGGAGAATTTATTACTAAAACTGACCTTATCAAGATAAAATGAAAAATATAATACCCATTCTTTTCTTATTTAGTTCAGTTTGTTTTTCGCACGCACAATCGCAAAAAAGTCTCACATTGCAGGTAAAATCTAATGTCAATATTATAACGCTGAATCAAGAACACGTCTCAAGTGATTTTGGCCAAAGAAGATGCATTTGGCAAAAAGCCGAAAACCTTGCAACTGAGTATATTCTGCAAGTATCCAAAAGTTTTTCAAGTAATGAGACAAAGGAAATTCTTTTGAAAGGCCAATAACAAAAAGACCTATGAGTATCTTTAGAAAATATAACAGGTAAAATATTTTTGCAACAATTATAATGGCAGGGAGTATTATTGGCTATAAAATCTGGTTCGATATCGACTCAGAAAACGCACAGAAAGGCATAAACAATCATGCATTTGATTCTGGGATATTGGTTAGTTACACATCATCAGGAGCACCAGAATCATTCTCTTTAAAATATTCCTATCAAGTAAATAGTAAGTCATTTGTTCGTACAATTCATTCTCCTTTTGAGAGGTTCGCTAATTGTGAACATGACTTTAATCTCTGCTCAAATAAACGCTTTTGGGTAGCCTATCAGAATGACGATCCCTCGAATAGTTTGATCAATTTGTATATTGAAATGCAAGATGTAGAGAACCCAACGCCTCCGAGGTCACTGGAAAATTTCAGATAAAAAATTAACTTGAACCATTTACTATTAATAATTCTAATTGGGTTGACTACACCTTGTCATCCATCAATGTCAAAAAAGTCCAAGCATGGTTCACTTTGAAAGGCTATGTAGTAGGTGACAACGGTGTCTGGAGTGAACCCGAACAAACTGCCTTAGATCAATACCAACAAACCCTAGTAGACGGAAAACGGCTCCCTTCAAAATATAAAGATGGGAAAATAGACGTAGAAGGAACCTCTCACAAACAGCAATTCCCTCCATTTTCGAGACAGAATGACTCGATATGGGGTGAAAAACGGAATTTTCGAGACAGAATGACCGAAAAAACGAAGAAAATCGATTTGGTCGTAAAATTGATCGAGACCTGATACTAAATTAGAACAACCATGAATTTCAATATATATACAGTAAAATCACAAGAGGTCATCAACAAAGCCGGCGAGCTGGCTTCGGCTAATGGCCAACAGGCCATAGAGCCAGCGCACCTATTCCAGGCTATTCTGGAATCTGATGAAAATGTCATCGGTTTTGTTTCCAAAAAATTGGGAATCAACAAAGACCAACTGGCACAAAAAATAGCCGCACAAGTGGCTACTTATGCCAAGGTCTCGGGTCAGCAGCCCTACCTGTCCAATGACTCGGTAGCAGCCTTGACCAAAGCAGAAGCCATTGCCAAAAAAGGCGGGGATGAGTACGTAGCCATCGAGCACATCATCATGGGCATATTGGCTGGTAAGGAAAAATCCGCCAGCATTTTGAAAGAAGCAGGTTTCAACCAAAAAGACCTAGAACTAGCCATCAACGAACTGAGAGGAGGAAATATAGTGAATAGTCAAAACGCAGAATCGAACTACCAGTCTTTGGAGCGGTATTCTTTGAACCTAAACGAACTGGCCAAAAACGGAAAAATTGATCCCGTGATCGGTCGAGACGAGGAGATCAGAAGAGTACTTCAGATTTTGTCTCGTCGGACAAAAAACAACCCCATGCTCGTGGGTGAGCCTGGCGTGGGTAAGACCGCGATTATAGAAGGCATGGCGCAGCGTATCGTAGATGGCGATGTGCCCGAAAACCTGAAAACCAAAACGTTGTATTCTCTAGACATGGGCTTGCTCGTGGCTGGTGCCAAATACAAAGGAGAGTTTGAAGAGAGACTCAAAGCCGTGATCAAAGAAGTGACCGACTCAGCCGGAGAGATCATCATGTTTATAGATGAGATCCACACCTTGATAGGGGCTGGCGGTGGAGGCGAAGGCGCCATGGACGCCGCCAACTTGCTCAAGCCGGCTTTGGCCAGAGGTGAGTTGCATGCTATCGGAGCTACCACACTCAAGGAGTATCAAAAGTACATTGAGAAAGACAAGGCACTGGAGCGAAGGTTTCAGACGGTGCTCGTGGACGAGCCCAACGAAACGGATGCAATTTCTATTCTACGAGGAATCAAAGAAAAGTACGAAGTGCATCATGGAGTCAGGATCAAAGATGATGCGGTGATTGCAGCCGTAGAGCTGTCGAGCAGATACATATCGGACCGTCATTTGCCTGACAAGGCGATAGATTTGATGGACGAGGCAGCTTCTAAGCTCAGAATCGAAATAGATTCTTTGCCAGAGGAGCTCGACGAATTGCAGCGCAAAATCATGCAGTTGGAAATAGAGCGAGAAGCGATTCGAAGAGAAAAGAACAAGGAGCGTGAAAAAGTGCTTTCGAAAGAAATTTCCGAATTGTCGGAAAGAAGAGACGAGCTGAAAGCTAAGTGGGAAAATGAGAAGGCAGTAATCACAGGGATTCAGACCGAAAAGGAGAATATCGATAAATACAAAGCAGAGGCTGATCGAGCCGAGCGTGAAGGTGATTTTGGCAAAGTAGCTGAAATTCGATATGGCAAAATTCAGGAAAGCGAGAAAAAGCTCGAAGAATTTAAGGTGCAGTTGGCTACGATGCAAGGGGAAAGCACCTTGCTCAAAGAAGAAGTAGGTTCAGAAGACATTGCGGAGGTGGTAGCCAAGTGGACGGGTATCCCCGTACAAAAAATGCTACAAAGTGACCGAGAGAAGCTGCTTCACCTCGAAGACGAGCTGGGCAATCGTGTGGCAGGGCAGGCGGAAGCCATCGAGAGTATATCTGATGCCGTGCGGAGAAGCCGTGCGGGCTTACAAGATCCGAATCGTCCAATTGGATCGTTCATATTCTTGGGTACTACGGGCGTGGGCAAGACCGAATTGGCGAAAGCCCTGGCTGAGTATTTGTTTAATGACGAAAATGCCATGGTACGTATCGACATGTCGGAGTATCAGGAGCGACATGCGGTGAGTAGGCTCATCGGTGCTCCTCCGGGGTATGTGGGCTATGATGAAGGTGGGCAGCTGACCGAAGCGGTAAGACGAAAGCCGTATTCAGTGGTGCTCTTGGACGAAATCGAAAAAGCGCATCCCGATGCTTTCAACGTGCTTTTGCAAGTGTTGGATGATGGACGATTGACAGACAACAAGGGTCGCGTAGCGAACTTTAAAAACACAATCATCATCATGACGACCAATATTGGTTCGCACTTGATTCAGGAAAATTTCGAAAAGCTGACCGCCGACAATGCGGCTGAAGTGATCGAAAAGACCAAGCGAGAGGTGTTCGAGTTGATGAAGCAGTCGGTACGACCAGAGTTTTTGAACCGTGTGGATGAGACTATCATGTTCCGTCCGCTGACCAGAGAAAACATTCGTAAGATTGTGAGTATCCAGTTCAAGCAGATCCAAAAGCGATTGGCGGAGAATGGCATGAAGATTGAAAGCTCTGATCAGGTATTGGATCGTTTGGGTGAGCTGGGGTTTGACCCACAGTTTGGTGCCAGACCACTCAAGCGCGTGATGCAAAAGTTGATCCTCAACGAGCTATCCAAGCAGATACTCTCTGGAGCCATCAGCAACGATGCCGTGATCGGCATGACACTCAATGATCAAAATGATATTGAGTTCATCAATCTCGATCAGGTCAAAATAGAAGGGTAACAAGATTTCGCATTCAAGTACTAAACCCTGCACATTTTCTGTGTGGGGTTTTTTTGTGTCTAAAAGCGAAACAAAACTTAGATTAGCAATAGTATTGCAAACCAATAAAATAATTGATCAATCATGAAAGCCACTATACTCGTACCTACCACCAAAGAAAGAGGGCCATTGTTGCCCTATTCGGTAGGTAGTATTCTAAATCAGACCGAACAAGATTTTGAGATTTTCATCATTGGAGATGGGGTAGATGAAGAGACAAGAAAAGTTGTTTTGGATTTGCAGAAATTGGATAATCGCATCAAATTTTTTGACCATCCGAAGGGCCCAAGGCGAGGAGAAATTTACAGACATCAAGCACTCAAGGAGCACGCTCAAGGTGAAATAGTCTGCTATTTATTGGATAGAGATTTGATGCTACCAGATCATGTGGAGAAGATGTATGGACACTTGCAATCTTATAATTTTTGTGCACATACGAGTATTAAAGTCACTGAAAACCGACGGGACACATTTACTGTTCTTTATAAACCTTTTATTGGAACATATAAAAAATCGAGCCCACTCTTGAGGTTTGTGAATAAAGCACCTTTCTTTTTTTCTCAAGTAGGCCACACACTAAATTTTTATAAACAACTGCCGTATGGTTGGCGAACTACCCCGTCAGTTTACCCTACAGATGTTTATATGTGGCAACAATTTGTTAGGCATGATTATATTAATTTAATATCATCGTCAGATTTAACCATTTTGTATTTCAAAAGGGGTTCGCACCCCGGTCTTTCGGTCGAAGAACGAGTTTTAGAGTTAGTCAAATATTATGCGCAATTGAATAATGAAAAGGAAATAGATATGATTAAGCGACTGGCTTTTGAGGGACTTATAGAGGAACGAGCAAACTTGAGAAGTTCAAGGTTGTTGGTGAGAGGCTATGACTTATGGGAGGTTCCAGCGAAAATTTTCGCTAAATACAAACCTAAGTGGTAACTTTAAAAAGTTTACCTATTAGTTTGAAAGGTAATACCATACCTGATAATTGAATCACAAAATATGGTCTAGTTTCTTTAAAAACCCCATATCCTAAAAACGATCCGAAGGCATATGATATTAATGTAGCATAAGCAGCCCCTTGGATTCCATAGATTGGTATAAGCCAATAATTCAAACCAATATTTACTAGTGCAGCAAAGAAGCGCATGTATAGATGATATTGCGTTAGACCTTGTATGATCAGCATCTTAGTTACGGGTCGGCCGATAAAATTGAATACACTCGCCCAAATATGGATTTTCAATACGCTTGCAGAAGTCATGAAGGATTCGCCAAGTAGCCACGGCAATACCCAGTCCGCAGTCAAGAGCACCAAAAGAGATGTGATTAGTGCTAAATAGAAAAAGGTGGAGCACAACTGCTTTAAGTTTTCGTTGACCTTTGATGCGGATTGTTTTGCATTTGCAATAAGAAGAGGGAAAACAGAACCCAAAAAAGCTACTGGCAAAAAGTACCAACCTTCACTTAATTGCGCGGCGGCAGCATAAATACCTACTTGCTCATTGTCTAAAAGATCATGAATGATTATCTGATCAATTTTGAAATTGATAGCAATAAAAGCATTGCTGAGGAGCAGTGGCCAAGAGTGATGAGCGATTCTTTTGAGTGTTGATTTATCTATTGTCCAATGTTTTATTGAAAGATCTGTTTTTTTAAAGAAAAAGTAAGCGAGGAGAAGTATCATCAGCACCAACTGCACGACATCCGCCACAGCAAACCACAAAAGTGTGGAAGAACCTAAAATCAATACTACTTTTAGTAATGATGTGAGTGTAAGGCTTGTGCTCCGGGCTATGGCACTGTATTTTGATTTTATTTTGGCTTGAAAATAGTCGTCGAATGAGGTAAAAGAATTAAGCAAAATTCGGAAAGCCAAAATGACAACGAGTGAGTAGGTAAGTGAGTCTAGCAAAAAATAGCTACTGACAATGAGCACTAGATAGCATAGCCAAGAGCTGATCAAACTGGCAAATGCTGACGAACCTAATATTTGCGGGCTGTTTTCTGGATCATTTACTAATTCTTTAATGACGATAGTCGAATATCCCAAATTTGCGAATGGCAATACCAACGCTACTATGCTTATGGCATAACTTAAGACTCCAAATGGAGCAGGTCCCAAATACCTAATAACTAATATGCTGGTAATTAGTGTTAGAATTACCGTTATCCCTTTTTCTGATAAAAGGTGTAGGGTATTTGATACAGTTTTTTTGTTGATTAGGTCACGCATATTATTGGTTTACCATCAAGTAGTTTAATACTTGTGTCCAGTATGTTAAGCGGGTCGATATCATGAGTAAAATAAAAATGGATAAAAATAAAGTACTATGTCTAGTGAGTATCATAATAGTAATCCAAACATAATTTTGTGCTTTTTGATGTCCCTTATAGCATTCGAAATGGTCAGATATAGACCATCGAATAGAGTTAAACAAGTCTATTTTTTTGAGGAGGATGCAAAATTTTGAAGCTCTCGGTATTTGTACAATGAGAGTATTTTTCTCGGCTATGAGCCAATATGAAAAACAGATCAAAAAGAAATAAGTCCAAGACAACTGTCCCATGGTATAAATGAGCATCCCAGTATGAAAGACCATCCCAAAAGTAATGGCAATTCTGGTTTTATTAGGAATAAGTATTAGTACAGCTAAAATTATTTCTATCATGAAAGTAAATATGCCAAGCCCAATGGCAAAATAATCCTGTAGCCATGATGAGTCTAATATTTGGTAATATGGAGAGGAGAAAACCTCATATGAGAAATGGTGCATATAGAGACCGTTCCACCAATCCAAGTCCAATGCTTTGTTGACAGCCGTACCGATATAGAGTAGTGTCAGTTGTATTCTGAAAGGCCATGTCGAGTTACCCGACATTCCGCAAAGAATAAAAAGACAACCCGTGTATAGAAGGGAAGTACTGTAGAGAGGCATACTAGAAGCAACTAAAAGAATCAAAGTAATACCAATGACTAAACTAGCTTTTTTAGGTTCGATATTAAGGGTAATAAGTGAGACACCTCCAATCAGTATCAAAAAGACAAAAGAGGAAAAGAGAAGTGTAGGTAGCAGATTCAGCATATCGATAAATGGGAGATATGGCAAGCCATCGTACAGCTGATGCCAAACATCCATACGCATCACAAGAAGATAGATAGCAAGAAGTCGAAGAATCAATAAAATATTCGCTGGGGTATTGTTATTCATAATAAATATGATCTTCTGGCCAGAGCCAGACAGCTTTTTGGTGACCATTAATTATAAAATCTAGTGCAACTTGAGTTGAGTCAAGAGATCCATATGTGATTTCATAGTTTTTTATGAGTGCAATCAAATTATGTATATTTCTATTCTCCCTGCCTGTTTTCGATTTCCTATATCTTTCCTTTATTTCCTTATCAGTAAGTGAGCGACCGTCCATATTGACATTAATGGAATAATTGGAAATTTGATCATAAGGAACCCAGCAGAAATACTTGGTATCCGAAAATATTCCTATGATGATACCTACGATCTGCGCACAAAAAAACATTCCCAATAGAATAAGTGTAAGTTTGGACACTAATTTCAATATTTGATTAATATTTACAGAAAGCTAGCGAAGATAAAGAAATGAAAAAAATAGCACTGGTCGGATGTGGCATTTGGGGAATGAAAATCCTTTCGGAATTAGTAAATCTAGGATGCGAGGTGACTGTATTCGACGAAACCCCCACAGTGCCTGATGAAGTAAAAGCACTTGGGATTGATTTTTTTCACCAAGGCTGCCCTACCGATGTGAGCTACGACGGTATCATAGTCGCTACCCCGTCTACCACGCATCGCCAAGTACTTGAAAAGTTGTTGCCACTTCAAACGCCTATTTTTTTAGAGAAGCCGCTCACCACTAGTTTGGATGATGCAAAGGCACTTGCTGCCATTGTGCATGAGCATGTTTATCTGATGCATATCTGGCTATATCATCCAGGTATTTTGGCAATAGCCGAAATAGTAAAGTCAAACGAGCTAGGCAAACTAAAAGGCATTCGATCTACGCGAGCCAATTGGACAAGTCCAAGAAAAGACACAGATAGTGTTTGGAATCTAGCACCGCACGACGTCACCATCACAAAAGCCATCTTGGGACAAATACCTCAACCTAAATATGCAGTAGTAGAAAACCATCAAGGTACCATTCGGGGCATGTATGCCGTATTGGGCAAATACCCCTATAGTATTTTCGAAGTGTCTAATCGCTATGAAAACAAAAGGAGAGAAGTGCGCGCACATTTTGAAAAAGGTGTAGTGGTACTTCAAGACGAAAAAGTGAAGCACATCGATATCCATTATGGAGATGACCAATCGGAACAAGGAACAAAAGAGGTGGAAAAAAGGTCGTTTGATCCTACACCACCACTAAGGTTGGAGGTAAAAGAATTTGTAGAATATTTGAATGGTGGCCCAAAACCACGGAGTAATTTTCAAGAAGGACTTGAAGTCATCGAAGTCATCGATCAGTTGATCACCCTTGCAAAATAGGGTCTTTTTGGTCTTTGAAGGGCTCCCAGTCTTGTAGCATTGATTTTAGCTCGGATACAGTAGGAAACCCTTCTGCTCTAGAAGACATATGAACGGAATCCATCGGCCAAGGAATTTCCAAGTCAGGAGCATCCCATCTACAACCCCAATTATCATCCTTGCCATAGTCCACATAGGACTCGGATACTGCCTGTATGTGCATGGAGTCTTCAAAAAAGTACCACCCATGTAGCAATCCTTTTGGAAAAATAAGAGCCTTCATATCAGCACCATACAACTCGTACAAAGAATAAACGCCCTCTGTGGGAGAACCTGGTCGAAGATCCATCAGACCCACCAGACAGTGACCGCTCAGCAAACTAAAATATTCATCGTGGCGTTTATGCAGGTGCATACCGCGAAATACTCCAGGTACAGACTTGACCACACTCCACTGTACAGGGTCTAGGCAAGAGTCCCAATGGTTTTGAAACACCTCGGAAAATGATCCTCTTGAATCTGTTTTTTCATCGATGCATACTTCAGAAACTTCGTAAATTAATTTGCCAGCAATGAGTTTAGAGCAACTAGACATGATTATGTATTTATTGAAGTGCGAATTTACAGAAAATTGCCACGCTCATCAAGTCCACTTTTATACCCCCACCTTTTTCCTAGGCAAAATACCCATTTTAACATTTCTTAATACTTTTTGGCATGGTGATTGGATATTGCTACACGAGTTTAGATTGATTAACAATCGATGAAACTGACGGTTTCATCGGAGCTCAATCACACGATTGAGATTAGTTGATTGGTTATGTTTTGAGTTTTGTCCCAGGGGTGGTTCCCTGGGACTTTTTTTTGCCCTGTTGGGAATGGTCGCTCTAGAAAAGAATTAATTGATTTATCTTTATTTCAAACTACAGATCCATGCCCAAGATAGAAATTATAGACCTTCATTTTCAGAATCTCGAACACACCATTGCTTCCTATTTGTTGCCGACTGCGGATGGCCCTGTGCTCATCGAAACAGGCCCATACGCCACTTTTGCTCAGCTCAAACGAGGAGTAGCACAGGCTGGCTATCAGCTCAGCGACATCAAACACGTATTTTTGACCCATATCCATTTGGATCATGCAGGTGCAGCTTGGGCGCTGGCGGAGACAGGTGCTCATATTTATTTGCATCCTTTCGGCGCAAAAAACATGGAAGATCCCTCTCGACTCATGGAGTCGGCCAAGCGGATCTATCAAGACCGAATGGACGAACTCTGGGGAGATATGAAACCGATACCCGCCGACCAATTGATTCAGGTGGCGGATGATCAGGTCATTGAAATAGGCAACCTCGCGATCAAAAGCCTGCACACCCCTGGCCATGCCAAGCACCACATCGCTTGGCAGGTAGGTGAGGCCATATTTACCGGAGATGTGGCAGGAGTCAAAATAGACCAAGGGCCTGTAGTGCCACCATGTCCACCGCCAGACATCAACTTGGAGGATTGGCAAGCGTCTATTGCACGATTGCGACAAGCCAACCCCAAGGTACTCTACCTGACGCATTACAACAAAATCGAAAACGTAGACAGCCATTTGTCTGACCTAGAAAACATCCTAAACGACTGGGCGGTATGGGTCAAAACACAAATGGCCGCCGGCCTCTCTAATGAGGAAATGGTACCGCTATTTATGGCTTATACGGCTGAGCAGTTGCGCCAAGCAGGACTAGGTGAGTCCGCTATTCAGCTCTACGAAGCTGCCAATCCATCATGGATGAGCGTGGCAGGACTTGTTCGCTACTGGACCAAAAAAGAAAGCTAAATGTAAAAACCAACCTAATATGAACAACCTAAAACACCTTGTCTTTCTTGATATAGAAACTGTATCTGGATCATCTTCTTTTGAAACACTAGCACCAGGGATGCAGGCGCTATGGGAAAAGAAAACCACTTTTCTGAGAAAGGATGATGAAATACCTCTTGACAAATTATACTTTGATAGAGCAGCAATATATTCCGAATTTGGAAAAATCGTTTGTATATCGGTAGGCATCTTATACCATGATGCAGACGACCAGCTCAATATTCGTATCAAGGCCATTCGGTCGGATGATGAAAAAGAACTGCTAGAGGAGTTTGTGGCTCTACTGCACGACAAGATGGATGAAACTAAAATCCAGCTTTGTGGGCACAATGCTAAGGAATTCGATTTTCCTTATATCTGTCGCCGTATGATAATCAATGACATTGTACTTCCGCCGTATTTGCAAATCTCAGGTAAAAAACCCTGGGAGATCAAACACCTTGATACCATGGAGATGTGGAAGTTTGGCGATTATAAAAGCTATACTTCCTTGGCATTGCTCACCGAAGTGTTCGGCATACCTTCTCCCAAGGACGACATCGATGGGAGTGATGTCAATCGGGTCTATTATCATGAAGAAGGTTTGGAACGCATTGCTCATTATTGCAACCGTGATGTATTGGCTACGGCACAGGTTTACCTTAAAGTCCAAGGTCATACTTTGATCACTGAGGATCATATCCAATTTGTGGATTAGAAAACCTTTTGAGTTTAAACAATAATTATTATTTCTTCTACATTTGCCGTCCACGCGCATGTGGTGAAATTGGTAGACACGCTGTCTTCAGGTGGCAGTGCTTTTGGGCGTGGAGGTTCGAGTCCTCTCATGCGCACTAGACCCAGACTAATCCGTTTGGTTTTTTTGGATCAGTCTGTATAGTTGGCGGATTACTAATTCATGTTCAAACACCACCCTTTTTAACTTATAAAGAGGAGTATCAACTTAAAGATTAGTTGCTTTAGAGGGCTGGCAAAAAATTGGTGGCGATGTGGGTAATGGCTTTGCGCTTTTAAATTTTTCTTGATTTTTGCATCCTTTTTATGTCCTTTAGGATGACCAATAAACATAAAGGCATTCGCCTTGCCATTCTGCCCGATAGGTTTTTAGCGTTTTCCATCGATTCTCGCATTCCTCGCCAGAGGCCAAGCTAAATCTGTAGCTATGCCATGGACACACTACTTCGCCGAATGGATTGATTTTTCCTTTGCTCAAATCTTCACCCAAGTGGGGGCAGTTCTTCGCGAAAGCCATGAAGCCTTTTGGTGTGTGAGCCAAACAAAGTTCTTGATTTTCGATCCGTATCTTTTTGATCTTATGGAGTGGGATTACCTGTTGGGCCTGGGCTTTAGATTCGAAAACTAGATATTTGTTCATCGGATTGGGCTTTATTTTCTAATATTAAACTTTCGATTCAACAATACCTTATGAACTGCCAGAGAAAGAAATTCAACCTCAAAAGAAAGTTTGCTTATCTGAATTGCGCTTACATGGCGCCGCTCCTCAAGAAAGTAGAAATAGCGGGTATAGAAGGCATAAAAGCCAAACGCCAGCCGAGTAAAATATCCGGAGAAGATTTCTTCAAAGAGGCCGAAACACTTCGCGTGCTCTACTCCGACCTGATCAATAATTCAGAGCCCAATAGAATTGTGATGATCCCATCGGCATCGTACGGGATAGGCAATGCAGTCAAAAACATTCCCTTGCAAAAGGGAGAAAATGTAGTGCTTACCAAAGACCAGTTTCCAAGTAATGTATACCCATGGAAAAGCCATTGTGAAAAGTATGGCGCTGACCTGATACTTGTGGTTCCTCCAGATACCGAAAACCAGCGTGGTCGCAAATGGAATGAAAGTATACTGGCCGCCATTTCGGAAAAAACAAAAGCGGTGAGCCTGGGACATGTACACTGGGCAGATGGTACTTTGTTTGCTTTGAAAGCCATTCGTAAAAGATGTGATGAAGTAGGTGCGGCTATGATTATTGATGGTACTCAGTCGGTGGGTGCTTATCCGTTTGATATCCAAGAAATCAAACCAGATGCACTCATCGTGGCGGGATACAAATGGCTCATGGGTCCATATACCAGTGGTTTGGCCTATTATGGCCCTCGATTTGACCAAGGGGAGCCCATCGAACAAAATTGGATCAACAGAAAAAACAGCAGTGATTTTGCCCATTTGGTCAATTACCAAGACGAGTATGAGGAAGGCGCTTTGCGCTATGGCATGGGACAGCAGAGCAACTTCATCGCCAACCCTATGCTCATTACGGCTATTAAGCAGCTGCGACAATGGGGTGTAGAAAATATCCAGAACTACTGTGCCGATTTGATTGCAGGCCCACTAGAAGAGGTTAAAAAAATGGGGTTGTATGTGGAGGATGCAGAGGCCCGAGGGGCACATTTGTTTGGTATCAAGTTTCCTAAAGATAGAATGGAACATTTGGCAAAAGCCCTCAAAGTACATCGAGTCAGCGTGTCTATTCGTGGGGAGTTTATTCGGATATCGCCACACGTTTACAACGACGAAAAGGACATGAACAAACTACTTCGCGCTTTAAAAGAGGCTTTATAAATATGTGGAAACAGGGAGCGCTTTCAGTACTAGTATTGGTGTTTTTGGCTTTTGGGCTTCGAGCCCAAGAACTACCCAATTTGCCGCCTTCTATCAAATGGCAGCAAATCAATAGTGAGCATTTTCGCATTATTTTCCCGAAAGGGTTAGAAGAAGAGGCGCAGCGTACCACCAATATTTTGGAAAATGTATATGAGCCGGCAAGTCATTCTTTGGGAGCTAGGCCTCGAAAGTTTCCTGTGGTGCTACAAAACCAGTATGCGGTATCCAATGGCATGGTCACGATTGCGCCGTATCGTTCGGAGTTTTATACTTTCGAGCCCCAGAGCTATCGTCAGCAGGGCAATGACCGATGGATCGAACGGCTAGCAGTGCATGAGTATCGGCACATGGTGCAGTTCGAAAAAGCAATTACTCCTTTCAACAAAGTATTGTATGCTCTGATGGGTGAGTATGGGCCATTTTTGGCTTCGGCGGCAGCGGCACCGCAGTGGTTTTTCGAAGGGGATGCCGTGGGCGTAGAGACGGCTTTTGGACGTTCTGGTCGTGGTCGAATTCCTTCTTTTATGATGGCTTTCAAAGCCAATTTAATTGAAAAGGATGGGTTCAATTATTACAAACAGTTTTTGAAATCTTATAGAGATCAGGTACCAAACCACTATGTGACGGGGTATCTGATGACTACCTATCTCAAAAATAAAACTGGTGCGGATGTTTGGGATCGAATTGTTGGGAGGTCTTTTGCTCAACCATATATCCCGTTTACTTTTTCCAACAGTATGAAAAAGGAATCGGGCAAGCATCTGGTGCCTACTTACAACGAAATGCTGGCTGAACAAAAGCAGCTTTATACGAATCAACTGAATCAGATTACGCCTACAGCATTTGATACTTTAGAGCATAAGGAAAAGAAAAACTTCACAAACTATTACTACCCACGCCGAGTTTATGATGGTCGTGTGCTCGCTATCAAAATGGGTTTTTCAGATATTGCTTCATTGGTGTTGATAGATGAACAAGGTAAAGAAGAAAGCATTTTTAAATTGGGTAATTGGCAAAACCCCGAATCGCTGAGCTCTAATGATTCTACGGTAGTATGGGCAGAGCTTGAACTTGACCCTCGCTGGCAGCGACGTACTTATTCGGTCATTAAAAAACTGAATTTGAAATCCAAAAAAATGACGCGCCTCACAGACCAATCAAAATATGCCGCACCTACCATCTCTCACAACAATCAGTGGCTAGTAGCCATTGACCAATCTGTAGAAGGCCAATTCGAAATTCATTTGCTGGATGCTCAAAATGGGCAGTTGATCAAGTCTTTCGAAAACCCAGATAATAGCATGTATTCTGTGCCGCAATTTGACGATAGAGATGAACATTTGGTATTGCTGAAAAATGAGGGGGAAGGCAAAGCAGTTATTTTAAAAGATATAAAGACAGGAGAAGAACGGACGTTATATTTTTCCGATAAGGAAAACCTAGGAACACCTATACTTCAAGGTGAGTGGCTCTACTATGCCACTGATCACAATGGTATAGACAACATCTATGCGGAGAACATCAAGAGCAAAGAAAATTATCAAGTCACCAGTTCTCGATTTGGAGCATTTAGTCCTAGAATGTCTAAGACAGGAGAACTACTGTATAATGAATATACGGCTGATGGGTTTGAAATGGCAGCTGTACAGGTATCGCCTGATAGCTGGACGAAAAAGGAAGAGGTAAAATATGTAGGATTCGATTTTCAAGAGCCCATGGTGGAGCAAGAGGGTCATGAAGGTGTGCTTTATAACTACTCAGATTCGGCATATCAAATCACCAAGTACAAAAAGCTCTTGAGGTCTGTTCGCCCACACACTTGGGGTCTCAGTACCCTGCCGATCAACAATACCTACACCATTGGGATGTTTTCCAAAGATGTATTACAAACTTCGACCTTGTCGGCGAATGCGACCTACAACAATGATGAAAATGTGTGGCGATTTGTAGTTGCGGGGAGCTATCAGGCATGGTACCCGATCCTCGATGCCAGTTTTGGGTATGGGGCTCGTACGGTGGATGTAGTAGGTCAGAATAGCATTCGAACGTACAGTTGGGATGAAAGCGAAATCAAAGTGGGACTGAGGCTGCCTTTGTTTTTCACCAATTCGAAATATTACCGTAAGGTGGAGTTAGGCGTAAGCACAGATTATATCGCAGTACAAAATTATGATGTGCCTGTGATGGATCCACGATTTGTACGAAATGGAGAGTTGATCGGTATGATATATAAAGCCTCGTTTCAGCGATTGCTGAGTAGAAGTTATTTAGATCTTAACAGCCAGTGGGGGCAAACGTTGGTGTTGAATTACAAACAGACACCATTTGGTGGCGATTACCAAAGCGAGCAATTTTCGGTACAGACTAATTTGTATTTTCCAGGCCTATTCAGACATCACTCGGTGCGACTGCTTGGAGGTTATCAACAAGACGATAATTCAGAATATCAATTTGCCAGCTCTATCTCGTTTACCAGAGGCTATAGTTATCGTTCGTACGATCATTTTGTCAACTTATCGTTCAACTACAAAATGCCTTTGGCGTATATGGATTGGCATTTAGGGCCTGTGTTCAACCTTCGACGGGTTTACATCAATGGGTTTTATGATTATGGAATTGGGAGAAATGATACTCCCATGGAGTCAGATCATGACTTGAAGTCATATGGAGCTGAAGTTTCCTTCAATTTCAATTTGTTTAGACTATTACCGCTAATCGATATGGGTGTACGATACAGCTATTTGCCAACTATTGATGATAGGGTCTTTGAAATTATTTTTGGGGGAGTCACTTTCTAGACTCTATTCACCCAGCTATAATGAGCAACATCAATAAAGCATAAGAAATAAGGCTGATGGCCACACGGACATATTTTTTGAAATTCATAATTTAAGCGGATTGCATGATATCTGAGAGAGTTTCGTAAACTTCGAGCCAAGCAGCTTCTACCTCTTCGTTCCAGTTTTCTTTAAGTTCTTCTTTGAGCGAATACATCAGTGCCGCAGCGGCCATGTTGTAATGCTCTGAGCGAATGCCATAGGTCATATGTCTACGCCCCATGTTGCGTACGAGGGGAGCCAATACGTCGAGAGTATTTAGTCCTTTGACTACCGTACTGATCATTTCCATCATCTTTCTTCCTTGCATTTGCATATTACCTTTGAAAAGCGGCCTGAGCTCTGGACTCATTTCGAAAAGTTTGGAATAAAACACCTTGGCTGCTTCGTCGGTTTTGGACTCTACCATCCAGAAGGTGGCACGAACCAATCGCTTGTTGTAAGGGGTAATTGATACTGTGTTTGTCATGATTTCTAAATTTTAGTTTCGAAAAATTCGGAGTATCGGCATCCCCGATACCCCGAGTGTAAGCATTTTCTCATATTAAAATTGTAAGACAAAACTACCAGGGGCACATCGGCATTACTATGGCTGATGACAAGTACACGTGATTTTTATGACAGAATCAAACCTGTCAATTGACAGGAAATGAACAACAAAATGGCTTTTAGGTAGAATTTGGGCTGTTTTTGTGGTGGAGCATTAGGTTGCTGTAAGGCATGTCTTGTATGGTTAGACAGCAAAATGTGTGGAGTGATTCATTAGTGTCAAGCATTTTCTCGTTGCATTTCCATTACTCATGTGTTCGTTTTCGCTTTGTCAGCATGGCTTTCTTTTTTATCAATAAAGCAAGTTCTTCGGCTTAATTGTAAAGGCTCAAAACGAATGTTGAAAATGGTTTATATTAAAAAAGGGCAACTTGAATACAATCAAGTTGCCCTTTTACTTCAATGTTTTAGACTGGCATTATCTACTATAATTCGGTGCTTCTCTTGTGATCTGAATATCGTGTGGATGAGATTCTGCCATACCAGCACCAGTGATTTTCACGAACTTGCCTTTTTTCAACTGCTCTACAGTAGATGCTCCAGCGTAGCCCATACCAGCTTTCAAACCACCAGTCAATTGATAAAGCACTTCTGCTACCATGCCTTTGTATGGCACTCGACCTACGATACCTTCTGGTACTAGTTTTTTCACATCGTCTTCTGCATCTTGGAAGTAGCGGTCTTTAGATCCGTCTTCCATGGCTTCTACAGAACCCATACCTCGGTAAGTTTTGAATTTTCTTCCTTCGTAGATGATTACATCGCCAGGAGCCTCTTCTGTACCTCCTAGCAAGGACCCAATCATAATACAATTGGCTCCAGCAACGATGGCTTTTACAAAGTCTCCCGAAAACCTGATGCCACCGTCGGCAATAATTGGAATGCCTCGACCTTCTACGGCTTTGGCTGCTTCGTATACTGCAGATAGCTGTGGCATGCCTACACCAGCGATGATCCTAGTCGTACAAATACTACCAGGACCTACACCCACTTTGATGGCATCGGCGCCTGCATCGGCGAGAGCTACTGCTGCTTCGGCTGTGGCGATGTTTCCTACTATTACGTCCAGGTTTGGGTAAGCCTTTTTGATGGCTTTGCATGTATCTATTACACCTTTGGAATGACCATGCGCAGTATCGATAGACACTACGTCTACACCTGCTTCGATCAGTTTCTGAATTCTGGCTTCGATATCCGGAGTTACACCCACGGCTGCACCTACTCTCAGCCTTCCGAATTCGTCTTTACAAGCATTAGGCTTGTCCTTGTTTTTAAGAATATCCTTATATGTGATGAGCCCAGTCATTACACCAGAGTCATTTACAATAGGAAGTTTCTCAATTTTGTGCTCTTGTAGAATCTCTTCAGCTCCTTCCAGTCCAATTCCGTCTTTGGCGGTGATTAGATTGTCTTTCGTCATGATCTCTTTGATCAGGAGTTTTTTGTTTTTTTGAAACCTGAGATCTCGGTTGGTAATGATACCAACGAGCTTCTTTTCTTTGTCGATTACCGGTATACCACCAATCTTATGCTCCTTCATCGCTGCTAGCGCATCGCCTACAGTGGCATCGCCATGCAAGGTCACAGGATCAAGTATCATCCCGCTTTGGGATCTTTTGACCTTGCGGACTTGTGCGGCTTGTTTTTCGATGGTCATATTCTTGTGAATAAAACCAATACCACCTTCTAATGCCATGGCTATAGCCAAGTCAGTTTCGGTGACGGTATCCATCGCTGCAGAAACCAAAGGAATATTTAATTTGATGTTTTTGGTGAGATAAGTACTTGTGTCTGTATCTCTTGGTAATACTTCTGAATACCCTGGGAGTAGAAGCACATCATCGTAGGTGAGTGCTTCAAAAACCAATTTAGAACTGTCGAAATGCATGTGCAAATAGGTGTTTTTATTTGCCGTGCAAAACTAGGGTCAAAATGGTTAGAATCGGCATGAACGAATAGAATAATTTTCTAAATCGCAATTTTATTTAAAACAATTCTAAATAAGGAGGTGTATGATTCTCGTCACCTATTCTTTTCGTTTTTAGTTTAATTTTGCTGCTAGGAATAATAAGGTATGCACAATCAATTCAAAGCAGTAAGTTTATCTTATAAGAACACCCCGGTAGAAGTGAGGGAGATGGTAGCATTCGATGAGGCGCAGAGCAAGCGACTTCTCGAGATGGTAGAGGACTATGCCGACATTTCTGAAGCTTTAATAATTTCCACTTGCAACCGCACAGAGGTTTATTACTCTTCACCTACGGATCATTACGAAACGATTATTAAATTGATCGGCGTGGTGAAAGGCATGTTTAATATTGCGGACTACAAAAAATATTTTTCTAATCTCAATGAACATCATGGGGCGGTCTCGCATCTATTCAATGTGTCTATGGGGTTAGACGCTCAGGTGGTAGGTGATTTACAAATCATCAATCAGGTAAAAACGGCCTATCAAATTGCTGCAGATCAAAATATAGTAGGACCATTCCTACATCGATTGCTTCATACTATATTTTTTACTAATAAACGTGTGGTACAGGAAACAGCCTTTAGAGATGGTGCTGCATCAGTATCGTATGCTACGGTAGATCTAATCGACGAATTGACTACGGCTCATCAGCAACCAAACATATTGGTGTTGGGTTTGGGTGAGATAGGCGAAGATGTAGCTCGTAACCTAGAGCGTATCACGGACAAGCGAGTTTTCATTTGCAATAGAAGCATAGAGAAAGCCAATGAACTAGCGGTAGAGTTGGGTTTTGAAGTAGTGCCATTCGATGCACATGAGCAAGCGATTCTCGATGCAGATGTGATTATTTCATCTGTGAGGGTGGATACACCACTGATTACAAAATCGACTTTTGCTGCTCATAAAATTCTTAGTCATAAATACCTTTTTGATCTGTCGATCCCTAGAAGTATCGACCAGAATATAGAGGAGGTCAATGGGCTATTGTTATATAATATCGATGGTATACAGGCGAAGGCTACACAAGCACTTGAAAAGAGACTGGCTGCAATACCTGATGTGAAAGCCATCATTGCCGAAGCCATTGCAGAATTTGGCAATTGGTCCAAAGAAATGGAAGTTTCTCCAGTGATCAATAAACTCAAAAATGCATTAGAAGACATCCGTCAGACAGAAATGGCTCGTTATCTCAAAAAAGCCAACGAGACCGAAACAGAGCTGCTTGACAAAGTGACCAAAAATATCATGCAAAAGATCATTAAGCTTCCCGTATTGCAACTCAAGGCTGCTTGCCAGAGAGGGGAAGCCGATTCGCTGATAGAAGTGCTCAATGACCTATTCAACCTAGAAGAACAGTCGGAAAAAATCAAATCAAAAGAGTGAGCATAAGGTCATACGCCTCTTATTTAATACCTCTTCTTCTTACAGCCTTCATACAACTTCAATCAGAAATTGTGTTGTGCCAATCTTCTATTGACTTTTATGAGGAGAAGGGCAAAACAGGGCTCAAAGACGCTGAAGGAAATACAGTGATTCCTGCCAACTATGACCAACTGGGCTGGACCAAGGGGTTTAGTTTTCCTGTGAATGATGTGATAGGATATAAGCAAGGTGCTTGGGGTCTGATCTCGGTGAAAAACAAGGTAATAACCCCGCCACTTTATTATTCGCTAGAAGCACAGCACAAAAACTTGATCGTGGCTTCTATCAAGAGCAAGTATTCCAACGAACTTTTTTATGGTGTGATTAGCTCGAAGGGTCATGTGGTAGTCGATTTTAAGTATCACTCACTTACGCCATTGCACGATCTGATTATCGTATCCGTGCGTCGAAAAGGAAAGTCATATTATGGCTTGTTGGATCAGCAGGGTAAAGAGCTGCTTGCTACGGATTTTGCCAATATTTCTTATTTCAAAGAGGGTCTTTTTGTATTTACTACGTCTAGTCAACGCAAGGGAATCATTCACAAAAGCGGAACGATCAAAGTTGAAGCAACGTTAGATAGCATAGCTCCTGTTTCCGAAAGCTATACGTTGATTTTCAAATCAGGAAAAATAGGAGCGATAGATTCTGCTGGTACAGTCTTGCACAAACCGTTGTATAAGAAAATAGTAGATAGACAAACTGTAAAACCATTTAAGCAGTATCAAATCATTGACGCCAGCCACGAATCTCTCCATGATTTTTATTGTGATTCTATTTTGGAGATTTCTTCAGACTTGTTGGCCATTGTTCGTAATGATTATTTCGAGATACTCAATGTAGACTTCGACCCCATTTTTAGAGGAGAGGCATTGAATCATTTATCTGCTTATCGCAAAAATGTGATTTTTAAAACCAATGATAAATACCAAATCATCAAGTACAATGGTGAACCAGTGTATGCGCCAGGCTTTGATACGCTATTATTTGACGAAAGCTATATGTATGGCCTGTTCGAAGGGCAGTGGAGTATCTTCAATAAGTTTGGCTCGAGTCTATCAAAACTACGTTTTGATAGTTTATTGACAGGAAGTAATAATCTGATTCCTGTCAAACGGATGGGTTATTGGGGTTATATCGATCATTCGGGGAAAATGGCCATTTCAGCAAAATTTGACGAGGCTGGCGTTTTCGTTGGCAACATAGCACAAGTCAATTACTTAGGCTCTCGCCGAATCATAAACCAGTTTGGTGAATTCATAGGTGAGCCTAATTATGATCGGATAAAGATAGAGAAGGTCAATACGGCGCTAGTCACCAAACGCGGACGTACAGACCTGATCAACTATCGAGGGGAAGTACTTTTTCAGACTTATAATCAGCTTTCCCCAAATTTCTTTGGCTACCTGGAGACGACAGCTGAAGGTCATAAAGGCTTAGTATCCCATCTGGGCGAAATAATCCTTTACCCCGAATATGATAGCATTTCTGAACCAATGAACCGAAGGTATGCTGTGGTGCAGCAAGCAGATAAAGTGGGGCTGATCAATTTCAAAGGTTTTTGGGTTTTGCCTTTGTCTAAGGAAACACAGGAAATTTGCCATGTGAATGATGGTTTTATTAGTATCAAACGAAATGGACAATATGGATTTGTGGATTTTGGTCAGCGGCTACTCATTGCGAACCGGTATGAAAAGACAAAGCCCTTTACGTCTGGACTCGCAGCAGTAAAACTCAATGGTAAGTGGGGGTTTATTGATAAGAAAGAACATTTGTTGATCCAACCTACTTATACTGAAGTTACCCCTTTTAAGAATGGTATTGCGCTCGTAAGTAGGGTGGGCAAGCTTGGAGCAATAGATGCAGAAGAGCGCCAAAAAATCAAAATAGAATTTGACACGATTCAAACGACAACGCACGATTTTTTGTTGGTTAAAAAAGAAGGTAAAATGGGACTCTTCAATCAAGCAGGTCAGCAGCTTCTTCAGCCTTCATACACAGACATACGACCTACGATGGATGATCATTTTATCGTGGAGCGAAGAGGGTTGTCGGGTCTCATAGATCCCACGGGCAGGTACAGCATACCACTTAGATACTACAGCATCCGTGAAATATCTCATGGTAGATACATCTGCTTAGAAACAGACCCTAAAGCAGAAGAATAAGCTGTTCCTTAACATTTGTAGAAACTATTGATTGAGCCCTACGATAGTGGTGTATGCCGCTGCAGGGTTAAAATGCTTTTCGATGGCTGTTTTGATTTGGTTTTCGTCGATGGTTCTCAGTGCATCAAAATATCTGTCATAATAGGCATCGTCTAAATCAGCTTCTTCTATCTTTTTAAACTTATCCATTAGCTGAAAAGGGGTATTGATAGATGCCAAAAACGAACCAGCTAAATAGTTAGTCAGCACTTCTACTTCTTCAGTAGGAATGGGTTCATTCAGCAATTTGTCTATTTCTGATTTGATTTCCGTAAAGGTGTCTTGTGTATGAGTAGCCACTACATCTCCTGCAATCATTCCAAATGAACTGTGTTTGAGATGTACAGGATAGGCATGTATGCCATAAGTGTAGCCCTTTTCTTCCCGTATGTTTTTCATTAGTCGTGAGCCAAAGTACCCCCCCAGTAAGCTATTGGCTATTTGATAGTTGAAATAGTCTTCTGATCGCTTGTTTGGCACCAGCCAAGCTATGCGAATAGATGATTGCATGCTGCCTGTTTTGGCTACATAAATATCATGTTGGTCGGACTGGAATTCGATGGGTCGCTCAGTAGTAGGTGTTGCTTTTGGGATGTTCAGTTGTGAGTTTAGACATGAGACAAGTTGATCGTCTATATCGCCAGCCATATAGATTTTAGGCTGGTAAAATAACCGCTCTTGGTAGTAAGCTTTAACTTCTTCCAAACTGACGGCCTCTATGTCTGTAGCAGCCAATGCCTGACCATAAGGAAAGGAAGAGCCGTATATGGCTTCTCTCAGTTTTTTGGAAGCAAGTAAATTGCTTTTGTTGTCATTGAGGATAATCTGATCCTTGCGGTTCGATTTTAGAATTTCGAATTCACGTTTAGGAAATACAGGTTCATTGATGATTTCGTTGAGCAGAGAAATAACCTGATCGAAGTTTCTTCTCAGCCCATATACAGATATAGATACATCGTCAAAACCAGCTCCTATCTCTAGAAATGCACCGAGTTTTTCAAAACCAGCAGTGATCTCTTTTGCCGTCTTGTTTTGGGTTCCTTCGACTAGCATTTTAATGGCCAGCCATGAGGTAGATTTTTTAGATTCAAACCAAATGCCCGACTGAAAGACCAGTTCGATTTTGACAACGGGCTGATCGCCAGCCTGGAGCCAAAAAAGGGAAGTGTTCGAATGTAAAGTCTGCTGGTTGACGGCAGGTAGTCCTCCAAATACGATTTCTCCTGAAGGTGGAGCAAGGGTTCTGTCTAACATTAATTCAGCGTGGTATCTTGTGCTTCAGCTTTGTCAAAGTTGAACAATAGTGAGAATCTAATGGTTTCTGCTAGTGGGTGGTTGTTGTCTCCAGGCACTAAGTAAGAGAAGTCGATCCCAAATTTTTGATACCTAAACCCTAATCCTAGTGTCATGTATTGTCTGCCCCCTTTGTTTTTGTTTTCATAAAAATAGCCCAGACGAGCGGCAAACAATTCCTTGTACCAATATTCCACGCCAGTGGCAATCATGATCTCTTGCATCTCTTCCGAGAAGCCATCAGGTGCATCTGTGAATGAGCCAAACATACCAGCCATTAGGTTTCTATTTGGATCTTTTCCTTTTAGGATGATGTCGTTGCCATTGTTGTCTTGATTGCGAGACCCATCGTCATTTTCATCATAGATCGGAGGAGTAGGCACCATGAGTTTGTTCAAGTCTAAAGCAAAAGTTAGCGAGTTGAAAGCATCTAGTCCTACTTTGAGGGCAGTACCCACTCTCAAGTTGATGGGAATAAAATCGGCATCTGACTGTGTACCATAAGTCATTTTCTGACCGATGTTGGTAATGGCCGTACCAAACGAGATCTCAGAATCTTTGCCTCCGATCACGATTGGATTGGTGTAATAAAATCCGAGATCTACCGCAAAACTGCTAGCGGGTTTAGCCGCATTGGTACCACTGCCTACGAGGTTGGACCAGATATATCTGGCTGTTACTCCGATGCCTATTTTTTCGGTGAGTTTTCTAGAGTAAGTACCGTCGAAGGCTACTTCTCTTGGGTTTTCTATACCTAGTTGAGACCCTTCTAGGTCTGTAAGGTGGATTTCTCCTAAATCAAAATATCTCATGGATAGACCCAAGGTTTGGATTCTGTCGAGTTTGTAATAGCCCGATAGGTAGGTCAACGACATGTCGTCTACTATCTTGCCCAGCCAGGGAGAGTAAGAAAGTGAAGCACCATAGTTGTGCTCAATAAAGGCTAGTTTACCGTTGTTCCAGTGTACGCTATTGGCATCTGGAGAAGTTGCTACACCAGCATCTCCCATGCCCGATGCTCTTGAGTCTGGGGCGAAACTTACGAATGGAACCGCTGTGGTGATTACCCTTCTGTCGTCGGCTCCTTCTTGTCCTGTCACTTGAGTTTGTGCAGAGACCATGAAACCTGGTAGTGAAAGAATCGAGGCAAGCAAGATTCTTTTGATTGTTGTCGTTGTCATAGATTAAAAATATTAACGTGCAAAGATAGCTAATTCAGTATAACCATTCTTCTGAACACTTCTCCTGCGGATCCATCTACTCTACTTTGCACTTTGAGCCTATAAATATATATCCCTTTTCTTACTCTTCCTGTACCAGAACTGTTCAAGTTCCAGACAATTTTTAGCATATTTTCAGAAACATTGTCAAAACGGTAGGACTGGGTTAATATTTCTTGCCCTTGTATATCTGTGATTGTGAGGTAGGCAAAAAGATCTTCGCCTAGTCTGTCGTGTTTAAAACTAATCGTGGTTTGCTCTACTCCAGGCATGATGGGGTTGGGGTAGTTGATGACTTCTGTCAAATGAATCCCGTTTTCTTTGGTAATAAAAAATTCGATGGTTTCTTCTGTTTCGTTGTTGAAAATATCTGAAGCGACTAGGGTCAATTCATGTCTTCCAGCGGCTAGGTTATCGAATGGGTAAGTGATCCAGCCTTCTTGATAGGTGTCGAGGGAGGCTTCGTAATATTCGTTGACGACGACAGGTTCCTCGTCGTTGAGATAGAGCATCAGTTCGTTGCCAAAGCCTGCATTTGAAATATTAATACCACTTTCATCAGTGAGCTTCACCATAAGGACTGGCGACGGGCCAACTGTTTCCCCAGATTGAAAGGTAGTGTCATTGAGATAGATAGAAAGATTTGGAGGGGTTTTGTCTGGGTTTTTTACTTGTTCAGATCCTCCTACTATTACTTCTGAAAATGCCCCGTGTGCATCTATTGTTGATAATTTGTTGAGGGCATAAAAGCTAATTTTTCCTTCACCAAAAGAGTAGTTGATGTTTTTAGGTACGATAAAATCAACATCGAACTTTCCTTCGGTAATGGTAGCTTTTCCTTGAAACAGGAGTACATCTCTGATATCATAGATTTCTTTGGTACTTTCGTCCCCCAGTGTTTGAAATTTGGCAGGTTTGTCGAAAACGATCATGTTTAGGATACCGTCGAACCGTGTATCCAATACGTCACCTACTTGTACTTCTCCACTGATGGTGTATTTGCCAAATGCTCGCAGTGTATCGAGTTGATCGATAGACTGACCATTGATAGCAGTAAGTGCGATGGTTTGTTCTGGAAATGAAATGCGCATCATGGGATCGCCTAGGAGTGCATAGTTTCTATTGCCAGCACCTACCAGGCTGCTGTTTTTGGTTTCGCGCATCATTTCACCTAGACGTTTGTATTGGCCATTGGCTTTGTTCATGGCGGAGAAGTAGAAAGCTTCGTTGAGCTGAAAATTGGTGTTGGAGTAGACGGGTCGAGTAGCTGTGATCAAAGCCACTGACCCACCATAGGGGAGGAGCACCATTTTTTCTCCACCAGAGATTCTATTGGGATAGTCGTAGTTTCCAAATTGGCAGGTGGCTGTGATGAAGAGCGACATTAAGATGTTGTTGCTCAAGTCGCTGATCATAAATTCATCGAAAATGCCCTCGTGGGTCAGTTGTCCTTCATTGCCGTGTCCGGTAAAGTTTACAATCAAATTTCCATCCGAAATAGCATTAACGAAAGCTTCCGATGCTGCTGGCGATTTGTTTTGGTCTTGCTTATATGCGTCGAGATAGATTTTGTTTACATTCAGCTCTTGTCGTGTGGTATCCACATAGGTAGCCATCTTGTTGGCATCTTGCTGGTGGATATTGTTGTCGCCGTCGTCGGCGATAAAAGAAATTTTGTTTCTCCACTTACCATAACCTAGCCTATTGGTTTGATAGCGTATGATTTTATTGATTACCGCTTCACCATCTTCGCTGGTTTGTATCGGAATCCTACCCACGCCTATTTCCATGGTATGGTCTCCGGCTTGGGTTTCTATCCACTCGCCTTCATTGTCTTCCATAAAACCAAAATAGTCGTCGGACGAGTAGCTCCAGAGCTTGTGCAGCGAATTGCGAGACTCATACACGGGCACAAAATTGGTGGAATTGATACTTCGGTCTTTGTAATCGAATGAACAATCTCCGAAAAGAAGCACTTGTTTTAGTTGATTGTACTTGTCGTATTGAAATTTTATAAAATCCCGAAGAGCGGAGACGTCTTGTGCACCACTAGAAAATTCATTGTAAATCTGATCTACAGTGACGACTTCTACTAGCAAGCCATCGTGTTGTGTTCGATATTCTGCCAAGTGCTGTGCGGCGGCTAGAAAATTTCGATGGGTGATGATGATACCATCAGCGGCAGGCAGGTCGTGGAGGTTCTGGTTGTCGATGGCACCTATGAGTATAGGAGCTGTAGCTTGAGCGTCGTTGAATGCCAAGAAGGAATTCATGTCAGTCGACGTACCAAAAGTCAAGTTGCTTCCAGAAGATTGAGCTTGTATTTTTATGATGTCAGTTGGGTTTGTAATATCCCAGATTTGCGCACTAGACTCTGCTCCTGTTATTTTGTAGGCCGCTTCGCCTGTGCGCTTGTGCCATAGCAATGCCCCTAACGACAAACTCAACGTTCTTTCGTAGACCATATGTACATAGTCTATATAGCCATCGTTGAATCCAGATTCATTAAATGTATAATTTAATGTCAATCCATTGGCTGTATTGATGCCCGATGGGTTGATAGAAAAAGTATCTGTTTTTACATCGGCTTGTGTGACGTACGTCCCAGAAGAGATCGGATCCATGTCGATCGAGCCGAGCGAAATACCATTGAGATTGAGGTCGAAAGACGACGTACCGATGGATCGAGACAGCACACTAGTGAAAATATCTATGTCAGCACTGCCCACGATGCCATTACTAGTAAAAGTGACCTTGTGTGTTTTTGTGGCACTGGTAAACCGCTCACCAAACCAATGCCGACCAGAGTTGATGATGGTGTTTTTTTCTAGTTCGTGTGGTTGGATGTAGGCATAAGAAGATTGGGTAGATGCTGTGCCTGCAGGTGCAGTTATGGTAGGCATACGCTTGCCATCAGAGGCTTTTACCGTAAGGAAATAAAAAGCCGTATCACTGTAGACATTTCTTTCGTAAGCAAAAGCCTCTGTGGAGGGATTGTAACTTAAATGGTCTGAGGACTTGCCGTAAAACAAAAGATAGTCTTCATTGTTGAATTGGCCATCGGACTGACCTACTACAAAAATGGCATTTTCGGACAGGTCATTAGGTCTACTTTCGCTATTGGCTTGTGGCAGCATGCCATTCATAGCATTGCCATATAGAGCTAATTTTCTAGGATCGATCTGGTCTACGGCTATGCCCATTTCTTCGAGTAGATTTCGATCTATTTTGTATATCCCATCGTGTAGAATGGCTATTTTGTACCATTGGCCATCTGCTAATACAGAAGAGGATGCTTGAGATTGAGCATCCCAAGAGGCCAACCAAATCAGACACAAACCCCAAACGATATGTAATTTCCCTTTCAACCTAATTTGATCCTTTAGTGCTTAAACGATTATTTGGGTGTGAATATGTGACCTACTATAGAGCCAACAATATACAAGACAATAATTAATGGAATAGCCACTAATTTCAGTAAAACTATCATAGCCAGGCTGATAAGTAAAAAAGCGTATTTGCCTTCGTTGCCTTTGCGACCAAGTTTCTTGAACTTGAAAGCCATCATAGGAATATCTGCTATCAACAAGATAGAAGTACCTATTGCTAGGCCAACTAGCACTATCCATTGGTTCAAATACTCCGTCCATATACCTACAGCGGCTAAATATGCCAATGAATTGATCAAACAAGCGTTGGCAGGAGTGGGCAATCCGAAAAACCGATCCGATTGTCGCGTGTCATTGTTGAACTTGGCTAACCTCAGCCCAGACATTACCGCAATCAAAACCGCCACATAGGGCCAATAAGTTCCCGGAGTACTGGTTTGTAGCATTTTATAAACGACTAAAGCAGGCACTACACCAAAGGAGACCATATCTGCTAGCGAATCGAGGTCTTTGCCAATGTTGGAAGTGGACTTGAGTAAACGAGCCAGAAACCCATCAAAAAAATCTACCACTCCCGAGAGTACGGTATAGTAAATAACATTTTCTAACCGACCTTCAAATATTTCTATGATAGCCAAACAGCCAAAAGCTAAGTTGAGACTGGTAAAGGCGTTCGGGATGAAGCTGCGAATGCTCATTTGGACAAGGCGCAAAAGGGGTTGGATATTTTTTCTTTGCCAACGGTGGTGGTACCACCATGGCCAGGGTATACTACTGTTTCGTCTCCAAGCGCAAATACTTTGTCATGGATGCTTTGGATTAGTACATCGTATTCTCCCCCTGGCAAATCTGTACGCCCTATGCTGCCATCGAAAAGTACGTCCCCACCAATACAAATATTTTGCTCTTGATTGACCAATATCACATGACCAGGGGCATGCCCAGGAGTAAACAGCACGTCTAAAGTAGATTGGCCAAATTTGACCTGATCACCTTCTTCATAAAAAGCATCTGCCTCCGATCGCTCATAGTTTTGAAACCCATAGGCGGGTGCATAGACTTCTACCGAACGTAGTGTAGCTTCGTCTTCTTTATGAATTGTCAGTTTGACATCATATTTTCTTTTGATAAATGAATTGCCAAACACGTGATCGATATGACAATGTGTATTGATCAACTGGACGACCTTCAGCTCGTTGGCCTCGATAAAGTCTGAAAGTTCGGTTCTTTCGGCTTGTTCGTAGCACCCAGGATCGATAACAATCGCCTCCTTAGTCTCGTCATAGAGGACGTAAGTGTTTTCTAAGAAGGGGTTGAAAACAAAATTCTGAATTTGGATCATAGATATTAGTAGTAAGTCCGCAATTTTGTCGGATTATTGCTCAATCGCAAATATAACATGTACGACTACTTAATCATTGGCCACGGACTGGCTGGCGCTGTACTTTCACAAAGATTGCTCGAAAGAGGAAAAAAAATCATGGTGCTAGATCAGCCTCAGGACAACCATTCGTCTGCAGTAGCTGCAGGTATTTTCAATCCCATCACGGGTCGAAAAATGTTTAAGACCTGGCGTGCGGATGAGTTCTTTCCAGAGTTATTGCAGTTTTATCCAATTTTTGAACAGACGCTTGGTGCCAAGTTTTTTCATCCGATGGGCGTGTATCGTCCGTATTTTGCTATCGAAGATCAAAATGATTGGGAAGCCAAAAAGGCGGATACAAAATTTGATTCATACATCGCTCATGCGAGTACTACACCGATTGCAGCACATCAGTTGCACGATCCGTATGGTGGTTTGTTTTTGAAGCAGGCAGGATATGTAAACATTGTGAAGCTGCTGACAGCTAATAAAAAGCGATTGACTGATAAGGGTAGTTATCAAGAAGCCATGTTTAATGAAAAGGAAGTGGTGCGAGATTCGGATCATTTTGTTTATGGAGTGCTCAAGTTTAAGAAACTTATTTTTTGTAATGGCGTCAAAGCACAGCAGTCGGATTGGTTTGATTGGCTCCCTTTTCATCCCGTAAAAGGGGAAATGATAGACATAGCCCTAGAAAAAAGACCAGATACGATCTACAACCGGGGGGTTTTTATTCTCCCGTTTGAAAATGAAAGCCTAAGGGTAGGCTCTACTTATCATCATCAATATGACAACATGGAGCCAACCGAAGCGGGACAAAATGAATTGAAACAGAAACTAAGTGGATTGTTAGACGAGACATATCAAGTGACAGGGAGCAGAGCAGGTATTAGACCCGCCACGAAAGATCGCCGGCCATTCATTGGAAAACATCCGGATAATGAACATATTTATGTCTTTAATGGTTTTGGCTCTAAGGGTGTTTCTTTGATTCCATATTGCTCGAAGCTATTCACTGCACATTTGTTGGACGGCGAGCCACTAGATGCCGAATTAGACATCAGTCGATATTACTCACATTATTCAGCAAAACCGAAAGATTGATCGCATGCGTTTGAGGGTACTACTTATTGGCTTATTATTTTTCTCTGCTTTGGTGGCTTATGGTCAGGAGCATAGACAAATCTTTGGGCAAAATAGGGTACAATATAAGAGCTACGATTGGTACTACTACGGTACTGATGACTACGACATTCATTACTATGCTCAGGGAGAAGAATACGCTAAGTTGGCGTTAGATTATCTCGATGAAGAATACGATAAGCTTACCGACCTGATCGGCTACGCACCATTCTCCAAGACCAAGATTTTTATTTACAATTCACCCGTAGATCTAAAGCAAAGCAACATAGGTGTAGACGGAGCCACGTTTACTATAGCTGGGCAGACCAAGTTTGTAAAACTACAAGTGGAAGTGGCTTATCCTGGGAGTATTATAGATTTCAAAAAAGAGTTGAAATTCAGGTTGACCAGAATGCTGCTCGAAGACATGATGTTTGGCGGGAGCTTGGCAGAAATGTTTCAAAGTGCCTATTTGCTCCATTTGCCTGAGTGGTTTATCGGAGGTGCGTCTAACTATATGGCTTATGGTTGGAATGTAGAGATGGACGACTATATGCGTGATTTCTTTTCAAAAAAGAAAACCAAAAAACTCGATCGTCTAGAAGATGTCAGGGCACAGATGGTAGGGCAGTCGGTATGGAACTATATCGCTATGAAGTATGGCAAGAGCAATATGTCAAATATTCTGAATTTAACACGGATCATTAGAAATCCCGAACACAGTATTGCCAGTTCGTTGGGTATTTCCTTTAAGCAATTCAAATACGAATGGGCGGAGTATTACATCAACGCCAATGCCGGTTTAGAAGCGGCGTATGAAACTCCTGAGAAAGACAACAAACTGATTGGTAAAACAGGCAAAGTAGCTAAACTGACCAAAGTGCGCGTGAGCCCAGATGGTAAATACTTGGCGTACGCCAATAATTATAGAGGGAAGTACACGGTGAATGTTAGAAACCTAGAGAATGGCAAAGAGCGAACTGCGCTACACGGAGGCTATCATGTGATCAATCAAGAGGTAACCCTTGAACTTCCTATCATCGAATGGATCACAGAGACACAGTTGGGGATTATTCAAAACTGGTATGGGACTAATTATTTGGTCACTTATGATGTCCCCACCAGAACCAAGCAACGGAAGTCTTTAGTTCGGTTCAATCAAATTCAAGGAATTGGATTTAATGATAATGGAAAACTGGCAGTGATCAGTGCAGACATAAAGGGGCAAAACGATCTCTATCTGATTAGTATGAGAAGAAATGCTGTGAAACGACTGACCAAGGACAAATATGATGACTTGAATCCTAAATTTATTCCAGGTACAGATGCCATTGTTTTTAGTTCCAATAGACCCAGCGACACGCTCAATATTGCACTAGACAATATCAACGAGGCGTCGGATGTGTTGAACCTTTTTGCTTATGATTTGGATACCACGACTACCGTGGTACATCGTATGACCAACACGCTGAGCAACGACTATTATCCAGTGCCTGTGGATAGAGAAAATGTATTTTATCTCAGTGATCAAAAGGGGATTTATAACCTGTACAAGTATAATTTTTCAAATGGAATCTATAACCAGGTGTCCAATTTTAGCGCCAGCTTGCAAGAATACGACATCAATCGACAAACTCATGATTTGGCCTTTTTGATGCTCAACAACGGAAAGTCTAGAATTTATTTACATGAAAATTATAATCTGAATCAAACCACCTTTACACCTCCTACACTGAGAAATCAGCTGAAGCAGGTAGAGTTTATCCGAAATAGAAGGGCAAAAACAGCAACAGATGATCTGCCTCAGGAAGAGGAAGAAATAGAACTAGGAGAGGGCCTTTTTGATCTTGGCGAAGCACATGAAGCGAAAGAAGGCGAAGGGCTTCTTACTCAGACTGAAGAGGAAGACGAGGATGTGTTTATAGATACGGATGATTATCAGTTTGAGGATGATACAGAAGACGAAGAGACCGAAGGTGGTGGTTTTTCGTTTCTTTCTACGTATCAGAAAATGCAAAAAGAACCTAGCGTGACAGGACCCAATACTTATGAAACTACTTTTTCATCCAACAATGTAATTACAACCTTCAAGATCGATCCTATTAGAGGGTTTGGTATACTGATGGAGTATGAGATGAATGATGTCTTGGAAAATCATAAATTTTATGGAGGCTTTTTAGCAATCACGGATTTGCAGAGTGGAGACTTCTTTGCTGAATATAGGTATTTGAAAAACACCATTGACCTGATGGCACGATTCGATAGGAATGTGTATTTGGAAGAGCATTTCGACTATTTCTCTGGTAGAGGAGAAGAAATCATTCAGAAGTACAAAAAAAACACTTTTACCGTGGGGGCATCATTGCCACTCAGTGTAGCTACCCGGTTTGATATTCAACCGTTTATGACATTCACACATTTTTATAACCTTAATCCAGACGCACTATCGGGCAACTACCCTGCCACAGAACCCTATGCACTAGAGTCGCAAAACACATTTATGGGTATCCGAGCCAACTGGGTGTATGACAATACGCTAGCCAATGGTTTGAACCTTTATGAAGGCAGTCGAGCAAAAATTTCATTTGAGCATTTTCAGGGAGTTAACAACAACGATCGAACATTTAGCAACCTGACGGTTGATTTGCGTCGATATCAGAAAATATCTAGAGAGCTGATTATCGCTACGAGGGTGTATTATGGTCGTTCGTTTGGCAAGCACCCGAAGACCTACATGCTCGGAGGAATGGACAACTGGGTAGCCAATGATAGTGAAGATAATGGACAAGAAAGCTCGCCTTTGTACTTTAGCAATACCAAAGATAATACGGACATTCTCTTTACGGAGTTTGTGAATCTACGAGGGTTCGATTACAACAAATTCAGTGGTACTAATGTGCTTACTTTTAATGCGGAATTGAGATTCCCTATTGTTAAATATTTTTCTAGAGGCTCTATCAAATCCAATTTCCTAAGAAATTTCCAAGTCATCGGATTTTATGATTTAGGTTCGGCTTGGACAGGCAAGTCACCATTTAGCGACGACCATGAGGTCAATACTAAGGTTGTGAAAAAAGACAATTCTCCATTTGAGGCAGTGATTCGCACATCAAACAACCCATGGCTGGCCAGTTACGGATTTGGCCTCCGAACCGTCCTTTTAGGTTATTATGCCCGGTTCGATTTTGCTAAGCCTATGGCTGATTATCAAGTGGGAGACATGCATTTTTACCTCAGTCTTGGCTACGATTTCTAGCATACACACCGCTCAAATCAATTTTTTATATCGGCTTATTTGACGAATATTGCAGATGCTTAAATCTATGACTGGTTACGGCCATGCTTCGTTCGAGAATGATCGGATGAGCATCGATGTAGAGATCAAATCTCTGAATTCTAAATTTTTGGACATTTCTACCAAATTGCCTAAAGAAATTTCGGCACTGGAAAATGAAATCAAAAAGGTATTAACTGAAAAAATTGGTCGAGGCAAGGTCAATTTCATGATTGATATTTCTCTCAAAAATGGCGTAGGTAGTGCAGCCAAACTCAACACGACACTTTTCGAACATTACAAAAAAGAACTACGAGCCACGATTAGCCCAAACGAATTGTCGGACACTGATCTGGTCAAAGAAGTATTGAGGATGCCAGATATTTTTGATTACTCGGATACAGAAACAGATCTGGTAGACAAAGATCAATTGTTTGATTTGATCAATCAGGCGATTAAAGAGTGCGAAAAATTCAGAGCCCAAGAAGGGCAAGCGGCGGAAAATGCATTGGGGGTATTTGCCAAGCACATAGGTGAGCGATTGTCTCAGATCAAAGAGAAAGACCCTGAGCGTATAGTTGCTATCAAAGAACGAATCAACGAAAGTTTGTCTGAGTTAGCCGCTTCGGACAAAGCCGATCCTAACCGGTTTGAACAAGAACTGATTTACTACATAGAAAAACTGGATATTGCTGAAGAGATCATTCGGCTACAAAACCATATTTCTTATTTTCACGAGACATTGGCAGAAAAGGAGTCCCAAGGTAAAAAACTGGGTTTCATTAGTCAGGAAATGGGTCGGGAGATCAATACCATTGGCTCTAAAGCCAATAATTCTGACATACAGAAGCTAGTAGTAGATATGAAAGATGAACTAGAAAAAATAAAGGAGCAGGTGCTCAATGTGGTGTGATCCAATATAAGCAGCCTTTGGCTAGGCCACGGTGTATTAGAAATGCATAGCACATAGTATAATTTATTGTAATAAAAAGCCCAGACCTTCTGCCTGGGCTTTTTTAATCGAACTAAACTGCAAAATCTTTATTCATCCTTTGGGACTTGACTTTCATCGAGGACTGCACTTTTGCTCTCTACAGCAGATACACAAAAGAAGCCTACGACTAAGTCTTCTGATGTAGTATTTTCGATATTGGTGGGTACATTGCTAAGTGGTGTAGCGAAGAGAGCTCCAAAACCACCTTCTCTATTCGTTTGAATCTGCACCTCGCTCAAGAAGTTGTGAGCTGCTTCGGTGATCGAATGAATCTCCACATAGACCTTGTCTCCATCCAGATAAGGAGAGATCAACTCCTCCTCCTCATTGGTGTCATATGGATTGATGCTTTGGCGAATCGGAGGGATAAATGGCTCTCCATCAAATGTCGAACTTCTGTTGAACCCACCATCCCAAACCAAACTGATCTCAGAGGGTTTGTTTAGAAATACATCATTCTTATATGTTTTGATCCAATATTGGTCTCCTAGTCCTCCCAAATCGCTCGCCCATAACTCCGCAGAATAGTAAATCTCCTCGACACCAAAGGTCTTATCATTGTTATATTCAAAAGTGATACTGTCTACTTTAGGCACTCTGTTTTTAGTAGAGATGGCTGTATAGGTATTGCCTTCTGCCACCACAGTGAGTACATAATCGCTACCTACCATACCAAATCCGCTAGTGGCAGGTGTCCACACATAGTTGCCATTGCCCTGATCCACAAAATCGAATGAAGTACCCTGATCATCTGTAATATATACTTGCGCACCTGTCACACCTTTGGTGGCCGTGTTTTCAAAATAAGGAGCTGTTTTAGTCAGTCTCACTACCTGATCTTCCATTAGATCCGTGACCCATGCATCTACTACCAGTATTTCTGGTGCATCATCTAACTCTGGATATATCTGATCATCGCAGGCCGAAAAGATCGCTAGAGCGACGATTAGAATCGTATATAATTTGATATTCATCTGAATTAAAATTTAAAATTATAGGATATAGAAGGGATCATACTTCCAATAATAGAGACCTGACGGGCCTGCGTATCTACTGGCTGACCAGGAGCAAATCGCTCGTCAGCCTGAGTAAAGTAGATGGAGAATGGGTTTTTGGTACCAAGCACATTGTACACCGCAAACACCCAGTGACTGTGAAAGCGCTTCGGCTTTCCGTTTCTCCTGACTGTTTTGTTGTACTTGGTGGCCGAGAGATCCCATCGATAATAATTTGGTATTCGAAAATTGTTTCGTCCATCTCCATAGGCATATGGCACCACATATCCAGCCTGTTCGAATCGTGAGGTAGGGAAGGTAGTAGGCGTGCCTGTCACAAAGGTGAAATTGGAAGAGAACTGCCAGTTTTCATTTAGGTCATAAAAAGCCGCTAATTTAAAATTATGCAACTGATCATATCTTGTCGGATACCAGTCACCATTGTTGATGCCTTGCACTTGCAGTTCGGTACGTGCCACGGTATAGCTCACCCACCCCGTTAAGGCTCCTGTGTTTTTCTTGGCGTATAGCTCTAGTCCATAGGCACGACCATCGCCTGAGAGCAAATCTCCCTCGATGTATTCGTTGATAAGCAGTTCTGCTCCATCAATGTAGTCAATCTGATTTTTGGTTTTTCGATAATAGACTTCTGCAGAAAACTCCACATTATTTTCTGGCCCGAAATTTCGGAACCAGCCCAACGCGACCTGATGTCCTATCTGAGGTTCGATGTTGTTGCTACTGGGCGTCCACACATCGAGCGGATTGGATGCGGTGGTATTGGATACTAAATGGATGTACTGACTGGTCTTGTTGTAACTGGCTTTGAATGAGTTTTGATTATTCAATTGGTACTTGATAGAAAATCTTGGCTCAAAGTTGTGATAAGACTGCATTACTTCTCCAGTGCTATATGTAGCACTATCGATCAGTGGTTTTCTCACGCCGGGGATCGTATCTCCATAATAGAAGGCCGTACCAGACCCCAACAAGTTGAAATTGGAAAATCGCACACCATACTGTAGCTCTACGTCAGATCCTATTTTCTGATTGTTGGAAATGTATAAAGCCGTCTCGAGTGCATTTTTATTTGGTAAACTGGAATCACTCGCTTTACCTGCGTTCACAGAGTTTACATTAGCGGGCTCAAATTTGAAATACAAAGCCTCACCTCCAAATGAAATTTCATTATCGGGGTTAAGGAAATAAGTAAATTCTGGCTTGAAATCATAATTAAGCACCCGAGAACTCCACCGGAACTTGTCCAGCTCATCGTCTCCAAAGGCCAGCTCGTAATCATAATCGCTATAGAAGGTAGTAAAATTAGCAAACAAGCGATTTCCGAAAATGTGATTCCACCTCAGAGTTGCTGTACTATTGCCCCAATTAAAACCTTGATCTTTATCAAATTTGAAAACATCTCTACCGAAATACCCTGATAGGTATATTCGATTTTTGTCATTGATTTGCCAGTTGGTCTTTGCCGTAAGGTCATAAAAATTGAGTGCCGCACCGCCATCGAATACATCGGTAAATGGCTTGGCAAGTACGTCGATATAAGACCTACGACCTGCTAGGATAAAAGACGCCTTGTCTTTAACGATAGGCGCTTCCACGGCCAGTCGGCTAAATACCGTACCGATACCGCCCTGTCCTTCAAACTCTTTGACATTGCCTTCTTTCATGCGGATGTCTAGTACAGAAGAAATACGTCCTCCATACCGAGCTGGAATACCACCTTTGATCAGGTTTACATCTTTCACGGCGTCTGGATTAAACACGGAGAAAAAACCCATCAAATGTGAGGAGTTGTATACAGGAGCTTCGTCGAGCAGTACCATATTTTGTCCTACACTCCCACCACGAACGTTGAAGCCAGAAGCACCTTCGCCTACTGTAGCTACACCTGGTACCATTTGGATACTTCGTAGCACATCGGCCTCTCCCATAAATGATGGGATCTTCGTGATGGTTTCTATGTCTAGTTTATTGGTCGACATCTGAATACCCGATACATTGACATCCTCGGGATCACTAGAGATTACGATTTCTTCTAGCTGCTGACTTTCGGGAGGCAGTTCTATATCTATTCTTCGGTTTTCAGAAAGATCTACTTGCTGTGCCACAGGCAAGTAGCCAATATATCGATACTCTACTTCGTATTGGTCTGCGGGAAGGGTGATAGAATAAAATCCATATACATTAGTGATCACGCCTTGAGAGGTGCCTTTGATCAGCACTGTTGCACCGATGAGAGTCTCTCCATTACTTGCATCTTTTACATAGCCACTAATGGTCTGCTGTGCTTGAGCATAGAGCCCCAGACAAACTAATAGTTTGGCCAATAGAAATTTTTTCATTGAGTTTAGTGTAATTTTTATTTTAGTGTTTTTGACTTTTTGGTTTTTTTTGAGTCTTATCATCATTTCAAATGCGATTTAGAGAAAGACCCCTTTTATCACCAATAGGTTACCATTTCTTTTAAAAAATTTGGTTTTCCATTGTCATGGAAACCAAAATAGAATTTACCCCTACAAAGAATTTTAAATTTTGTGAATAATTCCGCCTATCTTCTTTTATGGGACTTTGCAAACGCAACAAAGGTATCCATATCTGTGGCAGCAATGGCTCGCCCGATGACTTCTAGTGGCAAATGTTCCAATTTTCTGAATCGCACACAGCTTTTACCCATGTCCAGTTTTTGGCCACTAGCGTGATAATCCATCTCAAAATTTTCTTTGAGCGATTTGTCACAATAGATTCCACTTAGATATACAGACATATGGTTTTTTTGAGATGCCAAGGCAGCATACATGAGGGGCTTTTTGTTGTAAGTGTCTGGATATATAGCAAGGGGTACTTCATAGCTGATCATACCCCAATTCATCCTTTCTTCTATGCCTTTCGGTAAATTTTCTAGAATGATCAATCGTACTTCGGAGATGGCCGATCGACGATCATCTGGCAGCGAGTCCAGATATTCCTCCACAGAGGTGGCTGTGCTTTGCATGGTGTGTACCGTTTAGTGTTCAATAAAATTAGTGCTTTAGTAGCAAAACAAAGATTGACCAATAGTCAAAAAAACGCACCAAAGATAAGGGTGCTGTAAAAAAGCGCCTAACAACTTCTTGCAGAAACTAAAAATCAAATAGAGCCCTTAAGTCTTTCCTTTCTCATTAGAAAAGACACCTCCCATCACAAAATTTGAGCATTAAGGTAAGGTGGTCGTTTATAATACTTGTTAAAATGTCAAAACAAAACCATTAATCATGATGAACACAAAAACTATCCAATCCACAGTATTGACAGCTGCACTCGTTGTGCTGCTGTGTTGGCAAGTGACTGCACAAGTCACGCTTCCAAGGGGAGTGAGTCCAGCGGCCAAGCTCGAGCAAACCATCGGTATTTCTACCGTTACCATCAACTACTCCAGGCCACGGGTAACTTTCAATGGCCAAGATCGCACTGGCCAAATCTGGGGAACACTAGTCCCTTGGGGATTTGATGCTGTTTCTTTTGTAGACGGTCGAAACATCCCATGGCGTGCAGGAGCCAATGAAAATACAATTATTACTTTTTCTGACGAGGTGAAAATAGAAGGCAAAAGTCTCGCTGCGGGGTCTTATGGCCTGCACATGGCTGTCTATGAAAATGGAAAAGCCACTCTTATCTTTTCCACCAATACCTCCTCTTGGGGTAGTTTCTACTACGACGAAAAAGAAGATGCCCTACGTGTGGAAGTACAAACAAAAGAAACTACTCCAACAGAAGTACTTACCTACGATGTGATTGCCATGGACAACTCTAGTGCAACTATCGCTCTGAAGTGGGAGAAAAAAGCTATTCCATTTAAGGTGACTTATGATGTTCACGAGATCGTACTGGCTAATTTCCGAGAAGAGCTTAGGTCCGTTCCTGGTTTTGGCTGGCAGGGACTCAATCAAGCAGCTCAATACTGTGCACAAAACAACATCAATCAGGAAGAAGCCATCCAATGGATAAATCGCTCCATTGCCAACAACAAAAATTTTAACAATCTATCGACCAAAGGGCAACTACTCACTCAACAGGGCGCAATAAAAGAAGCAGACGCACTACTGGCAGAGTCTGTGGCTATTGCCAATGTAGGGCAGCTCAATTTTCTAGGGTATCAAATGATCGGTCAGCAGAAGTATGACAAAGCCATCGAGTATTTTGTATTAAACGCCAAACGAAACCCTAAAAATGCCAACTGTTGGGATAGCTTGGGTGAGGCATATAAAATCAAAGGGGACACAAAAAACGCTATTAAAAACTTGAAAAAATCGCTGTCGATGAACCCGCCAGCCAATGTGAAAGCCAACTCCATTAAGCTGTTAAAAGAACTGGGTGTAGATACCAGTGCTTACGAATCTTGAGGAGTGCTGGTAGGAGCTGAGCTGCTGGTCTTGTGAGTATATACCTGATAGGTTTTCAAAACCTGTCAGGTATAACCCTACCGACAGCTCCTTCGTCGTCTTGGAGAATGACGCGATGATTTAGACACCACTTTTCCTAATCCTCTTCTTTGAGGCCGTACTTTACTTCAAATATAGGTCGACTTCCTATGTTTTTAGGTTCGGTTTCTTTGGCTATGTGGAGTTTGATATTGGTAGAGTCCGAAGTGGCTTTGAGGTATTGTGACAAGCTTTCGTATCTGAATTGGTTGTACTTGGTATAGATTGTATCTACAGTAGCCTTATCCATGATCAGCAAACAGCTCTCGCTGACAGAAAGCGTATCCCGTCCCAGCCGCCCGATCACATACTGCTCAAACGCCTCCTGATCTCGCTTATAGTTTTGTCCTGTTTTTTTGTTGAAATCACTACCTACTCGATCTCTGGCGATAGCTTCTTTTTCCAGTTGAACATCATTGTAATACACCAAGTCTATCGACAATTCAGGCTTTTTGGTTTCTAGCGTTATGAGCAGATCTAGTTGTTTTTTCTTTTTATCAGAAAAAGTAGAATCCATGTAATCGTATTTGATCTCTTTGAGATCTTGTGGGTTGCCCCCTACAAAACCAACCAACATTTTGCCCGGTGCGGCGACTACTTTAAATATTAGGTTGTTGAGTGTTTTCCACACGATCTTGCCCACACTTACATCTGGATCATCCAAGTTGCCTTTCAATGGTACATCGAGCGTAATCACGCCTTCTTTATCCTTGAGCAAAAACAGCGCAAGCTTGAGTGGCAAATCATGCAACCCTTTGGTTTTGTTGCCCAACTCTACATGTCGAATGATCAGCTTGTTTTCGCTCACCAGTTGGTGGTTTTTGATTTCGGTATGCGACTTATAGTACATATCGCCATACAATATTGGGAATCCCATATAATAGCGAGAATAGATATTGAGATCACTCAGCATAAAATCGCTAATGGTATAGTCCAAAGTCAAATCCATGGGGTTGGTTGGGTCTATGCCCAATTCAGCTACTAGTTTCCCTCTGTCATTCAGTACCATATTTGCTTGTGCGACTACCCAGTGCGTTTCACTATCTACTGTGTCTACTGCCAGTTGCATTTGATTTAGATGATAGACGAACTCGTCGCCTGTACGGCTATCGGTATATTCTAATACACCGTCTTCTACCCTAATCGTATGGATGGTATAATAGACCGGTGCTGCTGGTGTAGCGATAGAATCTACTACTACTGGCTCAACGACTACTTCCTTCTCTTGTATGGTGGTGTCTGTAGGCATGGCGTGCGCCAAAAATTCAACAAAATTGTTAGACGAATCAAATAACTCAAAATGAATCGTAGGCTTGGTCAGAATCACAGAATCTACCACAAAACGATTGGTGGCCAGATCCGCTTCTGTCAGTGTCACTTTCAGGTTATCGAATTTAACCAAGGGTAGAGCCCCTACATCCTCTAGTACAAAATGCTGTAAACCAAACCTACCATTGATATCTACCTGTTCGACTGCATTGATGTTGCCAGTTACATTCAACGCGAGGTCGATTGCGCCATCCAACTTGCCCAAAGTAATATATTTGGTCAAAAACTTTTCGTAACCGCCTATAGCCAAATCATGAATCATCACATGCGCTTCGAAGTCACTGGTTTTTGGATTGAAATCCACCTGAGATTGAAAATATCCACCATTAGTAAAATCAAACTTTAACCCCGCCTCGCTGCTATTCGCTTGGTTCAGCGCAATAAAAGGCACAAAGAAGTTAATGTTTTTGAGCTCCATGACCTCTTCCGTACCTCTTTCTTGGAGGGTAAACAAAGCGTCTTTCAATTCCATATTGGAAAGTATAATCGCCATACCAGACTCTTCTGTTTGTACAGCCGTGTCTATAGGTACTTCTATTTCTGTAGTATCGCTGGATTCGAAATGAGCCACAATGTCATCGAAATTAAAACTAGAATCGGATTTGATCACACTGATCGTAGAACCTGCCAGATAAAGCTGTTCTAATACAAACTCATGGTTCATTAAGCGATAAAGCTCTAAATCCACCAATAAAGTATCTAAGCCCACAAAAACAGTTGCCCCATCGGGTTCATATACTTTAAGGTCGAAAATTTCTACCGTACTGGTAAATAGGTTGATATCGATGTCATCTATATCAATAGATCTGCCTATCCACTTTTCACTGTTTTTTATGGCCACCTGACGTACTATTATAGGTAGTATGATCAAAGCAATAGCTATCAGTACAAGTGCTATCATAGAAACTATCTTTAGGCTTTTCTTTATAGGCATTTGGCTTCTTGTTTGTCTGATGTATACTCACGAAGATAAGACCCTCTAGGGCATAAGTAAGAGCTGAAGTACAAATTCTTACTCCTTTTTGCATTCATTATGACAAAATACTTTCCATTTTAAGTCGTATTTTAGACTTTTCATTATGAAATAAACCCATGCTTATGAAACTCTTTAGCACCTTATTATTGGCCATAGTCTTTCTCATGGCATCTAAATGTGACGAAGAAAAGAATGCAGAATCTTGTATAGACGAGTCTCTAATCAATCCCAATGGTATATGTACCTTAGATTACACTCCTGTCTGTGGCTGCGATGGCAAAACTTACGCCAACGCTTGCCAAGCCAAACATGCAGGACTCCTCCACTGGGAAGCAGGAGTGTGTAAATAGCCAGTTTATACAAGCCATTATTCTCTGAGTGATTCATCTTTGTCAGAAAAAATGAAGTTGAATTTTCGAATGCCAGATGAGCTAAAGAGTTTTTACCAAAAAGAAATAGAAACATATCATAGAGCCCTAGCAGATTTGGATTATCCTAAAGCCTGGCACCATTTAGAGCGTGCACACATTATTGGTCAGCGCTACGCATGGCCTCATACCGAAACTCATTCGTACATGCTCTATCTAGGCTTTCGCCAAAAAAAGGTGAAAGAAGTACTGGGTCAGGCCTTACGCTTGATACTGGGCGCTCCTTTTTCTTTGATTGGTCAAATCCCAGTAGGTAACGTGGGCAGTACGCGAGTGTCTATGATCAAACGGCAACGGATACCCACAGACATTCAAGCGATGTTTTCAAAAACAAATAATTTAAACGGAAACTTTAGAGAGCTACGCTAGGGCGCTCTCTTTTTCTTTAACTCACCATTCGCTTGAGCAAGCCTCTGACCTCTTCAAAATTTGTCACGCTAAATTTTGCAGAGGAATTGGTGCTACCCACCTTGATGGTATAGGCCTTTGGAGGCATCGCTTTAAAGGTATCCTCGTCCGTCCAATCGTCGCCAATAGCCATAATAAAGTCGGCGTCTTCATAGCGTTTCATCCAATTGCGAGCTGCACGGCCTTTGTTGATTTCCGTGCTTTTGATTTCTACAACCATATCGCCTTCGAGTACTTGTAGGTTCTGATTGGAAGCAAGGTATTTCAAGTGACTAGTTAGTTCTCGGGTACGCAGTTCGCCCAGACCAGTCTCTACCTTTCGGTAATGCCAAACTAGCGAGTAGTCTTTTTCCTCTACAAACGACCCAGGTGTACGTGCTACATAGCCCTCTAGTACTTTTCTGATGTCTGCTTTCCACACATCTGTGAGGGTAGTTATCGTGTGCCAATCTTCGCCTTTGCCTCGAAGCCAAACACCATGCTCTCCAATCAAGTCCACTTTCGAGAGGTTGAACCAATTGGCTAAGGTATCCTTATCTCTGCCACTGATAATCACCACATGCGAATTCTTAAACTTAGTTAGCCCATTGATGATACTGTACAAATCTTCGTCAGGTTTGGCATCTTGAGGGTCGCCATAGAAGCCTTGAAGTGTACCATCATAATCTAGAAAGATCAGTGGTTTTTTTGCTTCCTTATAACTTGTCTTTAAGGCAATTTCTGACTGTTCGTCAAGTCGTTTAGTTGTCAATGCTTTTTGTTCGGTTTTCACTACGGATAATCTGTTCATAAATAAATCCACCCAATTGTAAATGTTATATCGCTTCAGGGTGCTTTGCATCACTTTCATGCGTTGGATTTGTTCTTTTTCGTCCATTTCCAAAGCTTCGCGAATGGCCTCCACCATTTGTTCACGGTTGTTTGGGTTGATCAACAATGCATCCGAAAGCTCCTTGGATGCCCCTGCCATTTCGCTTAGTACAAGCACGCCTTTTTTGTCGAGCTTGCTGGCAATAAATTCCTTACAGACTAGGTTCATTCCGTCTCGCATAGGACTCACTAGGCAGACATGTGCCATGCGATAAAATGCCGATAAGGCATGCAGAGGAAACGAACGATAAAAATAATGTATGGGTGTCCAGCTGAGCTGTGAGTACCGACCATTGATACGACCCACCAATAGGTCTATTTCTTCTTTTAGTTCCTTGTATTTTCCTACCTGATCACGCGACGGAACCACCACCATCAGCATAGACACTTTTCCTTTATACTCGGGATAGCGCTCTAGCAATTTTTCAAATGCCTTCAGTCGTTGTGGGATACCTTTGGAGTAGTCCAACCTATCGATACATAAAATGAGTTTCCCTTCTCCAATACTGGTCCGGTAGCGCACTTCACGCTCAAGTGTTTCAGGTTCGGCGGCAGTTTGAGCATACTTGTCGTAATCGATCCCCATAGGAAGTGCATCCGCTACAATCTGACGATTGTTGTAGTTGATGTGGCCGTGCTCATTGCCCACACCAGCCAATCTACTCACTGACGATAAAAAATGACGGGTATCGTCGTAGGTATGAAACCCTAGAAAATCTGCACCCAACATGCCCAAAAGTAACTCTCTTCTCCATGGCAATAACCTAAATGACTCGTACGATGGAAATGGGATGTGCAAAAAGAAGCCTATCGAAATATCTGGTCGCTCCTTACGCACCAGTGCTGGCAAAAGCAACAGTTGGTAATCGTGAATCCAAATGGTATCTTTTGGGTTGGCGTTTTTTATAATTTGATCAGCAAATTTCTGATTCACCTTCTTGTAGGCTTCCCAGTATTCATGTTTAAATTCTGAAAACTGATTGAAATAATGAAAGTTAGGCCAAAGGGTCTCGTTGGAGAACCCCTCATAGTAAAGCTCTATGTCCTCGTCTGTCAAAAAAACTGGCGCCATGTTTTGCTCGCTCAGTTCCTTCTTGGTTTGCGATTCTTCGGCTTTAGTGTTTAATACAGCGCCAGGCCACCCCAGCCATATATTTTCTCCTTGCTTGTAGATAGACCCAAGACCCGTGGCTAGGCCTCCTTCACTTGGCGTGAATGCCAATTTTCCATCTTCCTTTATGATTCTAACTGGCAGTCTGTTCGATACAATAATCGTTTTAGGCTTTTGCTTAGTGGGCATATTTTTGTTTTGAATGAATTTTGGTTGATTCTCCTCGAAAGGTAATCGAGAAATAATTAACACCGCTCACCCATTATGGAGAGCTGTTTTATCTTTTTTGAACCATTTAGGCTTCAAAATTAACGATAAAAACTAAGTAGTTTGTAAACAGTAAATTAATAGATCATTATTTCAGCACGTTTTTCTAAATATGCCGACATTTGAGACGATTCTAGGCTTCGGAGATCAGCAACACTACCATTGGATTCTATCCATTTTCGTATCTGGTCTGTACCATTAAGAATATCTATTGGCAAGAGGTCTTCTTCGTATTCATAAGGTGGTTGTTTCCATAAAAAAGTTGATCCAAGATGCTGGTAAAACTCTCGACAAAGCACCTGGCCTACATGCCATGGAGAAAAAGCTTCGAAGTCAGTGATATGGATCTGATAGCCATGACAAACCTGTCCTGCATGCTTTTGAAAGGTGGGCATGAAAGAAACTGGTCGAAGCACAAACCCTGTTAAACCTTCTGATTGAAAAATAGACTTAAGTTGATCTAGCAATTGATAATTGGCAAGAGCGGGATGACCCACGGTTTCCAAGCTCTTGGTGGTTCCTCGTCCTTCAGAAATATTAGTGCCTTCGAAAAGCACAGTCCCCACGAAAGAAAAAGCCGTTTCAGCATTGGGTAGGTTGGGAGATGGTAGTACCCAAGGCAATTGCGTATCCTTGAAAAACATGTCTCGTTTCCAGCCTTGCATAGCTATTACCCTTAGGTTGCAATCGATACCCCAGTGCTTTTTAGCCATTAATGCCACTTCACCCATGGTCAGCCCATGCCGCATGGGTAGTTCGTGTCGGCCAACGAAAGATCGATAATTAAGGTCTAGTATGTTGCCTTCTATCTTCAAGCCGCCGATAGGGTTGGGGCGATCCAGTATGATTACCTCCACGTCATTTTCGGCGCAAGCCTCCATCATGTAGGTCATGGTGTAGATGTAGGTATATACACGCGTGCCCACATCCTGTAGGTCGATCAGCACATGATCCAGTCCTTGGAGCATCTCGGCTGTGGGTTTTCGAGTATCGGAGTAGAGACTATAAACGGGTAGGTCGTAATGGCTGTGATGGAAATGGTTGGACTCCACCATGTTGTCTTGCACATCGGCAAAAAGTCCATGCTGTGGCGAAAATAATTTTTTGAGTCGCGAGCCAAAAATAGATTTGACTATATCAATACCATGATTATAGTTGATATCTACCGAAGCGGCATGACAGAGATAGCCGATATTGCCTTTGATCGATAATTCATGGAGTAGGGATAGGCCTGTTTTTGTCATTATATTTTATCCTTCAGGTATTTCGCTGTATGGTTGTTTTCTAGCTTGACCATCTCTTCTGGAGTGCCAGCAAAGCATAGCTCGCCACCTTGATCACCACCATCAGGACCCAAGTCTATGATCCAGTCGGCCGATTTAATAATCTCCATGTTGTGCTCGATGATCACTACCGAATTGCCCTGATCCACAAGGGCATTGATGCTGTCAAGAAGTTTTTCGATGTCTTTGAAGTGCAAGCCTGTAGTGGGTTCATCAAAGATGAAAAGTATTTTCTCTTTGTTGTGACTTTGGCCTTTGCCAAGAAATGATGCCAGCTTGACACGTTGTGCTTCTCCACCACTTAAAGAATTGGACGACTGACCCAACTTTACATAACCCAACCCTACATCGTCGAGGGGCTGTAGTTTAGACACAATGGCTTTTTGGTCGGCAAAAAAGCTCAAGCTCTCTTCGATACTCATATCCAATATGTCAGAGATGTGCTTGTCTTGATAGGTCACTTCCAAGATTTCTTCTTTAAATCTTTTGCCCTTGCATTCATCGCAGGTCAAATGAAGGTCGGCCATAAACTGCATTTCAATTTTTACCTCACCTTCACCCTGACAGGTTTCACATCTACCTCCATCTACATTGAAGGAGAAATGGGCAGGTTTTAAATTTCTTTGTTTGGCCACAGGTTGGTCGGCATAGAGCTGACGTATGGCGTCGTAGGCTTTGACATAAGTCACAGGGTTGGATCGAGAGCTACGCCCTAGTGGATTTTGGTCGATCATTTCCATGCGTTGGATCATTTTGTAGTCGCCATCCAAGCCTCCAAATTTCCCTGTTTCTTCACCCGTAGTCCCTACTATTTTGCCTAGTGCTGGGTACAGTATTTTTCTAATCAGTGTAGATTTTCCTGACCCACTTACGCCAGTTACCACCGTCAATACGCCCAGTGGAATCGACACATCAATTCTTTTGAGGTTATTTTCTCTGGCTTCAAGCAAATCTATGCTGTGTGACCAAGGTCTTCTTTTGCTAGGTGTGGGGATAAATTCCATTCTGTTGAGAAATCTGGCCGTAACCGAGTCTTTTTCTTCGAGAATAGCGGCCCAGTCACCCTGAAAAACCAATTCACCACCATGAATACCCGCCGCAGGCCCAATGTCTATAATCTGATCAGCACGCTTCATGACTTCTTCTTCATGTTCTACTACGATTACGGTATTGCCTAGACGCTTCAGCGTTTCCAGGACATTGCCCAAGCGAGCCGTATCCCGTGGGTGCAAGCCAATACTAGGCTCATCCAAGATATACATGGAACCGACCAAGGCACTTCCGAGCGAAGTTGCCAGTTTGATTCTTTGGTATTCTCCGCCCGACAGGGTAGAAGTCAATCTATTAAGCGTGAGATAGCCGAGCCCTACCTCTTTCATATAGCTTAATCGGTTTTGTATTTCTTTCAAGATACGTTTAGCTACTTTCTGATCAAAGTCACTCAGCTCGATCTGCTCAAAAAACATCAATGCTTTATCGATCGGCATTAAAACCAATTCTGAAATGGTTTTGTCTCCTACTTTGACATAAAAAGCATCTTTTCTCAAACGAGTGCCTTTGCAGTCAGGGCAAGTGGTTTTTCCGCGATAGCGAGAGAGCATCACGCGGTATTGTATTTTGTGTAGTTGGGATTCTATAAAAGCATAAAAGGCATTCAGTCCTTCAAATGCGCCCGTGCCTTCCCAGAGTAAATTGTATTCGTCTTCCGACAAATCTTTGACTGGACGATGCAATGGAAAATCAATGTCGTGCGCCATATGCAAGAGGGGTTGAAGCCACTTTTTCATAGTCTCACTCCTCCATGGTACAATAGCCCCTTCGTATACCGATAGATTTTTGTCAGCAATAACCAAGTCAGGGTCTATACCCAATACTTTTCCAAACCCCTCACATTTGCGACAAGCTCCATAGGGATTGTTGAAACTAAAGAGGTTGACTGATGGCTCTTCGAACGTCATGCCGTCGAGCTCAAACCGGTCTGAAAACTTTCTAATCTCACCAGTTCTGAAGTGAATGTGGCAATCGCCATGTCCTTCGAAGAAAGCCGTCTGTACCGAATCTGATAAACGAAAAGTGGCATCTTCATCCTCTTTACTCACACTGAGCCTATCAATAAGAATATCTACTTTGGATGGATCTATTTTTTGTGGATCTAAATCTTCGATCTGCTCCAGTACTCCATCTACCAATATTCGGGTAAACCCTTTACTCAGTAAGATGTTGAACTCTATGGCTAAAGTTCTGTCTTCGGTCAGGGTGAGTGGTGAGCAGACCATAAATTTGGTGCCTTCATCGTAGGTGTTTACGGCATTGACTACGGATGAAACCGTATCTCTTTTGACTGGCAAACCACTAACAGGTGAGATAGTTTGTCCGATGCGGGCATAGAGCAATTTGATATAATCATAAATCTCCGTGGTGGTGCCTACAGTAGATCGAGGGTTTCGTGTGTTTACTTTTTGCTCAATGGCCACGGCTGGCGACACGCCTTTGATGTAGTCCACCTCTGGCTTTTCCATCCGACCTAGAAACTGTCTAGCATAGGAACTGAGACTTTCCACATATTTTCTTTGCCCTTCAGCAAATAGCGTATCGAAGGCCAATGACGATTTTCCAGAGCCTGAAAGGCCTGTGACTACCACGAGCTTGTTTCTAGGAATGGCTACGCTCAGGTTCTTCAGGTTATTGACTCGCGCACCTTTGATGATGATAAAGTCCCTAGGGTCTAGTTGATCAATATTTTTAGCTACCTGGTTTTCTAATGTTTCCGCCATCGACAGTGATTTTTTTACAATCCGCAAAGATAGAGATACGGCAGTCAAAAAGCACAGGATCAAAAAATATAGATTTTTTTACCGAACTTTGTCACAAATAAGGATTGATACTGTCCTTGTATATGCAAACAAACAATTGAAATGGAAATATTAATTTTTATGTTAGTGATGTGGTACGGAGGTTTGTTCTTTCAAACGTTCTTCTTGCATCGATATTCGGCTCACCAGAGTTTTACTATGTCTCGGTTTGGCGAAAAACTATGTTACTTTCTTACTTGGCTCTTTCAAGGGTCTAACTATCTGAGCGCCTATGGCTATGGTACTATGCACCGCATGCATCATGCCTATGCTGATACTGAAAAGGATGTACACTCTCCTAAATATGATGGAAACCTATTTGCGATGATGTGGCGTACAAAAACCACTTATTCTGCTATTACTAATAAGGAAATAGAGGTAGAAAAGAGATTTACTGATGGGGTACCTGAGTGGCCTACATTCGACAAATTTGCCCGCTCTTGGATATCAAGAGTCGCTTGGGGCGCCGCTTACACATTGTTTTTCTATGAGTTTGCTACTGCATGGTGGCAATGGTTGTTTTTGCCAGTGGCATTTTTGATGGCGCCTATCCATGGTGCGATTATCAACTGGTTTGCTCATGTATATGGTTATGTAAACTTCAAAGTAGGAGATACCTCAAAAAACTTGCTCCCATTCGACTTTTTGATGATGGGCGAAAGCTATCACAACAATCACCACAAGCATGGCAACAGAGCTAACTTTGGTGGAGTACGTTGGCATGAAATAGACCCTACTTATGTGATCATGTGGATCATGGACAAATTGGGTATGATTCATATCAAAAAACTAGAGATTTCGGTAAAAAGAGAGAACTTAAAAAAAGCAGCTTAACCACAGTATGCGAGCACAAAAAAGCCAGATTAGGATATCCTAATCTGGCTTTTTTTATTGTGCGATTTGTAAGTTCATCATTTTGAGGGTTGAGTCTACATGTGCGTATCGATGATTCAATCGTTCTAGGTCTTCGCGATATTCTTTCTTTTTCATGGATTGGATGTGCATTTTTCCATTTTCCGACCGAGCCTGTAGGTAGTGTTTGATTGCGCCAAAAGTTGCCTGCTTATTCTCTCTTACTTGCTTCCTTTTTTTCTTTTGAGACTTAAAGAGCAAATCGCCTACACTGACTTGAAGGTCAAATCCAAACCCGATGTCCTTGTTGTGATAGCCTGAAAACTCAATGTTGGAAAGAGAGGTTTTGAATACCGTGCGAGGTAGCAGCACCTCATCATTGTGAAAGAGTACTTCTAGGTTTCTATTGGCGAGTAGGATGGTGTCTCTATTCGCTTGTTTGATGAATTTCAAAGATTCCGTGATCGGGGGAAACTCCATCAGTTCACCGTTGCTCAACGATACCTTTATCTTTCCTAGCATTTCATCTTCTTGGTGCTCTAGTTTGTGATTGAATTGGAGCAAAACTTGTCCTCCCACACCTACTTCTCCTTTAAAATGTTTTTTGGAAAACAGTTCCTTGTTGGGTCCCCCAAATTGATTGGTTAAACTACCCAAATCAATATGTTTGGCATCGATATTACAAAAAGCCTTTACTTCTGAATATTTATCCTGTTTGATTATTCCCGAAAGGTTGATCTGACCTTCGAACAGTTCAAAAGCAGCGTGGTCTAGCCGAATATGGTTTTCATTCAGCTGGAGCTGAATAGCTAACTGGTCTGCAACGATGTCTTTATAATTGACCTGAGGGGCAGTAAGCTCGAAAGTATACCCATCGATGATAAATGTACTTTCTTTTGATGTGCTATCTTCTTTCTGCACTTGGGGTTTTATAGTGTTGTAGTATTGTTTGATAGAATCTATATCAATAGCGGTTAGGGCTACAGTAGATTTTCCTTCCAGATGATATACAGAGTCGATGAGTAGCATGTCGAACCTAGACTGGACTTGACCATAGGGGAAGCTAAAGTCCAATGTTCGGGTATGGATGTTTTGGTCTTGCATATCGGATACGATGTGAATGTCTTGCAGTGTGATTTTGTCATGGGTCAGTGATTTGAATTTCAGATCTGTGTGTACGGTGAAGGCTGCGTAGTCAGGGAGTGTGCTAGATTCTTTTTTATTTACTGCCGTTTTAGGTTGCCAATAGTTATTTGTATTGATGTGATCCAAGTCGGCTTTGAGCCAAATTTCGTAATTCTTGGCCTCGGTAGTTGAAGGGCGAGACACGCCTTCTAGCCAAAAATCTCCTTGATCAAATTTGACATGTCCTTTGTGTAGTAGCATGGAGTCGCTAGTGAGTGAGAGGCCGATATCAATACTTTCTGCTCTATAGTCTTCGTAGGCAAATTGATTGAATATGATGTTGCAGTTTAAATTCAGAAAATCAGGAAATTGAAAGGCAGCCAAATTGGAGGCTTCTTCCTTGTCCTCTTTTTTATCCATGACTAGGTCTGCTTCGGTGAGGGCAAGGTTATCCAATATGATGGACAATTGTGCATGTGATTTTCGCCCAGACTTTTGTTCTACCAAAGGCATGAAATTTGGGGTGTGGCCAGAGATATTAATTTTAGCTTGGTTGTATCTGGCATGCAGGTTTTGCATGCTGAGTTCGGTGTTTTTCACCACGACCTTTCCGTGTAGTTGTTCTATTTTTATGTTTGATGGCTTCTTGAGTAGCCACACGTTTTCAAATATGATTTCACCATTGAAATGTGGCTCTTTGGTTTGTCGCATTTTTTCGAGTTCCGACATTCTTCCTTTCACATCAGCATGGATACGTATGCTGCCAGCCATTTCTAAATCGGGAAAGTCTAGCAATTCGTTTACATCCTCCAGTTCTATTTCGGATGAGGCTTTCATGTCTATATATGGATCATCGAAGTTTCGAATATAACCTTGGATAGCAAAGAAACTATTATCCACCTTAGCCCGACCAAAATCAATGACCATTTCGCTGGTTTTGGCGTTTCTGAGTTTTCCATTACTAAAATGTCCTCTGAAATTGACGCTGTCTACTATGCCTGGCAACCCAGCTCTAGAAAATGAAGCATCTTTCATTTCGAATAGAATATCGATGTTTGGAAAAGTGACAGGGTCTACATAACCAGAGTTGTGAATAGTGAGCTGCAGCCGAGCATCTGGATTGTGCTGATGAAAATTGAGCGTTTGAAACTGTGGAATCAAAGCAACGTATTCGTTGACTCTTGCTTCGTCTCCTTCTAGAGTGATGTCCAGCATATTGCCGTAGCCTATGGGTTTTAGTAGCCCGTAGGCTTTGAGGTGTGCATTGTAAAGTTGCAGTGTGCCATCGAATAGGATTCGGCTATCCAATGTATTTAGCCTTAGTGTGGACTGGTGCGCAGCTATTGGCACAGCGGTTTGGCTCAGCCGGCCCTTAGATATCATGGTGTCGAGCACACCAAAAGCATCGCCTTTAAATTCTAACAGATCGTCGAAGGAGCGTAGACGAAAGTCTCCTTTTTCTATATTCATCCGTATACGATTGCCTTTGTATTCGTTGTTTATAATGATGAGTGCGTCACGTATTTCGATAGCAGGCACATCTAGCATCAGGCGCAGACCAGTACTAGGGCTGGTTTTTTTCTTAACGCGAATCATGAATTTTTGCCCTGTAGAATCTACTGGTGCTAAAAATCGAGGACGAATGATTTCTATTTTACTCAGAGCATAATTATTGTCATAAATGTCCAGCAGATTTATTTGCATACCCATGCGGTCGGAATAAAGGACTTCGTATTTATCTTCTTTAATTGAAAGCCCTAACACAGAGATCGTAAGCTCTGGAAAATGCCTCAGTGCACTGACTTCTATGTTGTCGAATGTGATTTCAGATTCCAAACTTTCATTGGCCAAAAATTGTAGTTCTTGGACAACATCGTGTTTATACCACACGCTCACGGCCAGCTCCAAAAAGAGTAATGGAAGGAAAAGCAGAAGGGCGATGACACCAACCAGTCGAAGGAGAATTTTCATAAATGCAAGTATACGATTCTAAGGTATCAATTAATCATGATATTTAATTGCAAGAATGTTGATTATAAGAACCTTCGGCCAGTAGGAAACAGCTTTCGAAGTATTGGCCAAAAAGACGTGTCAAGAACCTTCATGAGATAGCGCTTTACATACCCCTTTACTTTCATGTTAAAATCAAAATTCTCTTTCCGAAGAATGGCATCCAGCACAATAAATCTCTAACTTAGATCGATCTAGTTTAATATGTTTTACCAGTCCTCCTAGTCTCATGAGCTCAATGAAAAAAACTGCCAAAATCTTCGGAATCACGCTGGCCATATTGATGGCAGTTACCATATTTCTGCCTCTTATTTTCAAGGATGAAATCAAAGAGGCTGTGGACGAAGCCATTGCAGAAAATGTGAATGCTAAGGTCTATTATGATCAGCGCGGGTTTCGTCTGTCTTTGATTCCCAACTTTCCTAATTTTACTTTTAGCATGAGTGATTTTGGTGTAGCTGGGATAGAGCCGTTTGAAGGAGATACCCTGCTGCAGGTGGGCACATTCGAATTTGTGATCGACCTTTTGTCTGTGGTCAGTGGCGATCAGATTGCTATCAATGCTATCCTGCTTGATGAGCCAAACATCAACATCAAAGTGCTCAAAGATGGCCGTGCTAACTATGACATCCTCAAAACTAGCGAAGCGCCTCTAGATGTGGAAGAAGACTCGGTAGGCGAAGCCACGACTTTCAACATCAGTATCAAACAATGGGATGTTGTTAATGGCAATCTCGTGTATGACGACCAATCAATGCAGGTACTTACTAAAATTGGCGGGCTCTATCATTCTGGTAAGGGAGATTTTACCGAAGATGTTTTTGACCTATTTACCATCACTAAAGTGAAACAGCTGTCTGCCGACTATGAAGGAGTGAGCTATCTGAGTAACAAAAAGCTAGAAATGGAAATGACACTCAATATGGACTTGCCCCAAGCCAAATACACATTTAAACACAACTACATAAAGCTCAATAATTTTAGAATAGGGATCGATGGTTATGTATCTATGCCCAGCGAAGACATAGACATGGATATCACATATACTGGTCAGGATATCTCGATTGCCAGTATACTGTCGCTCATTCCGGGTGTATATCAGGAGTACATAGATGGCATATCAGTGGCGGGAGACATCAACTTTAACGGCACTGTCAAAGGCACCTACAATGAAAAAGTACTACCTACTGTAACGGCGAATCTAGACATTGTGGACGGGAGTATTAAGTATGACGAATACCCCATTCCAATGAAAAAAATCAACATGAAATCGTCTTTGCTCGTGCCAGGTGAAAATATGGATGCAATGACTTTCGATATGCCCCAGTTTTCTTTACAGGTAGACGGAGAGCCGCTTGTAGCCAACTTACATTTTGAAAACTTGAAAAACTACACCTGGGATTTTGGGTTTGATGGCAATGTAGACTTTGAAAAAGTGCTCAAAATCGTACCCGTGGAGGGCATAAACCTCAAAGGAAAATTAAATGCCAAGCTCAAGACCTCAGGAAATATGCGTTTGGTAGATCAACAGCGTTATAATGAAATACCGGCCAAAGGCAGTATGACGCTTACGGGCTTCTATTTCGATAGCCCCGATTTACCTCAAGGGTTCGGTATCAAAGAAACCAAACTTAAATTTACGCCGAAAGAGATCGCTTTGACCAAGTTTGATGCCACTATTGGTAAAAGCGATATGCAAATGAATGGCTCGTTGTCCAATTTTATTGGTTACGCTTTGAGCGAAACCCAGACTCTCAAAGGCCAATTGAATTTTTATTCAAATCAATTCGATCTGAATGAGTGGATGTCCGAGGCTGATACGGCAGAGGTAGCCGAAAGCACCGAGACTACCACGCTAGAAGTGGTACGGCTCCCGATTAATATCAATTTTGCATTAAATTCTAAAATCAAAAAGATATTATATGACAACATGGTGATCGAAGATTTAGACGGATTGATCACGGTCAAAAATGGAACGGCCAGATTGGATAGTGTAGGTTTTCGCTTACTCGATGGTGATTTCGAGATGAATGGGGGGTACAATTCCGTACCAAATCACCCATTGTATGATTTCGAATTTTCGGTGCAGCATTTATCCATCTCTACGGCTTTTGCCTCTTTCAACACCATCGAAAAAATGGCTCCCGTAGCCAAAAACATGCAAGGTCAATTTTCAACGGAAATGAAAATAGCGGGCACACTCGATGAAGGTATGGAGCCCAATTTAAACGACATGAATGGGTCGGGAGTGCTGCTCATAGAAGAAGCATTTCTCCAAGGCGAAAAATTAATGGATGCCATTGCTAAGGTGGCTAAGTTCGACGACGACACCCTCAAAATCAAAGACACCCAAGTGACCTTTGAAATCAAAGACGGTAGAATGTTTGTAGACCCCTATACCATCAACTATGCAGGGTACGAAGCTACCGTGTTTGGGTCTAACGGGTTCGATGGCAGTATCGATTACAACGTAAGCTCAGAAATACCTACAGGAGCAGTGGGGGCAGCTGTCAATAGTTTATTGGCGCAATATACTGGCGGGCAAGCGCTCATTGGCGAGACCATTCCGCTTTCCATCAATGTAGCAGGCACCTATGACAATCCCAAAGTAGGTTTGGGGCAATCTACCAGTACAGGGTCGGAGCCTTCGGCCAAAGACGCTGCTACCGCGGCAGCAAAGGAAGCGTTTGAAAAGCAGAAAAAAATAGCTGAAGACAAGGCCAAAGCCGAATTGGAAGCACAAAAGAAAATAGCCGAGCAGAAGGCCAAGGCCGAGGAAGAGCGTCTAAAAAAAGAGGCTGAAGAGAAAGCCAAGCAGTCGCTCAACAGTCTATTCAAAAAATAGGGTATCTTGCTATAGATTCATTAGCAGAGACTATGGTAAAAGAACAACTCAAAGCACTAGCCCAGCTCGCGAGCAGCGATGGGGACATCGATGAGCGTGAGCTGAGGTTGATCAACCGGATAGGTGAGGCCCATGGTTTGAGCGAAGAGGCTATTCAGGAGATTATCAATAGTCCAGCGGGTCAGCTGGGAGATTTGACATCACTTAGTGAAGATGATAAGTTTGAGTTTCTGTATTCCATCATCCAACTGATGAAAATAGACGACGAAGTCTATAATGAAGAAGTACTCTTTTGTCAGCAAATTGCCATGAAATTGGGCTATGGCCTTGGTGCTGTGATGGAAATGTACCCACTCGTGCACAAAAACCTAGTGATCCGCTCCGAAAAGCTCCAACTCAAAAAAAGACTTCAGAAATTTTTGAAATAGCCTATGCTAACCCTTCAAAAACTCCTGTCAAGATACACCTATTGCCCGACTAATATCCCTCTATAGCTACGGTCTACGCTGTTTCACATAGCCATTACCGCTAGCAGCTATTTCTCCCTTGAGGGAGCTAGGGGGAGGGAAAATCAACATCTAACAAGCGACTTTACCACCAAATAAATTAAAACAAATAACTCGTTTGTTCGAAAAACGTAGAGTAGCTAACTTGATCATTCATCACATGAACCCCAATCATGCTAAAGAAAACACTAACTATTCTATTGGTATTTGTGCTCATCGGTGTGGCCACCTTTTGGTATTTGCAATCCCTCAAGCCTCAATATAGCGGCGAGGTATCATTGCCGGGTCTTACATCAGAGGCCACTATTTATTACGACGATTTTGGTATTCCACACATCTATGCCGACAATGAAGTCGATGCCTATCGAACATTGGGCTATGCCCATGCACAAGACCGCTTATGGCAGATGGAGGTTGTCCGCAGGATCGCTCCAGGTCGTTTGTCTGAGATATTTGGTAGCAAGTTGCTCAAGGTAGATAAGCTCTTTCGTGCCATGGGCTTGCAGCAGTATTCAGAGCAGACGCTTGTGGAATTCGAAGCCCATGGCGATCCCAAGATCAAAGCTGCTGCTCAGGCCTATTTGGCTGGCATCAATGCCTTTATCGACCAAGGCCCTACACCTATAGAGTTTACGCTTGTGGGAGTGGACAAAACACCTTTTTCGCTTATCGATGTCTACAACACCATGGGCTATATGTCTTTTAGTTTTGCTGCCGCACAAAAAACCGAACCTATTGTTACCCGAATTTTACAGGAGTATGGTGCCGACTATCTCAATGATCTGGATGTAGCTATTCACCCTACGAACACACGCATGAAAAGCTTCGTGGCAGCTTCGTCTATGGATCAGATGGCCTTGCGCATCGATCAGATTCTGTTAGATCTGCCAGCTGCCCCGATGATTGGGAGCAACAGCTGGGTATTGGGCGGTAAAAAAACGAAGTCGGGCAAGGTCATTTTGGCCAACGATCCTCACATTGGATTTTCACAACCAGCAGTATGGTATGAGGCTCATATAGAAACACCAGAGACCAGCTTTTACGGGTATTATTTGGCGGGATATCCTTTTGCTATCATGGGACACAATAGGCAATATGCTACGGGATTAACCATGTTTGAAAATGACGACATTGATTTGTATTTTGAAAAAACCAACCCAGACAATCCTAACGAATATTTGTATAAAGAGGAGGCTCGACCCTATGAGGTCAGACAGGAGCGAATTATAGTCAAAGATTCGACGGCCGTCGAAATGAGTATCAAACACACCCACCATGGCCCCGTGATGAACGAAGCGCTGGCACTAGATGATAATTGGCCACCAGTTTCTTTGTATTGGGTCTACACCCAAAAAAGTGGAAAAATATTGGAGGTGACTTACAATTTTTCACACATCAAAAATTTTACAGACATGAGAAATACCGTAGCCCAGATCCATGGTCCTGGACTCAATGTCATGTATGGAGATCATCAGAATAACTACGCCCGCTGGTCGTCGGCTCACCTGATGAAGCGCGCCAAGGGGGTCAATTCTAAGCTGATTTTAGACGGTCAGTCGGGAGCCAACGACGTGCTCGGGTTCTATGATTTCACCTACAACCCCAAAGCCGAAAACACACCTTGGGGCTATGTCTATAGTGCCAACAATCAGACCGATACCACCAAGGGCCTTCTCGTGCCAGGCTACTATTTGCCAGAGGACAGAGCCAGAAGGATAGACCATTTGCTGAGCGAAGACAAGCGGTGGGATGTGGAAGACACCAAACAGATGATGCTAGATGTGACGTCAGAAAATTCACCCGAAGTGGTGGCATCGATACTGGCTGCCATAGATGATAAACTCGTCAATTCGGAAAACGAAGAAGAAGCCATTCACCTTTTGGGTAATTGGGAGGGCAATTATCCGTTAGACGGCATAGCCCCCACTATTTACAACAAACTGATATATAAAATACAGGAAGGTATCTTTATGAATAAACTCGGAGCGGAAGGTTTTGACATTTACATGAAAACACATCTTATGAAACGCAGCTACCAGCTGCTCTTTGCTAATGACAGTTCGCGCTGGTGGGACAATCCTCATACGCCAGAGATAGAAACCCGTTCACAAATTATCACAACGGCCTTTACGGATGGCTTAATAGAATTAGAAAAGCAGTTAGGCAAAGACATGAGCCAATGGACATGGGGGCGGGTACATACGCTAGAGCATGGCCATGTGCTGGGTGCTGTAGAATTGCTTAGAAAATTTTTCAATGTTGGTCCCTTTGCTGTACCAGGCAACAACGAAGTAATCAACAACTATATCTATCGCTGGACGGCAGATGGACAATACAAAACATTGGCGGGGCCTTCTACCAGACGGATTGTAGACTTTGCAGACGTGGAGGGCAACAGCTGGAGCATATTGCCCACAGGCAACTCAGGCAATGTCCTGTCTCCACACTATGCAGACCAAGCCGAAATGTACGTGAAAGGCGAATACAGAAGGCAGTTGATGAACAAAGAAGAAATTATGCAGCAGGCAGGTCAGCCACTGGCATTACGTCCTGAGTGAGGAATAAGCCAACCCATGAGGGCTTTGAGCCACTCATGTAATGTTTTCTAAAAATGTGAGTAGATATTGGTGAATTCAAAAGGCTAAAGTTTAATCTTGTCACACAATTATTTTTCAGACTAATCAACGATCCAATCATGAAAAAATGTTTGCTCGCAGCAGTATTGCTGCTTATCGCTCTAGTGTCTACTCAAGCGCAAGATCACGAAAAAAATCTCCGTACCATCTTCGACGAGGCGCTGACCAACGGACAGTCTTATCCCATGCTCGAATATTTGTCGCTAAATATCGGTCATAGATTGAGTGGTTCACCTTCGGCAGCTGCAGCAGTGGAGTACACCCGCCAGCAAATGGAAGCGCTGGGTTTCGACAAGGTCTATTTGCAAGAAGTGATGGTGCCACATTGGGTACGTGGACAAAAGGAAATAGGTAGAATCGTAAATGCAAAAACTTTTGGATCGCAAGACATGAACGTGATTGCCCTTGGTAATAGTGTAGGCACAGGTCCGTCAGGCCTTTTGGCCGAGGTAATCGAACTACAAAGCCTAGAAGAATTGGAAAAACTAGGTAAGAAGAATATTGAAGGTAAAATCGTGTTTTTCAATAGGCCGATGGATGCCAAACATATCAATACAGGTCATGCTTATGGTGGTGCAGGAGACCAGCGTGTGGTAGGTCCTTCGGCTGCCGCCAAATACGGAGCTGTAGGTGTAGTGGTGAGGTCGCTTACATTGGCACTCGACGATGTACCACATACAGGGACACTCATTTATGAAGATGGCGTGACACAAATTCCAGCCGTAGCTATCAGTACCATAGGTGCCAACTATCTGAGCAAAACCTTGAAGACTAACAAAGGACTGCAGTTTTATATGGAAACACACTGCGAGATGCTACCCGATGTACTTTCGTACAATGTAATCGGAGAGCTGACCGGAACTACCCTACCCAATGAGTACATTGTAGTGGCTGGCCACCTTGATTCTTGGGATGTAGGTGACGGTTCCCATGACGATGGGGCTGGCTGTGTACAGGCGATAGAAGCCGTCAGGATTTTCAAAGCCACAGGCATTCGCCCCAAGCGTACAATTAGAGCGGTGATGTATATGAACGAAGAAAATGGCTTACGTGGCGGTTTGGAATATGCTCGTGTGGCCAAAGAAAAAGGGGAAAAGCATTTGGCGGCTTTGGAGTCAGATGCAGGAGGGTTCACACCTAGAGGGTTTGGGATCAAGTCTACCGATGCAGTATTGACCAAAATGCAAAGCTGGGTACCGTTATTGGCTCCTTATGAATTGCGAAAAATGGTGAAAGGCTATGGAGGCGCAGACATCAACCCACTAGAGGATCAGGGTACCGTGCTGATTGGGCTGATGCCTGATTCACAGCGCTATTTCGACTATCATCACACGGCAGAAGACACTTTTGATAAAGTAAACAAGCGTGAATTGGAACTGGGAGCGGCTTCTATGGCAGCGTTGATTTACCTTATCGACCAAGAAGGGTTTTAAAACCTTACGATAATAGTGAAAGAGCCCCCTTGGTGACCAGATAGCACCAAGGGGGCTCTTTTGTGTAAATAAATAAAGGATTAATATATCATTATCATTTGCTCCTGCTGTATTTTTATTGAGGTTTTATACTTCATAAAGTTATGGATGCAGAGAAAAAGCGAATCATTGAGATCAGCGACCGATTGCAGGTAGCGGCATCATCGGTTCGTATCCTGAGAAATATCGCTTGGTCGCAAGAGGTCAAAGACGAATTTTTCAAAAATAAAGCAAAGAAACTGCCTGTGGTCAGTTATGACCCCTATGATCCTAAACCTGTATTGAATCAGGTCAAAGGCCTGAGAACAATGATAGGAGGGGCGTCTAATCCAGTCAATAGTTGGGCTACATCTATTGCTAATAAAATAGAAAGTAGCGCCTTGTTGCTAAGTACACGAGGTACAGCCGAGTTTTTCACCCATGCGGAGGCGCTCTATGGAAAACCCAAAGATGCATTGCAAAATGGACTGCATACCACGCTAGAGTTGGCGCATCACTTCGATTCGATTTTCGACAATGTAAAAAACATGGATCTCGGAGCGCCTTTAGAGGCTAAATTTAGTGCTGAGGCTTTGGCTAAAAGCATGCGAAAAGTCGTGAAGGACAGTTTTGGAGAATTGGCGCCAGAGATTGTGATGGATGAAACGCTGGCTTCTAATGCGTTGGCGGGTAGGCGAAGAGTGTTTTTGAGACCGACAGCGACCTTTACCGACAAGGATGTGAATCAGCTTATTCAGCATGAGCTATTCGTGCACGTGGCAACCTCTCTCAACGGCTATATGCAGCCCAATCTAAAGATACTACGCGAAGGGCATCCTGGGACGACTAAAACCCAAGAAGGCTTGGCCGTATTTGCCGAGTTTATCACGGGATCTATCGACTTGGACCGTTTGCAGCGATTGTCGGATAGAGTCATTGCCATTCAGATGGCAATAGACGGCGCCAGCTTTTTGGATGTGTATCAATATTATCTGGAGAAGACCGACAATACCGATCAATCTTTTGAAAGCACCAAGCGGGTGTTTAGGGGCGGTTTAGTAACAGGTAAAGCGCCATTTACCAAGGACTTGGTGTATTTGGAAGGACTGATCACTGTACACAATTTTTTGCGTGTAGCAATCAGCAAGGGAAAACTCGAATATTTGGATCTATTGTTTTGTGGTAAGTTAGACATCATGGATTTGCCGGTACTCAAGCAGCTTTCCCAAATGGGCTTGATTGAAAAACCTCAATTTTTCCCTCCATGGATCAAGGATAAAAGGTTTTTGTTGTCTTATTTGAGCTATTCTTCTTTTTTGAATGGTATCAATCTGGATCGTCTGAAAGTGCATTATGAAGAGGTGTTAAACAGTTAAGATGAAGTGGATTTTTATCAGTTTGTGGGTGGTACTTATAGCACCAGCCCAAGCTAAAGCACCTGTACTTTCTGCTAAAGAGTTGGCTCATCCGCCAGCGAAGGTCATTCGTATTTGTTGTGCTTTTGGCTCAGAGGTGAGTGTGGGAAGGATTCCTTTTGTGAAAAAAACGGATATCATGTCGTTGGACGACTTGGGTACGCACCGGTATTTGGGAGGGCCATCCGAAGGCAATGGCATTATTTATACCCAAAAAGGCGGTTTTGTGGATTTGGGGCATTTGCGCGATTATGCAGATTGGACGGCTTATTTGTATGTTATGCTCACCTCAGAAGAGACTAAAGATGTGATTACTTTAGCGTTGGGTACCGAAGGAGGCCCAAAGATGCTTACACTAAAAAAATCTTCGATACCTAGTCATGTAGATCGGTATGAACTGGCTGGGCGCATGGCTTATGATCTCTCTGTTTGGCATGAGATCAGTACCTGGTTTGGTGCTTCATATATCCCGATGGTACCTGAGCGTTTTTCTAGTTTTTCGCCAGAAGATTTATATTCTAATTTATTGGGGGCACGATTGGGTATATTGGCTTTGCAAAGCGAACTGGAGTATGAAGAAGCCATCACACAGTTGTTAGCTTCTACGCTGAAATCGCTAGTGGCTGTAGATGAGATAGAAGAAACGTTTTTAGCGATGGAAAAGGTGGAAGATTTGTGGTGGACACGTGAAAAGGCGATCCCTAACAAAAGACTGTTGCTCAAAAGATACATGCAAAATGGGTCTGAATTGGTGCCTTGGCTCTTACCAGAAGATGTTCAAAGAGAAGTCCCCTGCATTTTGGATATCCCAGACGAACGACTCCGAAATTATTATGACCTCACCATCAAGCTCAATGCTCGGTTTCCCGTGGCTAGAATTTTTCCACTCAAGGAAGGCCGTGTGGTTTCACAAAATGATTTTGATGAGTTGATTTTGTTTATAGAGAAAGAAAGCGTTCGATTGGATGAGAAGTACGCGAAGAAGCCAAATACGAAGCCCAAGCGTGAAGTGAAAAAACCTACAGCCGGATGAGGTATAAGAAATCAAAATAGCCAAGGATTTAACCCCTTGGCTATTTGAAAGATTCATTTCTCGGCGATGGATATTGCCCGTGGTATTCCCTTACGAATTGCTTGATATTGGGCCAATTCTGTTGGGTTGTTCTTATCCAATTCGAAAAAGTTTACACCAAACATCTCCGAAGCTCTTTCTTGATAAATCACATCGAATCCTTCCATGATGTAGATCAAATTGCGCAAATAGGAGTCATAGGTATCATCATCTTCAAACTTAGCACTTACACAATAGTTGGTAGAGCCCATTTCTATGTGCTTGCGTACCATAGCGTTTACAAGATCCTGATTTGTCTTGCCTGCGTCTTCTCCAAGGTTAATTTTCAGAATATCAATGCCAGTTTTTGCTATGTACTCCTCATCAATTTTTGGTAGTTGAGGTACACCCGGTCTGTCATCGCCAGGAAGTGGTGGTAATAATATCGCCGTTTCTATGAGCTTGCCAGATTCAGATTCGCTGACGTAAAGGATCTTCCTTTGGTTGAGCCTTCTCAGTTCATCTTGTACTTCTCTGACAAACCCCATCGTTTGATTTTTATTAATTTCCAACAAGACGATATCATCAGACTGGATATTTGCTTTTTGCAATGCAGATTCAATGTCTTTGATCGCTGTTGGTGTGCTTTTTTGATAGACTTGACTATTGGTGATGTTGAAGGGAATGATATTATAATTTTTCCCCAAATACTTGGTGTAACCCACATCTTGAACTTTTGGTAACTCAAAGCTACTGGCCAAGCCTGTGTTGTCCACTTCAGCTTCGTCCGTAGTGGAGTTGCACTGAATCATTACAAGACTAAATACTATCGTGAATGCTAAGGCGCCAGCTACTTTAACTTTGCCGAACCCGCCTGATTTTTTATTTTTCATCATGGTTATTCTCTTTTTTATAAATGATAAATTGAAGTTGTGTACCAACCCGTAAGAGTTGTTGCTGATCAATTGTCTCAAAAGCAAGGTCTGATACTGAACTAAGGAATAACCCTCGTTTAGGATGTTGTTATCTGCTATATATTCATGTGTAGTTTTTAAGGATTTAATCAGCCGCCAGATCACAGGATTGAACCAGAAAAAGGCCGCCAATAATTGAACAAAAATTAAGTCTAAAGAATGTAGCTGCTGTACATGCGTTCGCTCATGAGCTAGGATGTGATCAAATTCCGTGGTACCTATCATTTCTTCATGCACAAAGACATAATTCAAAAATGAAAAAGGAGCCATTGGGTTTTTCAGTTTCACGATTTTGATGTTGTCAAACAACGCTTGTGAGTGTCTTCGAATCAAGCCGTAGATCCACTGCATCGTCAATACTGTGCGCGACAAACAAACCACTACGCCAATCAAGTAGACAGCTATTAGCATCCAAAGCGCCACTTCTATCCAGTTGATTTCACTAAACAGAGAGGGGGAAGGAGCAATAGGTGCTGTAGAAGTTTGGACATACGTCCAATCGGCAAAAGCATCGTAATACGATGTTCTGGCTTTGCTGATTTCCTGAATGGGTATTTTGGCGACAGGTGCTGGATTAAAATCAAAACTCAAAAACGGAAAAATCAAACTAAAAAGTACGATCCCAATCAAATAGAATCTATTGAGCATAAAGAAAGTTTCCTTTCTCAAAACCAATACATAGAGTGCATAGAGGCAGGCCAGCATCACGCTGGATTCCATCAAATACCATATGGTCTTATCCATTTTTCTGAGATTTAAGTGCTTCGAGCATTTTCATGGCTTCGTCAAGCTCTTTCTCAGAAAGCTCTTTGCTCTCAGAGAAAAAGTTGACCACTTTGGTGAGTGAATTGCTGTAATAGTCCTTCACCAAACGTGACAGCTGCCCCTCGCTGTACTCTTCTTTACTAATCAGTGGGTGATATTGGTGAGATTTACCGTAAGCCGTAAAGCCTATGATTTCTTTTTGTACCAATACTCTCACAATCGTAGAGACAGAATTGTAAGGAGGTTTAGGGTCGGGGTATTGATCGATGATATCCTTGATAAAACCTTTTTCGATACCCCAGAGAATTTTCATAATCTTCTCTTCTGCCTTAGTTAAAGTAACCATACTATTGAGTTTAATTTTAATCAGCTATACAATAGTACAACTTATTACTAAGTTTACAAACTTAATAATAAGTTATTTAACTTAATGATACGTTTATAGCTCTGTTTTCGGTATTAGATGAGGTATTTAGCTGATTTACCTGTGCTTTTAATTATGATTGCGAAAACAAACGGCGTCTCCTTTTGAAACCACCTAAGCACATCCTTCCGCTCATTGTCCTTTCGCAGTTTTTGTGTACCTCGCTGTGGTTTGCGGGCAATGCCGTACTTGGCGATCTCATGGCTAACTTTGGTCTGACCGATACTGCCTTGGGGCATTTGACCTCTGCGGTGCAGCTGGGTTTTATTGCGGGTACGTTGCTATTCGCTTTGTTTACCATCACGGATAGATACTCTCCTTCCAAAGTTTTTATGGTTTGTGCCACTCTGGGTGCGGGAGCTAACTTGGCCATGATTTGGGATGGTCACGGATTGGGTAGTCTATTGACCTTGCGGTTTTTGACTGGATTTTTTCTCGCTGGCATTTACCCTGTGGGCATGAAAATAGCCGCAGATTACTACACAAAAGGATTAGGTCAGTCTTTAGGCTATCTCGTGGGTGCGCTGGTGCTGGGGACGGCATTTCCACACTGGCTTCGGGGCACGAGTGCCGACTTGTCTTGGCATGTTGTGTTATTGACTACCTCAGGTTTTGCCATATTGGGAGGGTTGCTCATGCGGTTTGGTGTGGCTGATGGCCCCTATCGGCAACAAAGTACAGGGCTAGACCTGATGGCTGTTTTCAAGGTTTTTAAAAATGCTAATTTTAGATCTGCTGCCTTTGGGTATTTTGGTCATATGTGGGAGCTGTATGCATTTTGGGCTTTTGTGCCAGTGATGCTGACGGCCTATATACAGTTGCACCCCACGTATACTTTCAATATTCCCATGTGGTCGTTTGCCATTATAGCAATTGGCGGATTGGCTTGTGTGGGCAGTGGTTATCTATCGGCTTATTTGGGTGCCAAACGAGTAGCTTTTGTTTCGCTGCTGTTTTCTGGATTGTGCTGCTTGGTGTCTCCGTGGCTTTTTACTCAGTCCTCATCTTATTTGTTTTTGGGCTATCTATTGTTCTGGGGGATGGCCGTGGTAGCCGATTCACCTTTGTTTTCCACACTAGTGGCACAAAATACTTCTGCTCAGCTCAAAGGGACGGCACTTACGATTGTAAACTGTCTTGGTTTTTCTATTTCTATCGTCAGCATCTTGTTGGTGAGTCACTTTCTTCCTTTGCTAGGCGCTCAGTACAGTTATATCCTTTTGGCAATAGGGCCTATCGTGGGTTTGATCGCCCTGAGTTTGAAGAAAAAGTAGTAATTTCAATACATGATACCTTTTTTCAGAGACCTGTTTGACTACCATCACCAGACGAACCAACGTCTGGCAGATCAACTGATCGAACATGAAGTGAGATTGACGGATCGGAGTATTCCACTATTTTCTCATATGATCAATGCACATCAAATCTGGAACGCCCGAATACTTGATTTAGTGCCACTTGGCGTTTTTCAAGTGCATTCACTCAAAGACTGTAAAGCATTGGATGGTGAAAATTTTGACAAAAGTCTACAGATTCTTGACAGCTTTGATTTGAGTCAGCCTTGTTTTTATACCAATTCGAAGGGTCAAACTTTTGAAAACTCAATAAGAGACATCCTGTTTCATGCGACCAATCACATGACCCACCATAGAGGGCAGCTCATTTCTGACTTGCGTCAAAACGGCATGACGTCTATCGTCACAGACTACATTTTTTATAAGCGATAATTTTTTTCGATCTATTTCTTCTGCAAAGGTAGGGATGATCCGTATGTGTTCGTCTTTATATCTGAGGAGTAGGCAAGGCTAAAAAACGCAAGCCGCTCCAAAAGAGATTGAGGCAGTGCCTTATCACGGAAACCTTTTCAAGTAGAACCCATAGGAGTAGCAGCAGGCCGCACCTGTGGGTCTTTTTTTGACCGTTCATACGGTTTGTACCATGAGATTTGTGATTGACATAGTAGCTTACAGTAGCTACCAATCCAAAGATCAGATGAGACTTACAATACAATTACTTTTTGCTATTCTTTTGTTTTCGATCAGTGCTGTCGCACAATCTTCGTTTACTATTGGTGAGATTCAAACCATCGAATCCAAACATTTGGGAGAATCCCGTACGCTAAATATTTATTTGCCAAAGGGCTATCCCAATGATACTGTAAGCTATCAGACAATCTATCTGCTGGATGGCTCTGCGGACGAAGACTTTTTGCACATCGTGGGCTTGGTGCAGTTTTTCGATTTGCAGTTTCAGGCACCGCCTACGATCGTGGTGGGGATAGCCAATGTAGATCGCAAGCGTGATTTTACGTTTCCTACCACAGACAAGTCCCTTCAGAAAGACTATCCAACTACGGGTGGGTCAGCCAATTTTATAGCTTTTTTAAAAGATGAACTACAGCCGTACCTATCGGCTAATTATAAAGTGAACACAGAGCGAATCCTTATAGGTCAGTCGCTAGGCGGGTTGTTGGCTACAGAGATATTGCTCAAAGACCCGTCGCTATTTACCAAGTATTTGATTGTGAGCCCGAGTCTGTGGTGGGACAATGAGTCCATGTATCAGCAGATGGGAGATTTGATCAAAAAGCAGAAATATAAAGGGATAGAGGTGATCGTATCTGTGGGCAAAGAGCACCCCATGATGATCAAAGAGGCAGCAGGGCTTTATGAAGCACTGACACTAGAAGGAGGCAAAGACCTGAAGCTTGATTACCAGTATTTTGAGAAAGAAGATCATGCGACCGTGCTTCATGTAAGTATTTATCAGGCCTTTAAAGCGTTATATGGACAGTTAGAAAGAGATTAATGTGTCATGATTTATTTTTTCAAATATTGACTCATCGATTTTTTTGGAGCAGAGAGGTGTAGGCGCTCATAGTTACTTAGGGTTCTCCAAATGGAGAACGAGCCCGTAAGTCTAGTTATACTTTTCTCTGGAGTAAAAGATAGAAAGGAGTGTTTTGAGTTCATAGTACCTGTTTTACGAATATTTTCAAATAAGGATATTCACTTGTGAGTGCTAATAGTCGGCTATTTCCATAAAGGATTTTGATAATACTTTCATATTCGCAACATTGTTGCAAAACATGTCGTATGATTGTGGGAATCAAAAGACCATATCATGGACACAACTTACGAAGTCATTATCATAGGAGGGAGCTATGCAGGGTTATCAGCGGCTCTTACACTTGGCCGGTCACTTAGAAAGACTCTTGTGATAGATGCCAAAAAACCTTGTAACGAACCTACTCCTCATTCTCATAATTTTTTAACTCAAGATGGAGTGACTCCGAGTGAAATAGCTGCTACGGCTAAGGCACAGGTAGAGAAATATGATACTGTCCATTTTCTTGATGGAGTAGCTATTCAGGGCATTCAAACCGCTGGTGGCTTTAAGGTTACGACTCAAGCGGGTGAGCATTTTTCGGCCAAGAAATTGATCTTTGCGACGGGTTTAAAAGATCTTATGCCAGACATTGACGGGTTTGCCGAATGCTGGGGCAAATCTGTTTTGCATTGTCCTTATTGCCATGGCTATGAAGTACATCATCAGCCCACAGGCATTATCGCCAATGGAGAAAAGGCTAATCACTACGCTATACTTATTTCTAATTGGACAAAGAATCTGACGCTTTTTACCAACGGTCCATCTACTTTGACAGATGAACAAGCGAAAAAAATAGTTGCTCATGGCATAGCTATAGTAGAAACGCCAATTGAAAAGCTAGTACATAAAAAAGGGCAAATCAAAGAGTTGAAACTGATTGGAGGAACGGGGCATAAGTTAAGTGCTATATATTCATCGGCACCTACTGTACAGCATAGTGCTATACCTGAGACTTTGGGATGTGGACTCAGCGATGAGGGATTGATAACAGTAGATGAATTTCAGTGCACTACGGTGCCAGGTGTATATGCCTGTGGTGACAACTCGAATTTCAGGTCGGTGGCTTTAGCGGTATCTTCAGGCTTGATAGCAGGGGTAGTTACTAATAAGGTTTTGATAGAGGAGGAGTTTTAGCAAAGGTCTAATTATTTTCGATCTTTTTCGAGGTCTTTATAAATGCTTTGTTTGACACTCTCGAAGTCCTCTTGGTATTGATCCAGATAGCCATGTTCTTCTAGCATGGCCGACATTTTTTTGGCAATGCCGTCCATCTCTTCTGTCGATTTTTCTATAAGGCCCACGAAGTGCTCATGCTCATCAGCAGAGTTGGGATACTTTAGCAAATTGGTCAGTCCCATGATTCGCGAAAGCGGGGCACGGAGCATGTGCGAGTTCATAAAGGACTGCTTGGCAAGCAAGCGATTTTGCTCGGTAATGTAGTTGATGTGAGCTTTTTCTAATGCCCGCTTTTCTCTTTTCAGAATGTTCATTCTGTCGCCCAAGGCGAAAGCGAATAGCACGGCCTCTATAGCAAATCCGTAATAAAAAGATTGCTCCACAAAGCTATTGTACGGGATGATACCATTGGTAGAAAGAATAAACAGCACCATACTCGAAATGGCAAACAGCCAGCCCGTGACGTAAAATTTGGCATGTGCCAATCCATTGACCCAGACATAAACGGCTGATCCCCAAAGACTAAGGTTAAAAAGCAAAGAAGTGATGGAAACGATCTTAGCCATAGTACCTATGGGTACCATGAGCGAAGCGTCTAATAGCGGAACGACGACGACCAACATGACCGTGAGAAATGTGATCCATTGGGCAAAGTGGCGAGCCGTGTTTCGGAGATCTAAATACATGATGGCAAAGATTGCCCCAGACAAATAGCCAATACTCGTCCATATGGTATAAAACGGTACGCCTTGCCACATCCAAGATTTGCTAAACAGTACATATCCACCATGAAATGGCACCGCATAGGCCACAAACATCACATAGACCAAATAGGGAATAAATATGAAGTCCTTGGTCGAAACCAAAAGGAAAACATTGTAGATAAAAATGCAGAGCATAAATGCGATGAATGCCACGGGGATGATCTCCTTTTGTATGAGGAAGCTAGTCATAGCGGATAGGTCTCCTGTTTTTAGAGAGTAGTTTCTATGTCGCCTGGCGGATACGCGGAGGAGGTAATCTTGCGCGCCGTTGAGAGGAATGCCTAACGTACGAAACGGCAGTAGACCCGACTGTTGTGCCCCCATAAGGTGATCGTATGTTACGATGGATTGGTAGTCGCTGAGCGAGTCTTTGGCATATAGCGTAGCGGTCCAAACGGTAGATTCATTGCCTATATTCAAATATTCCTCCTGAGAGGATAGATTAAAGGCAAACCAAATGACGGAATCTTGTATCGAAAAGTTGATGAGCTCAGAAGAGACCGAAACGAACTGTTGCTGTCGCAGAAGATCTGTAGCTTCTTTCAAGGTAAGAGAACCTTCTGCATCTAGGAGGTATGAAAATTCTGAAACAACAGACAGCTTGGCCTCTTCCGCATAGGAGGAAGTAATAGCTCCCCATACAGAAAGACTGATGAGGAAACACGATAAATGACGAATGGTAACTTTCAAAATCCTGTTTGCTGTTGCTCAATAAAAGTACAGTAATTTCATCGAAACCAGCGCAAGGCTTATTTGAATGATTAGATTTAGGTTTTTTAGACCTTCACCTTACGTTCTATTTCTTTGAGGTTCTCTATCTTTTTGTTTCTCAAAAACCCATTGATGTCTTCAAAATGTTCTTTTACTCGTTGATTGCCAAATTCGAATACTTTGGAGGCCAATCCGTCTAAGAAATCCCTGTCGTGAGAGACCAAGATCAAGGTTCCTTCGAAGGCTTTCAAAGCATCTTTGAGTATGTCTTTAGTTTTGATGTCCAAATGATTGGTAGGCTCATCGAGGATCAAAAGATTGACTGGCTGAAGGAGTAGTTTGATCATGGCTAGCCGAGTGCGCTCTCCACCAGAGAGAACCTTTACTTTTTTCTCAATTGTATCTCCGCTAAACATAAAAGCACCCAAAAGATCTTTGACTTTTGTGCGCATATCACCTTTGGCGATTTCGTCAATGGTCTCAAAAATGCTGAGCTTTTCATCGAGCAGTGCCGCTTGGTTTTGCGCGAAGTAGCCTATCAAACTGTTGTGGCCGAGTTGCATATTGCCCTCATGCTCGATCTCTCCCATGATGGCTTTGATCAGCGTAGATTTTCCTTCTCCATTTTTCCCAACAAATGCGACCTTTTCGCCTTGGGCTATTGTTAGAGAGACATCTTTAAAAACCGTATGGTCACCATAGTTTTTAGCCAATTGATCAACAATCACTGGATATTTGCCTGATCGAGGCGCAGGTGGAAATTTCAAATTCAAGGCAGAGGTATCAACTTCGTCTACCTCTACGATTTCCATTTTTTCGAGCATTTTTACTCTGGATTGCACCTGTAGTGTTTTGGAATAGGTACCCTTGAATCGATCGATAAATTGCTGAATACTGGCGATCTCCTTGGCCTGATCGTCAAACTGCTTTTGTTGCTGCTCGCGACGCTCTTTTCTAAGTTCGAGATAGTGTGAGTAGTTGGTTTTGTAGTCGTAGATTCTGCCTCCAGTCAATTCTATCGTACGGTTTGTTAGGCTGTCCACAAAGGCCCTGTCATGGCTGATTACCATTACGGCTTTGGCGCTGGTTTTCAAAAAATCTTCTAGCCATTGTACCGATTCTATATCGAGATGGTTGGTCGGCTCATCGAGTAAGATTAGATCTGGTTTCTTTAGCAGAATTTTGGCGAGTTCTATACGCATGCGCCACCCTCCACTAAATTCACTAGCAGGTCGGGTAAAATCTGACCGAAGGAAGCCAAGGCCTAGTAGCGTCATTTCGACTTCTGCATCCACATTTACTTCTTCTACGCTGTAGTATTTTTCACTGAGGTCGGAGACTTGCTCGATGATTTTGGAATAGGCATCAGATTCGTAATCCGTTCGAGTTTCGAGCTGTAGCGAAAGCTCATCTAGTTGGCGTTTCATCTCCTGCATTTCTGAAAAAGCCTTAGATGCTTCTTCGAACACCGTACAGTCGTCATTGATCAATAAATGCTGTGGCAGGTAGGCAATCACGGCATCTTTGGGTGCAGAAATTTTACCTTGTGTGGGGTTGTCCTTGCCTGCGATAATTTTGAGTAAGGTAGACTTGCCCGCACCATTTTTACCCATGAGGGCTATTTTATCCTCATTGTTGATATTGAAGTTGATGTTGCTAAACAACGTCGTGCCACTAAACTCTACCCCTACTGCGTCTACTGAAATCATATTTTCCTCAATTAAAATGCGAAGTTAGGGATTTGTGGAGGCAATAGTTAAATGTAGAGGATAGAAAAAGAGGTTACTTGAAGTAACCTCTTTAATAAATTTCCTTACTTCTTCAACCAATCCTTCGTAATGCTATTGAGCGTACGCACCTTGAAGTCGAAGTTGCCGTGTAGTTTTTCACGGATCTTGCTCATGTTTTGCAGTACTTCGTCTATGGATTCTGGGATCGACTCGTTCAAGTACTCTTTGATCCGCTTGGCTACTGTGGGTGATTTACCATTGGTAGAGATGGCTATTTTGAGGTCTCCCTTTTTTACTACAGACCCAAGATAGAAGTCGCATAGCTCAGGTTTGTCGGCCACATTGACCAAAAGGCCACGTGCTTTTGCCATGTCGCGGATAAGTTCGCTGGTGCGGGTGTTGTCTATACCTACGATGACTAATTCTATTTCCTCTAGGTCGTAAGGTCTAAACTCTCTTTCGATGAGTTTTACGTTGGGGTGTTCTTTGGACAGCTCGCGAACTTCGTCGCTGATTTCTTTGGCTACCAAACGGATGTTGGTAGAGGGGCTGTTGCTCAATACGGATGTCAACTTCTCTAGGCCTACATGGCCTCCTCCTACAATGAGCAATTGTAGCTGTTCCAGTTTGAAAAATACTGGGAAGAGATTATTGCCATTTTTGAGCGATTTCATCTTTTTGGGGTGTTTATGAGGACCATTCAATTTGATCCAAGGTGTTGTTTAGCTTTTCTTTACCTAAAGCTACAGTTTCTCCGATCACTATAATAGCAGGAGACCCAATATTATTTTTTATTGCCAATTCTTGTAAGTTGGCGACATGGCCGATCACCATTTTTTGATCTGGCCTGGATCCATTTTGGATGATTGCTGCGGGAGTATTGGCTTTTCCGCTTTGCGTATATATTTCTAAGATCTCAGGCAATTTTTTTACACCCATGAGGATTACACTTGTCGCCGATGACTTGGCTGCATGTGCGATATCTGATGAGAGTTGTCCACTTTTGGTCGTGCCAGTCATCACCCAAAAACTTTCGTTGATGCCTCTTCGGGTCAGCGGGATTTGGTTGAGTGCGGGCACAGAGATGGAGCTAGTTACACCAGGCACCAAATCTACGAGTAGTCCGTGTTTTTCGGCAAATTGCAATTCCTCATGTCCACGACCAAATACGTAAGGGTCGCCTCCTTTTAGGCGGACTACATGGCCATATTTGATGGCGTGATCCACAATCATCTGATTGATGACGTGCTGTTGGTAATGGTGTAACCCAGCACGCTTGCCTACAAATACTTTTTTGGCATGAGAGCCACAAAAATCCAAAAGCTCTTCATTGGCTAGTGCGTCGTACAACACCACATCTGCAGCTTTCAATGCTTTGATGCCTTTGAGCGTGATCAGGTCTGGATCTCCAGGGCCTGCACCCACTAATGTCAACCTTGGAACTTTTGGATTTTCCATTTTTATATTATTTAGACTTTGAGAGTCAAGGTATAAGATTCAAGGCATGAAGGTCCTTAAATCTTATATCTTGTTTCTAAAATTATGCTGGCTCTTCTACCAACAGCGTTTTCTGTACTTCTTTGATTCTAGCAAGGAACTTACCAGCATCTTCTCTATAAGCTGTCGCAAATGCTTCAGTAGGTTCGTTTTGGTTGATTCTCAAAACAAAATCTTTGAATGACCCTCCAGTCAAGGCATTGAAATCTTGACCAAACTCATCTTCAAAAGACTTCATCACACTTACTTGAGTATTTACGGTCACGCCTTTGTCGATGAGGAGTGCTTTGGCACCGTTGATAAATACGTTGTAAGTATGGTAAATTGAATCTGCAATACTACCTCCGTCGAAGGCCTCTTGAGCCAACTTATATTTGTCTTCTGCATCATACATCAAGGTAGAAAACAAATCGATGATTACACCGGCACATTCGCCTACTTCTGTTTCTACTTCGAACTGTACCTCTTTACCCCAATCGATATAATCGGTTGGCTGTAGAGATTCCATATCGGCCAAAAATTTCAGCAATTGATAGAAGTAGTCTTTGCCTTGTCTTCTAAAGTAATCATAATAGTATTCGCCATCGTTGCTGTTGTCTTCATAGTCGTTGAAGAGCACTCTAAGTACATCTGGCGTACGCTTGCTTGGTACTTTGATCACTTTTTCTGCTAAGAAACCATCGCCGTCTTTGCCAAGTCCGCCACCCAGTAGCACCTGTACTGCAGGAACAGTTTTTTTATTCACCTTGTTTCTCAAAGAAGACCCGTGAAAGCCGATAGACGCTAATGCGTGTTGGCCACAAGAGTTGGGACATCCACTAATTTTGATGTGGAGGTCGTTGTTTTTGATCAATTCAGGAAATTCTTTTTCTATTACTTTTTCTAGCTCTAGCGCTACTCGCGTACTGTTAGATATGCCAAGGTTACAAGTATCTGTACCAGCACATGCGATGATGTCGCCAGTGCTGTTGAATCCTGGGTCGGCAAGATTTAGTGCGTCAAGTTCTACGAATAGAGACTTTAGGCTTTCTTCTTTTACATACCTTAAGATGTATCCTTGATTTACCGTTACTCGAATATCGTCTGCAGCATATTTCAATACTACATCCCCGAAGGCATGTGCTTTTTCCCAATTCATATCGCCATTTGGTAATTTGATAGATACACCGTAGAAGCCTGCTTGCTTTTGCTCGAAAACGTTGGTGTTTCTCCAAGCTTCGTATTTTTCGAGATCATTGATGGCTTTGTCAGAGAAGCCAAGCTTTTCTGGCAACGCTGGCTGACCCAGTGTATTGGTGATTGGGTAAGACTGAGTGCTGAGTGCTTTTCTTTCGGCTTCGACTAGTTTCATGACTTCGTCTATGCCTATTTCAGAAATAAGAAATTTGAAACGTGCCTTCATTCTTCTTTTTCTTTCGCCATAGCGATCAAAGACTCTTAATAGAGATTCTGCAAAAGGAATGATTTGGTCCTCAGGCAAGAAATCATAGGCTTTTTGAGCTGCTACTGGTTGTGCGCCGAGTCCACCGCCGATCATGACTTTGAAACCACGAACTTCTTGACCGTTTTCGGTTTTTACTTTTGGGATAAACCCAATGTCGTGAATGAATGAGATCCCTGTATCTTTTTCGCTTGATGAGAAAGAGATCTTGAACTTGCGACCCATTTCTTGACAAACAGGATTTCTGAGGAAGTAATCATAGACGGCATAGGCATATGGAGATACGTCAAATGGTTCGTCTTTGTCTATTCCAGCTACAGGAGAGGCGGTTACGTTTCGGAGCGTGTTGCCACAAGCTTCTCTCACGGTCAAATCATCTTGCTCCAGTTTGGCCCAAAGCTCAGGTGTACGATCCAAGCTCACATAGTGGATTTGGATATCCTGACGCGTGGTGGCGTGCAGGTTGCCACCGCCAAATTCATTTGAAATATCAGCGATTCTTCTGAGTTTCTTTACTGAGAGTCTACCGAATGGTATCTTTATTCGTACCATTTGGTTGCCAGGCTGACGTTGACCATAGACACCACGAGCCAACCGTAGGCTTCTAAATTTGTCAGGGTCGATTTTTCCTTCGCGGAACATTTGGATTTTGTCTGCTAGGGCAATGATGTCTTTTTGGACAACTGGGTTTTCTAAATTTTCAAGTTCTGATCTAAAACTTTGCATGGTATATTCTGATTTTAGTCCAATAAAAAAGCCTCTCCTGATTTCTCGGGAGAGGCTTTTAATGTCTTATTGTTATGTTGATTAACTTCTTCTTATCAATAATTCATTAAATGTATATCTCCCACTATATGCATTCATACAGCAACAACACATCCTAAAGATGTTCACCATTGAGATAATATTTAATGTTGTTTTGTTCATTACACTACGTTGATAGAATGAACTCTTCAACGAAGATAAATTAGTCAGGGTTCAAAGATAGTTGGGAAATTTGGTTTAGTGTCTTTTTTTGACAAAAAGTAAAGGCACTAGTTAATATATTAACGAATTTGCAACAGAATGTGATAATAAATATGAAACACTCAACGGGTTTTATCCGAGCCACTGTTTAAAGGCAGTCGCTTTTTCACTGCTTACTATGATTTGTTCGTCGTGGTCGAAGGTGGTTTCTACGAGCAGTTTGCTTTTGCCAAATTTGTGTATGGTTGTTATGGCGGCATAATTTAGGATGTGTTGTCTGTTGGCACGATAGTATTTGTCGGGGTCTAGTTCTCTCATGATTTCGTCGAGGGTTTGATCCATTAGGTATTTTTTACCGCCTTTGGTGAGCAAATAGACTAATCCAGATTTGGCCATAAAGCAAAGAATGTCTTCGGTTTCTACCGACATCATTTTTTCTCCCATTTTCACCAAAAACCTAGATTTGAATTTACGGTCATCTAATCGGATGTTTTTTATTAACTCCTGTATGGTTGGGGGGGTGCTTTCGCTAAATTGTAATTTTAAATGGCGGTACTTGTCGAGGCTGCGCTGTAGGTCTTCTTTGTTGATTGGCTTGAGTAGATAATCGATGCTGTTTACTTTAAAAGCTTTGAGCATATACTCGTCGAAAGCAGTAGTGAATATGACGGGTTTTAATATTTGTGTTTGTTCAAAGATTTCAAAACCGAGCCCGTCGCTGAGTTGAATATCCATAAAAATAAGATCTGGACACTGGTGATGATTGAGCCACTTTACGGATTCTTTTATACCGTCGAATACTTCTACGATTTCTATATCTGGGTCGATTTCTTCTAGCAGTTTTTGTAAGCGCCGAAAGGCAGGAGCCTCATCTTCAATGATCAATACTTTCATTTTCCAATTCTTTTCTAAACTCTACTTCGGTCAACATTTCGATCAAAGGTACGACCACCATGTAGTTTTTTTGAGAAACGATTACCTCTATTTCTCGGTGTCCTAGATATTGGTAGCGTTTGCGAATATTGGCCAACCCTGTTTTGGTAGATTTTTCAAGTGTCTTTTTAAACTGCAAATTGTTTTTGACAATGAGGTCTTTGTCGTGCTCCACATAGATGTCGATTTGCAAGGGGTCTGTTTTGGAAATGACATTGTGTTTGATGGCATTTTCGATCAGCATTTGTAGGGTCAGTGGTGCGATGTATAGGTTTTTCAGCGCGGGTTCAATCGAAAAATGTACGGTCAGGTTTTCGGGATAGCGCATCTGTAGCAGAAAGATATATGATTCTGAAAATGCCAGCTCCTCGCTCAGCCGAACGAGCTCTTTCTCTTTGTTTTGTAAAATATAGCGATATACTTCCGATAGTGTCTGGGTAAAATCAATAGCAGTTTTAGGATTTTCAGCGATGAGAGTAGTCAGCGTGTTGAGACTATTAAACAAAAAATGCGGACTCATCTGATTTTGTAGTACTTCGAACTGGGTTCGTATTTGCTGATTTCTGAGCTGTTCATTTAGTGCAAAAGACTCTTTCCATTTGCTGAAAAAATAGGCCCCTTCGTAGATAGAAGAAACCATAAAAGCAGCGACCATATTGATCTCGGAGTGTGCGAATATGGTTTTAAATTGTACAATTTCTTCCCAGGTACTAATACCCAGTGCGAGTCGTATGAGGTTGGGACAGACGACCATAAATAGGCAAACGAATAAGTAAGTAATGAGTAGCCTTTTATTCGTTTGAGAAACTTTGGGCATCAAGTCCCTTAATTTGAAAATAATTAGCACAGCACCATTCCAAAGTGTACCAGTGAATAGTACAGATACGAGAACATTTATGATAAACGAATGCTCTTCGTGTTTGTGGTCTTTGATGATAAATGTCATGAGTAAACCCACGAATGGTATCCCTGTCCATCGGATCACTTTTTCTCTTGGCCATTTCATTTTACAATGATAGGCTCTTTTGGGGCATAATAAGGCGGACAAAACTATGAAACAGGAATCTGTCCTGCTGAAACCGAGTGATTAAGGGTTCAACTTTACGGAGAGTATGAAATTTTTCATCTCGAACTATCACCGATTCGTCATGAAAATTTCCCAGTTCATTCTTTTTCAGCTTATGATCCATCGCCTACCATCTAGTTTCGTGTTGTAATCAAAAATTCAAAACCACAAACCATGAATAAAAAGTTAATTCTAGTGCTTGGCCTCTTGGTCGCACTATTGAGTCTAAAAGCGACAGCGCAAACCCAAACGGTGAAAGGGCAAATACTAGATGCCCAAGCACAATATCCATTGTTTGGTGCTACCGTAGGCCTGATAGGATCAGATCCCTATCTGGGTACAGTAGCTGATATGGATGGTTATTTTAAATTAGAAAATGTGCCGATAGGCAGGCAAACGCTCATGGTGCAATACCTGGGGTATAAAAACCAGACGATCCCTAATGTATTGGTGACGGCCGGCAAAGAAGTGGTGCTGCAAGTCAAATTGGAGGAATCTGTAGGAAGTTTGGAGGAGGTTGTAGTTACAGCTGATGCCAACAAGGATTTACCTATCAATGAATTGGCTAAAGTAAGTGCCCGAACATTTAGTTTGGAAGAAGTCACTCGCTATTCGGGAGGAAGAAATGATGTGGCAAGAATGGCAGCGTCGTTCGCTGGAGTGAGTGCCCCCGACGATTCCAGAAATGATATCGTGGTGCGGGGCAATTCGCCTAGCGGGCTACTTTGGAGAATAGAAGGATTGCCCGTAGCTACAGTTAACCATTATAATACACTAGGCTCTACTGGTGGCCCAGTGAGTGCGCTGAATACAAACTTGCTTCGCAATTCTGATTTTATGACGGGGGCATTTCCCGCAGAGTATGGTAATGCGAACGCTGCTGTTTTTGATGTTAATTTTAGAAATGGGAATACAGATAAATATGAATTTACGGGGCAGTTAGCTGCTTTTTCGGGATTAGAATTTATGGCTGAAGGGCCAATCAGTCGTGAGAAGAATTCGTCATTTGTAGCCTCTTATCGCTATGGCATTGCACGATTTGCCGCTACAGGTACGAGTGCGGTGCCGATTTATCACGATTTTTCATTCAAGGCCAACTTGGGACAAACGAAAATTGGGAGATTTGAACTTTTCGGACTTGGTGGGTTTAGTGGCATCGATTTTTTGGGTGATGAGATAGATGATTCGGATCTTTTTGCAAACCCTAATCAAGATGCTTACATAGACAATGCTTTGGGGCTTATAGGGCTTTCACATTTGATTCGATTAAATAAGACCACTTATATCAAAACAATACTTGGTGTATCGTCCACTTACGGAAATTACAAACAAGACAACCTCATCAGAGATACCAATGGCGATGTACAGCAGTCTTATCGCGCCACCAATGTACAAAACACCGAAAACAGATATACGTTTAGCTCTACATTAAACAAAAAATTTGATGCTCGATGGTCGCTTCGAGCGGGCGTGGTGGCAGAGCTGTACGATGCCAATTTTTTTGCGGAGGATAGAGACAATCAAGCCAGTATCCCTGATAGCAATGGTGATGGAGTTCCCGATGACTTTCACTTGGTTAGGAATTTCAATGACCAGTACATCCTGTCACAAGGGTTTGCACAAGCGGAGTATAATATCACAGATGATTTGAGTGTTACTGGCGGACTTCACAGTCAATATCATAGCTACACGGGAGCACGATCGCTAGAACCGCGGGCAGCGATCAGTTGGCAATTCGACCCACGCCAGCGTTTGAGTTTGGCTTATGGCTTACATGCGCAGGCTGTTCCAAGTCCGATTTTATTTGTTGAAGAAGAAGTCTCTCCTGGGATGTACGAAATGACTAATGATAATTTGGGGTTTACGAGAAGTCATCATGTGGTGCTAGGGTATGACCGAAACCTTAGTCCAAGTTGGAGACTAAAAGTGGAAACCTATATCCAGTATCTTTTTGATGTGCCTGTGGAGCAAGTATCAAGTAGCTACTCTATTCTCAACGAAGGGGCTGATTTTGAATTTGAAGAAAGAGGCTCTTTGGTGAATGAAGGTACAGGGCGAAACTATGGAGCAGAAGTGACACTCGAAAAATTCTTTAGCAATAGTTATTATTTGCTCATGACGGCCTCGCTATTCGATTCGAAATATGAAGGAAGTGATGGTGTGCAACGAAATACGGCCTTCAACAATCATTTTGTGTACAATGTGCTTTTTGGTAAAGAGTGGAAGTTTGGCAGAGGACAAAAAAATGCATGGACTTTTGACACAAAACTGACCACATCGGGAGGCAAACCCTACACGCCGATCGACCTAGACGGCACTCGAAACAATGGAGGTGAAGAAGTGCTATTCGAAAATCAAGCGTATGCGTTGCGCTATGATGATTATTTCCGCTGGGATGTAAAACTGGGCGTTCGTATCAATAGTGCTAAGAAAAATGTGTCGCACCAGTTTTTTATTGACCTGCAAAATGTAACTAACCGAAAAAATGTCTATGAAAGAAGGTACAATGAAGTGACCGACGAGATCAATGAAGTGGAACAAATAGGGTTCTTCCCAGATCTTATGTATAGGATACAGTTTTGATTGATTTTTAAGTTTATAGATTGAAGTCTGCTCATGTCGAAAGGGCAGACTTTTTTATACTTTTTGCACGGTAGGGATTGTGGCGTGTTGTCCTTTTATATATTTGAAGATCAATGACCAAAACCCCCAAGCTGGTGAGAGTTACTATTATAATCGGATTTATTTTTTTCGTATGCCTCAACGGACACGCACAAGACACGCTTGTGTTGCGCAATGGTAAGCGGATTGGCATACTTAGGTTGGCTATGGCCAATGATCACTTGAAAGTGAAAAATTCGCTAACGAAAGAATTTGAAGCTTATCCTTTCGATTCAGTTTTTGGCTATACCAAAGGCTCAAAAGAGCGAGCCTATTTTTTGAAGAAAAATCCAGGTATGGATTATTCAGGCTATTTTTTCTTGAAGCGCATAGCCGTAGGTCGTTTGACCTTATTCGAAAATACGGGCAACGACCAAAGTCTCTATTTAGAAAAAGATGGGAGATTCGAAAAAGTATTTGGGGTGACAGAGTCGAAAGCAAAGAAAGCCAAGCGGCTCCAAGTATTTCAGTCTTTCGTGTCGGACGATGAGGAATCAACAGCCTATCTCAATGCCCCCGAGTTAAAATATAAATGGGATGAGATTATCACGGTAGTGGAGCACTACAACGAAAGAAATTTTGTGGAAAGGCTGCCGCAGTCGAGCGATGTTTTAGGCCGAGTCTATTTGTATCGCACACAGTTTCAGAAAACCAAGCAGGGAATCAAAATAAAACTTTATGGGAAAGACCATGATCTCTATATAGAAGATTTTATCATGTTGAATTTGCCTGTTGAGTATGCTAGTCAGCTGCATCTCCGCGATTCGGAGGTACGTAGTACGCATGAGATGTCCGGCGAGCTCAATGAGCAGTTTTTTGAAGTGCTACTCGACCCTGGCACGAATACTTTTAGGTTTGACAAGAAGAAAGGGACAGAGTTACAATACGAGTTTTTTAAAATCAGAGATCAAGTAAATAAAAAGATAAACAACTGATAGTGCTTTGAGAAGTGATAGATAAATTTTAGCCTTATGATCCATTCTGAAAAAATTGTATATCAAGACCCAAAGTCAAAAGCCACATTCGAAGGAGTTATCTCTTGGGATGATACTATCCAAGAACCAAAACCTGGAGTCCTAGTGGTTCACACTTTTCGAGGACGGGGAGACTTTGAGTTCAATAAAGCCGAGGAGATTGCCAAATTGGGCTATGTAGGTTTTGCCATAGATATGTATGGAGAAGGCAAACATACATCCATACCCGAAGAGGCAGATGCCTTGATGCAGCCATTTTTGGACGATCGAGCACTGCTACTCAACAATATTGCTCTGGCACTCGATGCACTCAAAAATCACGAGCAAGTAGACGCTACAAAAACAGGAGGCATTGGATTTTGCTTCGGAGGGAAGTGTATGTTGGATTTAGCTCGCTCGGGTGCCGATGTAGGAGGAGTGGTTAGTTTTCATGGTATATATGATCAACCTAATGTGAATCACCAAGGGGACATCAAGGCAGCTGTATTGGTACTACATGGGTGGGAAGATCCAATGGCGAGTCCAGAAAGTACCGTGGCACTAGGGCATGAACTCACCGCTCGAAATGCTGATTGGCAAATATTGGCCTTTGGTCATACGGGGCATGCTTTCACCAATCCAGCAGCCAAATTTCCTGAAAAGGGGATGTATTATCAACCCTCTTCTAATCGGCGAGCTTGGCAAGCCATGAAAAATTTCTTTGAGGAGGTATTCTCACAGGAATAAAAAAAGTCCCAGATTCATGGGACTTTAAAATTTTGCCAAAAAGTGTGAAGGTTAGTCCTCTACCTTTTCCGTTACGATTTCTTTGATGTCCATCATCAGTTTTTTGGCCATGGCATCTGCGGTGTTTCTAGAGTCGGATTCAGCGTAGATTCTGATGATTGGCTCTGTGTTCGATTTTCTCAAGTGTACCCACTCCTTGTCAAATTCGATTTTCACACCATCTTCTGTATTGATTGGCTGTTTGGCGTATTTTTTTTTCACTTCTTCCAGCACAAAATCCACATCAATATCCGGAGTGAGGTCTATCTTGTTTTTAGAAATGTGATAGTTAGGATACATGGCTCTTAGTAGAGAAGCCGATTTGCCAAACTTGGCTAAATGTGTCAGAAACAACGCAATACCAACCAAAGCGTCTCTGCCGTAATGTAACTCAGGAAAGATCACTCCTCCGTTGCCTTCGCCACCTATCACGGCGTTGGTTGCTTTCATTTTGTTTACCACGTTTACCTCACCTACAGCAGAAGCTTCGTATTGACCACCTGCTCGTTCGGTTACATCTCTTAGTGCTCGGGTTGAGGACATGTTGGATACCGTATTGCCTGGCTTGTTTTTTACTACATAATCAGCAATTGTCACCAAGGTGTACTCTTCACCATAAGGCTCCCCATTGTCACCCACGAAAGCCAGACGGTCTACATCCGGATCTACTACGATCCCTAGGTCTAGATGCCCACCTTCTACCTCATTACAGATGTGTGTGATGTTTTCTGGTAGTGGTTCAGGGTTGTGGGGAAAGAGGCCATTAGGCTCTCCAAAGAATATTTTATAATCGCTGACTCCTAATTTGTTAAGCAACTTAGGAATAGCAATCCCTCCAGTAGAGTTGACGGCATCTACGGCAATTTTAAATTTTCTGTTTTTGATAGCTTCTATATCTACCAAATCCAGCTCCAATATTTTATCGATATGATAATCTATATATGAATCATTCTCTTCATAGCTGCCGATTTCTTTCGAAACGGCAAACTCGATTTCACCAGAGTCGGCAAGTTCTAATATTTTTTCGCCCTCGGCAGCAGAGATAAATTCTCCTTTAGCATTCAAGAGTTTGAGCGCATTCCAGCCGTTTGGATTGTGGCTAGCGGTGATGATGATGCCGCCGCCAGCGTTTTCAGCGGGCACGGCCATTTCTACAGTAGGAGTGGTAGATAGTCCGAGGTCTACCACATCTATGCCGAGTCCTTGAAGGGTGCCTGTTACTATTTTTGTGATTAGCTCACCAGATGGTCTGGCATCTCTACCGATCACTACTTTGCTAATTCCAGAATTCTCCTTTGCCCAGTACCCGAATGCTGCAGCGTATTTTACTACGTCATTCGGAGTCAGGGATTCTCCTTCTTTGCCGCCTATGGTGCCTCTAATCCCAGAAATTGATTTAATAAGTGTCATCTAGTTGATGTATAGTTTTTTTGGGTGCGCAAAACTAGACAAACCATTGAAATTCGAAAAGTCTTTCAAATTTTTGCCTGAGCCCCCGTAAATACGTTTTTTTTAAATTCTTTTAAGAAATGCTGGTTGTCGTGAAATCCGACAAATTAAAATTTGCTCATGACTTTATCTACTTCGTTTTCAGGATTGCCACAGGCATCCCCACTTGCCACTGTTTTTCCACAATAGCCACAAGCCTCTCCCTCTTTATTGAGATAAGGGTTTTGCGAGGCACAAGTGCCTTTAAATTGTCCATCCTTCAAGAAGATGAGTCTAACGCTCATAAAAATGAAGAATATTGCCACAAAACCAATTCCTAACAATATTGTAGTCATATTTTCAAAAGTTGAATGCAAATTTATACATTAAAGCCAATAGCTTTGCCAAAAGTTCCACTTTAATGCTTAATCTCATATTTCATGCCCATCGCAAAAAGTAAGCCAGATGTTAACCGTTCGGCCAAATTGGCGGCCTTTGACAGACTGCTCACCGTCATGGACGAGCTCCGCGAAAACTGTCCGTGGGACATGAAGCAGACCATCGCCTCTATTCGTCACCTTACGATAGAAGAGACCTACGAGTTGTCAGATGCCATTTTGGAAAACGACCTAGAGGAGGTGAAAAAGGAAATAGGAGACTTGATGCTACACATGGTATTCTACTCTAGAATAGCCTCGGAGACCAACGCCTTCGATATCGCGGACGTACTACATGGTATTTGTGACAAGTTGGTGCATCGCCACCCACACATCTATGGAGATGTGAAAGTTGAGAATGAAAAGGACGTAAAAGAGAATTGGGAAAAGCTCAAACTCAAAGAAAAAGGCAATGTGTCTGTATTGGGCGGCGTGCCTAAGTCGCTACCTGCTATGGTAAAGGCCATGCGAATACAAGAAAAGGCTAGAGGAGTAGGTTTTGACTGGGACAACGAAAAACAAGTCTGGGATAAGGTGTACGAGGAGTTAGACGAATTTAAAGCAGAAGTAGAAAATAACGACCAAGAAAAAGCCCGAGATGAGTTCGGCGATTTGCTGTTCTCATTGGTCAACTATTCCAGATTTGTGAATATAGACCCAGAAGAAGCACTGGAGCGCACCAACAAAAAATTTATCAAAAGATTTCAATACCTAGAGACAGAGAGCAAAAAAGACGGCAAAGAAATGGGAGAAATGACCCTAGCCGAAATGGATGAGTACTGGGAAAAAGCTAAAACGAAATGAGTGAATCAATGATTGAAAATCAGATCATCAAACTCATTATATCATTGAAGATATGAAACCAAATATAAGAATAGGCTACGGCTACGATGTGCATCAGTTGGCAGAGGGGCAGCCATTTTGGCTGGGCGGTATAGAAGTGCCGCATACGCATGGAGCGGTGGGGCATTCTGATGCAGACGTACTGATCCATGTGATTTGTGATGCGCTGCTTGGTGCAGCTAATCTACGCGACATTGGGTTCCATTTTGCAGATACCGATCCGCAGTTCAAAGGGATAGACAGCAAGATCTTGCTGGCCGATGTGATGAAGCTTATCCGCGACAAAAACTATGAGGTGGGTAATTTGGATTGTACGATTTGCCTACAAAGACCTAAAATCAATCCTCACATTCCTGAAATGCAGCGTGTATTGGCCAAAGTGATGGGTGTCGACGCGGACGACGTATCTATAAAAGCTACTACCACAGAGAAACTCGGCTTTGTGGGTAAAGAAGAGGGCGTATCTGCACACGCCGTCGCACTCATCTATAAGCATGTCTGATATCCAAGTTATAGAAACCCGAGATGGGTCGTCATCACTACTCATACCAGAGATGAACGAAACCTACCATTCCACGCATGGGGCGATTACCGAGTCAGAATATGTTTTTCTTAAAATGGGATTAGATCACTTTCGTGAAAAACATAAAGAACAGAAAATCATTCGAATATTAGAAATAGGCTTTGGTACGGGTCTCAACCCATGGCTTACAACGATGGCAGTACTCGGGCAGGAGATCGACATTAGGTTTACATCTATAGAAAAATATCCACTAGCACCAGATTTAGTGGCTCAGCTCAACTACAAAGATCAAAAATCGGGAGAGATGTCTAAGAAACTCTTTACCAAATTGCATCAAGCAACATGGGAGGAGGAGAGTCAAATTTCGGATCAGTTGACATTGACGAAAGTAAAAACAGATATTGCAGATTTCAATCCAGATTCTGAGTGTTTTGATTTGATTTATTTTGATGCTTTTGCACCATCGAAACAGCCCGAGATGTGGTCGTACGAAGTCTTACGCAAAATGTATGATCTACTGACTCCTAATGGAGTGTTTGTGACTTATTGTGCACAGGGTCAGTTCAAAAGAGACCTCAAAGCAGTAGGGTTTGAAACCGAAGAATTGGACGGCCCTCCTGGCAAAAAAGAAATGACCAGAGGAACAAAACTTATTTAAAGAATGGAACTCATCAAATTTATAAGAACTAAACTCAGGATTAGTTTCACAGCAGGAGGGTTTTTTTATATTTGCTAACACCAACCGGTAAAGGAATAAGCCAGATATGAGGATTATAATAGCAGGTGCAGGGGATGTTGGGTTTCATTTAGCCAAACTACTGGCCTTTGAATCGCACGATATTAACATCATAGACACAGATGATGATAAGCTGCAGTACATCTCCAATCATCTGGATGTGCAGACGACTAAGGGCAATTCTACGTCTTTTCGTACGCTAGAAGAGGCACAAGTTGCTAAGGCGGATTTACTCATTGCTGTGACAGAGTCTGAGGCTACCAACATTTCTACTTCCATCATTGGCAAAAATTTAGGTGCTCGCAAGACCATCGCACGTATTACCAACACAGAATACTTGCATAAAAAAGAAATACTCGATCTCAAGGATATTGGTATAGATGAAATTATTTCGCCAGAATCCCTAGCAGCCAAGGAGATCAAACGTCTGCTCAAACAGACTGCACTTACGGATCTTTTCGATTTCGAAAAAGGGACGTTGTCGCTCGTGGGAATCACCATCGATGAGCAATCTGAGCTCAATGGTAAGACGCTTGTAGAAGCGGCTTATCTCAATCCCGATCACAGTTTTACCACCGTTGCGATTCTTCGCAATGGGGAAACGATAATTCCTTATGGGGAAAATAAATTTTTGAATAACGATCATGCTTACTTCATCTGTCAGCCCGATGGAGTAGAGCGCGTGCTGGATCTTGCTAAAAAACAAAGCGAAGACATCCGAAATATCATGATACTGGGAGGGAGCAAGATAGGGATACAAGCGGCTTTGCAGTTGAGTAAAAAATACAACATCAAACTCATTGAAGAAGATCGGGACAAATGTTTTGAACTGGCCGATACCTTGCAAAACACCATGATTATCAATGGAGATGGCAGAGATGTGGAACTGCTCAAGGAAGAAGGAATCGACGAGATGGATGCATTCATCGCCGTGACGGGCAATTCCGAAACAAATATCATTTCTTCGCTCGTGGCTAAAAACCATGGCGTAGGCAAAACCATTTCTTTGGTAGAAAATATGGATTATATCCACCTTTCACAAAACATTGGAGTGGATACAATGATCAATAAGAAACTGATTGCGGCCAGTTTTATATTCAGATACATACGAAAAGGTCAGGTGGTCAACATGACCACTATACATGGAGTAGATGCTGAAATTTTGGAATTTGAAGTGACCGAAGGTTCTAAAATTCTCAAGCACGAACTCCGAAACCTAAATTTCCCCAAGTCTGCTATTATTGGGGGCGTTATCCGAAACGGAAAAGGACACATTGCCCGAGGCAATTTTCACTTCGAAGTAAAAGATCGTGTAGTGGTTTTGAGTAGATCAGAGTGCATTAGAAAAGTAGAAGGATACTTCAAATGAGATTCAACTATAAAGTCATTGTCAACGTCCTAGGGCTGTTACTTTTGCTCAATGGTGCCTTCATGATGCTTTGTATACCATTCAGTCTGCATTTTGATGATGGAGATTTGGTGCCGTTGCTCAAGTCTGGAGGGATCACAATGGTGGTCGGCTATATCGCCTTTATACTTACGCGCAAAAACAAAAGCAAAGAATTAAAAAAGAAGGACGGGTACCTGATTGTGACTTTAGGCTGGCTTGCCATGTCGGCTTTTGGTACGCTGCCCTATATGTTGAGCGGAGCCATTCCCAATTTTACAGATGCCTTTTTCGAAACCATTTCAGGGTTTACTACTACCGGAGCTACTATCCTCACGGATATAGAAGCCGTAGACAAGGGGATTCTCTTTTGGCGAAGCCTTACACAGTGGATAGGGGGCATGGGCATTATAGTATTGGCGGTAGCTATTTTGCCTATTTTAGGTATTGGTGGCATGCAGCTGTTTGTGGCAGAGGCGCCAGGTATTACGCCAGACAAGTTGAAGCCTAGAATCACTGAAACGGCTAAACGGCTGTGGCTGATTTATGTAGGGCTTACGCTCACAGAAGTGGTGCTACTATGGCTAGGAGGGATGACTTTCTATGATGCCATCAACCATGCCCTGACGACCATGGCAACAGGAGGATTCTCCACCAAAAATGCAAGTGTGGCATACTATGAGTCGCCTTATATTCAGTATGTCATTACGCTGTTTATGTTTTTGGCGGGAACTAATTTTACCATGACCTACTTTGGGCTGCATGGTAAATTTATGACCGTATACCGCAACGAAGAATTTAGATTTTATGCGGGATTTTGTATTCTACTTACTGCGATATGTGCCATTAGTCTGTACAACAGGTCAGGTTTAGGCGTAGAGCAATCTTTTAGAGATGCATTGTTCCAAGTCGTTTCTATCATTACCACCACGGGGTACGTTACGGCTGATTATAGTCAGTGGGCATCGTCTATTGTCGTGCTTATGTTTGTGATGATGTTTTTCGGTGCTTCGGCAGGTAGTACCGCTGGGGGCGTGAAAATTGTACGTCATATCATCTTGTTCAAAAACAGTATCTTGGAGCTCAAAAGACAACTGCACCCATCGGCGATCATTCCCGTAAGGCTCAATAAAAAAGCTGTACATAGAGACATTACCTTCAACATCCTAGCTTTTATTATGATCTATATTTCCATCTTTGCCATAGGCTCGGTGCTTATGGCTTGGATCGGAACGGATTTTCTGACAGCTATTGGTTCGGTGGCTACTTGCTTGGGCAATATTGGCCCAGGGTTGGGTCAGGTAGGGCCTGTCGACAATTTTTCAGAGATTCCTGCTTTGGGCAAGTGGTGCTTATCTTTTCTAATGCTACTTGGCCGTCTCGAACTTTTTACCGTATTGATTTTACTCACGCCGTACTTCTGGCGAAAAATATAACAAAGCATGACATCTATTCTCGATTTTATCATTTGGAGCCCTAGTCCAGAAATGTTTACTATTCCTGGCATTGGTAGAGAAGTACGTTGGTATGGACTATTGTTTGCCATGGGATTTATCGTGGCACAGCAGGTCATGTATTGGATTTTCAAAAAAGAAAACAAGAACCCAAAAGACGTAGATCAGTTGACGATGTATTTGGTCATCGCAGTAGTGGTAGGTGCTAGATTGGGCCACTGTCTGTTTTACAACCCTTCGTATTATTTGGGCAACCCTATTGAGATATTTAAAATTTGGGAAGGTGGACTTGCGAGTCATGGGGGAGCCATTGGGATGTTTATCGCGTTGTATCTCTATGCTAGAAAATATGGAGTAACCTATCTGTGGATTCTTGATCGAGTAGCTATTGTTACGGTATTGGTAGGGGCATTTATCCGATTTGGCAATTTTATGAATTCGGAAATTATTGGGCTACCTACAGGTTCAGATTCTGGAATCGTATTCGCCCGTGGTGTTGAAGATATGTTTTTGAAAGGAGACGAACGGCTTGAAGATGTTTCGTTTGAAAAAGGAGGAAAAGCCGTGAGCGATAGCGCTGGATTGGTGCCGATACAAATTGTGCTAGAGTATAAGCGCGGAATAGAACTAGACCCAGTTACTTCCCAAAGTTTCTTTGAAAGAAGTATACCGAATGCTCTGGCTAGACAAACGAGCATAAGCAAACACATCTATTATCAGTCGGGGATGGAAATGCCCTATGAGTTGTACAAATCAGGAGGCGTGCAATACGCCAAAATTGACGTGCTTGGCATCCCGAGACATCCAGGACAGTTGTATGAGTCGTTGGCTTGTATCTTTATGTTTTTGATACTGGCGCATGTATGGTACCATCACCGTACTCAGCTCAAAGAAGGGTTTCTTTTTGGTTTTTTCATGACTATGCTTTGGTCGGAGCGGTTTATCGTAGAGTTTTTCAAAGAAAACCAAGAGGCTTGGGAAGCAGATATTCCGCTCAACATGGGGCAATGGCTAAGTATACCGCTGTTTTTGTGGGGCGTTACTTTTATGGTCAAGTATTGGGGCTTTGAAGAGAAGAAAGCCTAGTACTGCAAGCCAGCACAATACCTCGTGCCGACTCACAGCCAATAAGCCTCTTTTTTATCTAAAATAGTATTCGAAAAATCCGGTGCATACTTCTGATGCGCCGATATAAATTCCCACACCATAGGTGATGTGTTTGACAGAGAGTTGGTTGATAGCAAATGGCAGCCCGCTAATGTTGAGCACACTAAAACCAATGGCAGTGATTATGCCACCAGCAATGGAAACTGATACACTTGATGAAAATAATAAAATAAGTGCCCCTATACCCATGATAACTAGACTAGCTACTAGGACTTTTTGAGTTTCCCAAACGGCAACCTTCTTACTGATCGCAAAGGCAAGAATAGCCGACATACCCAGTAGCGCAAAAGATACATAGCTGCCAGTATTGCCCAGATCGGGAAAGTTGGCTTCAAAATTGGCCGGAATGTACTCTACCAAAAAGGCCTTACCCATGCCCAGTGCCAAGCCGATCACTAAGATGGCGATATAGCTTTCTAAACTCTGGGGTTTGGCTGTGGCAGTTAGCATTTCCTTTTTTCTAGAAATGACTTCGTCCGAAGAAATTTTATGGAAAAAATAGCCACTAACTGAGATCAGAATACCCCCAACTATGAAAGTCAGGGTATCTCCAAAAAACTGCACCAGGCCAACGACCAAGGGCTCCAATGCATACACAAGCTCAGTTACCAGAAACAAGAAACCCATGACAATGGGAAGTTTTTGTGCTGGTGCAAAGGCTTCGATCATAGAATAGGCTGGACTGATGAATAGATTCATAGAGACTAGCCATAGGATGATCATATAGGGCAAGAAGGGTTTGAGAGCACCCGCAGGACCAGCACCTATGATAGAGGCCACGATCATAAAGATCATTGCAGTAGCTCCTATACCTACTGTGAATAGGGTGAAAAATTTGCCGTTTTTACCCAGTAAATAATCGGCAAGAAGTCCTGCCAGTGCGGGGATCAATATCAATACGATCGCTTTGGTCACGATCAAAAAATCAGCTAAATGATTGAAACTAAAATTTTCTAAGAGGATAGGCTGGTACTCATGATAGGCAATCCAACTGATCACTACTGATACGTTTAAAGCTCCTAGGCTAAAAATTTCAGGCCACTTGATATCGTCTGCCTTTGCGGAAATGGTACTCATGCTGCTTATTGTTTTGGTTTAAAATCTAAACAGATACGAAGTGTATCTGTTGTTTGGATTTATTGGCTTTGAAAAACCTTTAAAAAGGCCGAAAAAATAGCTGGCATAGTCAACGCAATCTTTTTAAGATACGCCGTTATATATGATATTGCAACAATTGCATTCAAAAATGCATTGTGACTATATTTGTTTAAACAAAAAATTACATGGGTCTCAAACATACCTCACGCATTTTTTCATTACTTTTATTAGGGTTGCTACTCAGTTTTAGCTCATGCAAGTCATCTCATTATCCTAAGGAGAGAAAACCAAGGAAGATCAAACAAGGCAAACCGATTCCTTGTCCAATAAAAGACTGCTAGCATCTATAGCGACCTAAAACTTTAGAATTTCATTAACTCCAACTTGAGCCAAATACCTCATGAAAAAAATCATTATTGCCATAGATGGCTACTCAGCTTGCGGCAAAAGTTCTACAGCCAAACGTGTAGCTGCAGCCCTAAACTATGCATATGTAGATACGGGAGCTATGTATCGGTCTGTCACCCTCTATTTTATAGAGCACTATATCGATCTGACGAACCCTAAATCGGTGAGTAAAGCCTTAGACGAAATCAGCATTACTTTTCATCACAATAAGTCTTCTAACCAGAATGAGACGTTTCTCAATGGCTTGAATGTAGAAAAGAAAATCCGCAAAATGGAAATCTCTCAAAAGGTGAGCGAAGTAGCAGCTATCAAAGCGGTGAGAGCAGCCATGGTGAAACAGCAGCAAAAAATGGGCAAGTCAAAGGGTATCGTCATGGATGGCCGAGACATAGGTTCGGTAGTATTTCCCGATGCAGAACTGAAGATTTTTATGAATGCAGATTTTGATGTTCGTGCCGAACGTCGTCAAAAAGAGTTCTTTGATAAAGACCAATTGGTAGACTTGGATGAGGTGAAAGAAAACCTCCGGTCTCGCGACAAAATAGATACGACTAGAGCAGAGAGTCCGTTGGTACGACCTGCAGATGCGGTAGATGTAGATACTACTCATATGTTTCTTGAAGAGCAGGTGGATCACATTGTGCAGTTGGCTACGGGCAAGATGATGAATGTGTAAGACTGCGCTTCTCCTTCCATTGAAGATCTTCGAATGATCATGGGCGGTTAGGTTTCTATAAATAATCATTCAGGTTGCTTTGAGTAATCTGAATAATGTATGAAACTCAAAAGAATACCGCTAGTTGTTTCATTCAGTTCAAATGGAATTAATTTAATTTTGCATCAAATGCTTGTACAAATCCGATGAACATAGAAATAGATAAAAACTCTGGGTATTGTTTTGGTGTAGAGTATGCCATCGAGATGGCAGAAGACGAGCTCAACGATAGTGGGCAGCTCTACTGCCTAGGTGATATCGTACACAACCATATGGAAGTCGAACGATTGGCAGGCAAGGGTTTGGTCATTATTAGCAATGACGATCTTAAAGATTTGAAGGATTGTAAGGTGCTCATCAGAGCCCATGGCGAACCACCTGAAACGTATAAAATAGCTATCGAAAACAACATCGAACTGATCGATGCCTCTTGTCCGGTAGTACTCAAATTACAAAACCGAGTGAAAGGATCTTTCGATCAAATGGAAGAGCAAGAGGGTCAGATTGTGATCTATGGAAAGCCAGGGCATGCCGAGGTAATCGGGCTCACTGGTCAAACGAAAGAAAAGGCTATCATCGTGATGGAAGATGAAGATTTAGAGCAAATCGACTTTTCTAGACCCGTTACCCTATACAGCCAGACCACCAAAAGCACCAAAGGGTTTTATCGCCTTAAGGAAATGATAGAGGCCAGAATAACGGAAGCCAAAGGCGAGTTAGAAGTCACGGACTTCAAAGCCAATGATAGCATTTGTCGTCAGGTCTCTAACAGAGAGCCTAGCATGGAGAAATTCTCTCAAAAGCATGATGTGATCATTTTTGTAAGTGGCAAAAAAAGCTCTAACGGTAGAGCACTCTATGGTGTCTGCAAAAACTTTAACGAGCGTAGTTATTTCGTAGGTAGCGAAGAAGAAATAGACCTAAGCTGGATCAAATCGACAGATTCTGTAGGAATCTGTGGTGCTACGTCTACTCCAATGTGGCTCATGGAGCAGGTAAGAGATTTTATACAAAAACAGTTTGACCCAGTAACCGCATAGTGGTTTGCTTTGTAAGAGAGACTAACGGGATTGCTTACTTATTCATTTTTACTCCAATAGAGATCTCTACCCCTTCTAAGGCGGTGACGGCATCAGGATAAGCAACCGATCTGGTCTCTATATTTCCTCCTATAGAACCTCCAGAGTATGCGCCAGTAATGGCGGCACCAGAATCCCCTTTCAGATATTGTACTTCCGTGGTGATGGAAAAATTTTTATTGACATGGAAGGCCAATTCCACTCCAGCCATCCAGCCAAATCCTAATTTATTTTCTACCTCTAGATCGGCATTGGTGACATCCCAGTTTTCAAAATCGCGAATGGCTCGATCCATGTTGCCATAGTTGATGCGTGGTGCTATGTGTCCCATGCCAAATCCACCACCAAGAAACTTGACGGACATCGCATCAGCATCAAAGGTGAGAGAGAGTTGTAGTGGTACGATAATCGACCAATGTGGTCCAGTGAGTGGCTCGTCCGCATCAAAAGGCAAGCCCGTCATGGGTAGTCCAGGCATGTTGTACAAAGAAGCACCCGTTTCGATACCCAGTATACCAAAACTAAGTCCCAGTCCACGTACAGAGAGTGGGCTTACGGGGACAGATACATAGCCATTTTTTGGTATGATAAAAGAAGCAGAAACACCCTGACTTTTAGCCGAAAGGCTTAATAATAGGAATATGATGGGGAGAAAGAAGGTTTTGTTCATGGTTCGAAATTACGACAAAAAATCAATAGGGCTTGATGAGTGGATATTCTTGAATGCAAAAAATTTAAGCCAGAAACAGAGAGAGGAGGGAGTAAAAAACAACTTACGATGTATAAATTGGCGTTTGAAATATTCCTATGAAACTAGAAGCATTTCCTAAACACATCCAGTTTAAGTATGAGTGGAGAAAATACCAAAAAAGAGTTTTGGATGATCTCCAAGAGCATCTTGATGATAATCATTTGCATGTGATCGCACCGCCAGGTTCTGGCAAAACAGTACTCGGCTTAGAAGCCATGCTTCGTTTGGACAAACCTACGCTTATACTAGCCCCTACGATTGCCATCCGAAATCAATGGATTCAACGGTTTTGCGAATTGTTTTTGCAATCTGATCAGAGGCCCAGTTGGATTTCTAACCACATCCAATCACCAGGGTTTGTTACGGTGAGCACCTATCAAGGGCTTCATGCGGCATGCTCTGGTGAGCAAGAGCTAGAAGACGAACTTGATGAGTTAGAAGCTAAGGAGCATTCAAAGCCCCGAAGGGTACAAAAGAAAAAAATAGAAAACGTCATCCAATCACTAAAGGATATTCGATTGGGGACGATTGTGATAGACGAAGCACATCACCTAAAAAATGAATGGTGGAAGTCTATTATTCAAATTAAAGAAGTGCTAAAGCCCACTGTAGTGGGACTCACTGCTACGCCACCTTATGATGTGTCGTATGCTGAGTGGAATAGGTATCTCACTCTCAATGGCCCTGTCGACACCGAAATCTCGGTGCCCGAATTGGTCAAAGAAGGCGACTTATGTCCACATCAAGATTACATACAAATATCGGAACCTTCAGCAGTGGAATTAGCTAAGCTCAAAAGCTATAGAGCTAATATTAAAGGACTATTTGATTCTTTGTCTAAAGATGCCGTATTGCTCAGCCATATTGCTAATCACTCATCGGTTACGAACCCAAAGGAGGAACATGAATGGATTTATAATCATATGGCTTATTATTCGGCTTTCCTCGTTTTCCTTCATCATCACCAAGTTTCGCTTACAAAGTATCACTTTGAGATTACGGGCAACCAGAAAGCCCAGCTCCCCAAACTTGATTTGGAATGGTTAGCACATCTGTTAGATTATTATTTAAATGAATTTGAAACGGAAGATCCTGTGAGTCAGCAGCATCAGCAGCAAATCATTCGTCAGCTCAAGCGTGGTGGAGCATTGGAGCGAAAAAAAATCAAACTTGCTGATGATTCTAAATTGGACAAAGTGCTTACAGCTAGTATTGGCAAACTAGCTAGTATTCAGAAAATCACTCGATTTGAACAAGGGGTGTTGAAAGATGACCTTCGTCAGGTCATATTGGGAGATTTTATCCGGCAGGAATTTTTGTCTGATAAGGTACCTATTACAAAACTTGGTGTAGTTCCTATATTCGAATCGCTGAGAAGAGATTCAAGTATCAATTCGAAGTTGGGTGTTCTTACAGGGTCTTTGGTTATCCTGCCAGCCAGTGCTTTATCTTCCTTTATTTCTTTTGCAGCTGCTTTTGGGCATGAGGACGTCAAGGCAGATCCTCTGGCCTATGATCCTAATTACCTAGTAGTGCAGTTAGACGCTAAACTTCGGCAAAACTTGGTATACATTGTCACGCAAGTTTTTCATGCAGGGCATATTCAAGTGCTGGTAGGCACTAAATCTCTCTTGGGAGAGGGGTGGGATGCTCCATCTATCAATGTTCTGATTTTAGCCAGTTTTGTAGGGTCTTTTGTAATGTCTAATCAGATGAGGGGTAGAGCGATTCGTACGATTCGATCCAATAAAGAAAAGACGAGTAATATTTGGCATCTGGTGTGTGCAGATCCTACGGACCCTTCGGGAGGTAGAGATGTAGATTTGCTCAGGCGTAGGTTCAAGGGCTTTGTGGGATTGTCCGAAAGAGAGTATCGGACGATAGAGAATGGGTTGAACCGATTGGAGCTGCCTAGTGTATTGGGGTCCACTACCATTGGCGATTTGAATCAGCGAATGCATAGGTCAGCGAAAGAAAGAGACCTACTTCGTGCCCAGTGGCATGAGGCTATACAAAACGGCACTACGCTGGTGGAAGAAATTAAAATTCCTTACAAAGAAATCACACCTTATAAAAAGCAAAAGTCACTTTATCTTAATAAAACAGTCAAGTGGGTGCTTGTAGAGTTAGGAGTGGGCGTTGGTTTTTATATGCAAGATTTTGTTCAGCAGCTGCCTAGAATGCGTCAGATGCTGAAAACCAAAGATGGTTTGACGACCGTGGTGGGCTTATTTTTTGCGGGCTTATTTTTCTTTTTCGGTACTCGTTTGGTTATGGCTTTTAAGATGTATGTGAAGTACAGAGACATTTCCAAAGATTTACACGCCATCAGTACGGCCTTGATCCAATCATTAGTAGAAACTAAGCATATCCATACGCCATTAGATAAGTTAGAAATTAAGACCACTGTAAATGAATTTGGTGAAGTGTACAGTCACCTCGAAGGGGGAACCACGTTTGAAAAGAGTCTTTTTATCAATAGCCTGCAAGAGCTCGTGGCTCCTGTGGAGGATCCAAGGTATTTGCTTATAAGAAAAAGCCTGTTTTTCCGATTCATTCGGCAGCAAGATTACCATGCGGTGCCAAGTGTATTGGGCAAACTGAAATCAACGGCCAACATACTCGCTTCTCATTGGAAGCGAGTGGTGGGAAAGTGTGAGCTGATTTTTGCCAAAAATATGACAGGGAGAAAAACCCTCCTCAAGGCGAGGTTTCACTCACTGGCTTCGGAATTTCAGGAAGAGGCCGAACGAACCAACCGCTGGAAATAAACCGTCTATTTGCTCAAAAACAAATAGACGTCTTGTACCAATTGTAGTTTTATCTTGTTTTCAGAAAAATCTTTGATGGTGTATGGGATACCATATTTGTCACCATCATTGGTTAGGTTCAATGTGGTATCATTCTCCAACTTCCAATTGAGTGTATGGATGAGGGTGTCTGTTCCGAAGATACAATTTTCATATCCATAGGCATTGATAGTGATTTTACCATCGCCTTTGATGTTCATCAGACCGTTCATGGTGTAGTTGATGCTGTCATTGGCGGGGGCATTTTGCTCTGGATAAGTGATCCATTGTACTTTCCAATCACCCACGAGACTGTTAGACATTTCTTCAGTGGAGGATCCACAAGAATAAAGAGCCAAAGAAAGGATGGCAACGAATAAGGTCAACTGTGTTTTTTTCATAGCGTTTTTACAATTCTGGGTTAAAAGTAATACCATATTTTTTGAATGAACAAAAAGATGGCGATAGCTTGTCAATAAAATTCGGAGACAATGCCAACAAATCTTTTTATTACGCCCAATTGCCCCTAACTTTGCGCAATTTTAGAGTACCCTTAGTTAATTAAAAAACACTCCGCAATGCCAAAGGATAACAGCATCAAATCAATACTTATAATAGGAAGCGGCCCGATCGTGATTGGACAAGCTTGTGAATTCGACTATGCAGGATCACAAGCCGCCAGCTGCCTCTTCGGGAAGAAGGAATCGAAGTGACTTTAATCAATTCGAATCCAGCGACTATTATGACTGATGAAGTAACAGCGGACAACATTTACCTCAAGCCCCTCACAAAAAAATCAATCCGAGAAATTCTCGAAAAACACGACATCGATGCTGTACTACCTACCATGGGTGGACAGACAGCGCTCAACCTCGCCATGGACTGCGACAAAGCAGGCATCTGGGAAAAGCACAATGTCCGTGTGATCGGGTCTAATTTTGATGCGATCGAGACCACTGAAGACAGAGAGAAATTCAGACTTCTGATGGAAAAACTGAACGTGGGTACCTGTAAAGGACGTACGGCCACATCATTTCTAGAGGGCAAAGAAATAGCACAAGAAATTGGCTTTCCCCTGATCATCAGATCGTCCTACACCCTAGGAGGTGCTGGTGGTGGATTTGTAGAAAAACCAGAAGATTTTGATAAGGCATTGAACGATGGCTTGCATGCTTCTCCTATTCATGAAGTGCTCATCGAGCAAAGCATCATGGGTTGGAAGGAGTATGAGTTAGAGATCATGCGAGATAGCATTGGCAATTTTATCGTGATCTGTTCGATCGAAAACTTCGATCCAATGGGTGTGCACACAGGCGACTCTATCACAGTGGCGCCAGCTATGACGTTGCCAGACACAGTCTATCAGCACATGAGAGATTTGGCCATTAAAATGATCGCAGGAATAGGGAAATTCGCTGGCGGATGTAATGTGCAGTTTGCGGTACATCCTGAGACGGATGAAATCATAGGCATCGAAATCAACCCAAGGGTGTCGCGTTCCTCGGCGCTTGCTTCTAAAGCAACTGGTTACCCCATTGCGAAAATCGCTGCTAAGCTAGCGATAGGTTACAATTTGGATGAACTTAGCAATCAGATTACAAAAACAACGTCAGCCTTTTTCGAGCCTACGATTGACTATGTGATTGTGAAAGTGCCTCGTTGGAATTTTGATAAATTCAAAGGCGCTGATAGGCATCTTGGGTTGCAAATGAAATCTGTGGGTGAAGCCATGGGTATCGGTAGAAACTTCCAAGAGGCTTTGCAAAAGGCCTGTCAGTCCCTTGAGATCAAACGAAACGGGTTAGGTGCTGATGGTAGAGAATTGAAAAGCCATGATGAGTTGCTATATAGTTTGAAGCACCCAAGCTGGAACAGACTTTTTCATGTGTATGATTCCTTCAAGTTGGGTATCCCATTCAAGACGATATACAACTTGACTAAAATCGACCCTTGGTTCTTGAACCAAATCGAAGAGTTGATAGCACTGGAAAACGAAATAGAGAAATACAAGCTAGATACTTTGCCTAAGGCTTTGCTGATCACAGCGAAAAAGAAAGGCTATGCCGATAGACAAATCGCTCATTTGATCGATTGTCTAGAAAGTGAAGTTTTTGCCAAAAGACAAGAATTCGACATCAAACGAACTTATAAGCTAGTAGATACATGTGCGGCAGAGTTTGATGCCAAGACGCCGTATTACTATTCGACCTTTGAAGATGAAAATGAATCCATTCCTTCAGACAAGAAAAAAATTATTGTATTAGGGTCAGGCCCTAACCGAATCGGTCAGGGTATAGAGTTTGACTACTCTTGTGTGCATGGTATCCTAGCTGCTAAAGAGTGTGGCTACGAGACCATCATGATCAATTGTAATCCTGAAACAGTTTCTACGGATTTTGACATTGCGGACAAGCTTTACTTTGAGCCTGTATTCTGGGAGCATATTTATGAAATTATCCTTTTGGAAAAACCAGAAGGAGTTATCGTACAGTTGGGAGGACAGACCGCATTGAAATTAGCTGAAAAGCTGGAGCGATACGGAATAAAAATCATTGGTACGAGCTACAAGGCACTTGATTTGGCCGAAGACAGAGGTTCGTTTTCTTCTTTACTCAAAGAGCAAAACATCCCATACCCTAAATTTGGAATCATCGAGTCGGCTGATGAGGCGTTGACGCTCTCGCAAGAGCTAGGTTTCCCTCTCTTGGTACGGCCTTCGTACGTACTGGGAGGACAGGGTATGAAGATCGTGATCAACGAAGAGGAATTAGAGTCGCATGTGGTAGATTTATTTAGATCTATTCCGGGCAATCGAGTGATGCTTGATCACTATTTGGACGGAGCCATAGAAGCAGAAGCCGATGCGATTTGCGATGGAGAAAATGTATATATTATCGGTATCATGCAGCACATAGAGCCAGCAGGGATTCATTCAGGTGATTCGTTTGCCGTGCTTCCTCCATACAACTTGGGCGACTTGGTGATCAGAAAAATCGAAGATTATACTAAAAAAATAGCTATAGCACTTGATACTGTTGGTTTGATCAACATTCAGTTTGCCATCAAAAATGATGAGGTATATATTATCGAGGCCAACCCGAGAGCTTCTCGTACGGTGCCGTTTATCTGTAAGGCTTACCAAGAGCCGTATGTCAACTACGCGGTGAAGGTGATGCTCGGAGACAAAAAGGTGACAGATTTTGATTTCAACCCGAAGAAACAAGGATATGCGATCAAAGAGCCAGTGTTTTCGTTCCACAAGTTCCCGAATGTGAACAAGGAGCTCGGGCCAGAAATGAAGTCTACAGGAGAGTCGATTTATTTTATTGATGATTTAATGGACGATTATTTTATGGAATTGTACGCTGAACGTAACCTATACCTCAGTCGATAAGTAAAAGGAAATATGTTTAAGTTTTTACTCCTATTATTTCTATTCATATATGTGATTGCCAAGGTGGGTGGGTTTATTTTCCGAGCCTTGTTTTCAAATTTCACTAGCCAGGCGCGTCAGCAGACCTATCAGTCTAATGGTTCGCGTGCAGCACGCCAACCTAAAGATGGCAATGTGATTATCAATTACAACCCCAAGGATAGACGCCAAAGCAAAGATGGAGGCAGTTTCAAAGGGGGCGATTATGTGAATTATGAAGAAGTGGATTAATCTCTAAATAGTTCTAATTGATAGAAAATGGCTTGCAGAAATGCAGGCCATTTTTGTTTTTATTTTATTCAAACAACTTAATGAGACGGGAAATCAATCAACAGCACATATCTTTAATTAAATATTATTTAATTTAAAACCTCAACTAAAAACACCATCTTATGACTCCTGAAGAATTAATGCCAAAAATCCTTGACCTAATATTTTCATATGGGCCCAAACTCGTCGGAGCGATCCTCGTCCTCGTTATAGGTTTTTGGGTAGTAAAGGCACTCTCCAATGGATTTAAAAAACTTCTCGAAGTGAGAGAAATTGACCCTTCGCTCAAATCTTTTTTGGTCAGTTTAGCCTCGATGCTACTGAAAGTGATTTTGGTGATTTCTGTACTTACCACCATGGGAGTAGAAATGACCTCACTTATAGCCATTCTTGGAGCTGCTGGATTGGCTGTAGGTATGGCACTGTCGGGCACACTCCAAAATTTTGCAGGTGGTGTCATGATTCTTCTATTTAAGCCGTTTCGTGTAGGAGACGTAATCGATGCACAAGGCTACTTGGGTAGTGTAGGTGCCATTCAGATATTCAATACCATTTTGAAAACACCTGACAACAAAACCATTATTATTCCTAATGGAGGCTTGGCCACTGGCAGCATGACTAATTTCTCTACAGAGCCTAAACGTAGGGTAGATTGGACTTTTGGAATTGCCTATGGAGATGATGTCGATAAAGCCAAAAGTGTAATCAAAAGCTTGTCTGATGCCGATGCTAGGATTCACAAAGACCCAGAAGTGTTTGTTGCGGTATCTGCACTGGCAGATAGTTCCGTCAATTTTGCTGTTCGTGCTTGGGTCAATGCAGAAGACTACTGGGGTGTATTCTTCGATATGAATGAAACTATCTACAAGACATTTGCTAAGGAAGGTCTCAATATTCCTTTTCCTCAAATGGATGTGCATGTGCATAAAGACTGATGTTGAAAACATCAGAAAATTAAAATTTAGGACCAACGGAACTTTTCTGAACTCAAATGCATTGCATAGTTAGAGTTTAGAATCGCGCACTCGCGATTGTTTAAGGTTAGGTTGGTGATTATGGCGTGTTCCAATTCGGAGCACGCTATTTTTTTACTATATGATAGGTCGGACTATATTCCCTTATGATCTAAAAATAAAAAAAATGGTTTTATCCCCTTTTCGTACCTATACAGATCCTTTGGATGCCGAGGAGCTTATCGATGTTTTACAGACGAATCATATTCCCTTTGAGCGGACTTTTGAAAAATCTAGCGAGGCAGACGACTATATTGGGAGCAACCCCTTCGACAGCAATATTGTCATTCGCATAGCTGCTGAATATTTCGACCGAGCAAATGAGATTTGTCAAGGTCATAATCTTTGAATAGGAGTTTTAGCTTTAGTATCTTCACATACACTAAATATGATCCAAAAAACAAATGAAAAAGTCAATTGTAATTATTTTTCTTTCGCTTGTAGCTCATTCTGTAGCCTTCTCTTGGGGCAAAACGGGTCATCGAGTGGTAGGCCAGATCGCTTATGAGCATCTAAACAATAAAGCGAAGAAAAACATCGAAGCCATACTTGGCGATGAAGAGTTGGGTATGGTGGGCAACTATATGGATTTTGTCCGTGCAGATCCCGCCAACGACTATATGGCCCCGTGGCATTATTGTACCGTGCCAGATGGCAAGAGCTACGAAGACCTAGAAGTGCCAGAAAAAGGAGACGGCATTCAGGCTATTGAGCGATTAATCAAAGAACTGAAATCAAAGCAATTCACTTACGAGTCAGAAATGGAAAATTTGAAATACCTCGTGCACCTCGTAGCCGATATTCATCAACCACTACACGTAGGCAATGGTGAAGACATGGGAGGGAATAAAGTGAAAGTAGAGTTTATGTGGGAAAAATCTAACCTACATCGCGTATGGGATAGTGGTATAATTGACTATCAGCAACTCAGCTATACAGAATATACGAAATGGATTAACCATGCGAGCAAAGAACAAATAGCGTCTTGGCAATGTGATCACTTGATGGTATGGGTAGATGAGGCCATGTCTTATCGTAAGTCGATATATGATTTGCCAGAAAACGGCAAAATAAACTACGATTACAATTATGCTACTATTGCTATAGTAAATGAACGCCTGCTTAAAGCAGGTATTCGATTAGCTGGCATCCTCAATGCAATCTATGGATGATTAATTTTCCATTCAGCACCACAACAATGGTGCTGAATGGAAGTTTTCTTAGAATGGTAGGCTGTCCAACTGCACGTTTCCACCAGTTAGGATCAATCCTGTTTTCTTTCCAGCAAAGCGCTCTTTGTTTTTGAGTAAAGCCGCTACGGCTACGGCGCTAGATGGTTCGATGATGATTTTCATTCTTTCCCAGATGAGTCGCATGGCATCTATAATCTCTTGCTCTTCTACGATCAATACATCGGTTACGTGTTCTTTGATGATTTCAAAGTTGAGTGAGCCTACAGAAACTAGCAGGCCATCTGCGATGGACTCAGGTTGGGTCACTCCAGTCAACTTACCTGATTTGAAAGACTGATAAGTATCGTCTACGGCAGAGGGTTCTGCCAAGATCATTTTGGTGGTAGGGCTCACATAGCTGAGTGCTAATGCTGACCCAGCTGCCAACCCCCCTCCACCTACTGGTGAAATCATAAAATCAAGGTCTGGATGCTCTTCGATAAATTCTTTGGCAGCAGTAGCCTGGCCAGCGATAATGCGTGGATCATTGAAAGGGTGCACTTGAATAGCACCTGTTTCTTTCATGATTTTGTCGCATGCTGCTACACGAGCTTCTTCCGTAGGCTCGCAGAAAGTGATCTCAGCTCCGTATTCTTTTACGGCATCTTTTTTTACCTGAGGAGCATTGTCTGGCATTACGATGTAGGCTTTGGCTCCAGCCACTTGTGAAGCTAGAGCTACCGCTTGTGCGTGGTTGCCCGACGAGTGTGTCACAAACCCATTCACCCTTTCTTCCGGTCGGTAAGACATGATGATATTGGCCGCGCCACGCATTTTGAATGCGCCTACTTTTTGAAAATTTTCACATTTGAAAAAAACCTCTCCACCTATCATGTCATTGATAGTCTGAGAAGTCATTATCGGAGTACGCACAATGTACTTTGTTATTCTGGTGTGCGCACGCTTGATGTCGCTAAGACTTGGTACTTCCATAGTTGATAAATCCGCCCTTTTAAAGATTATGCAAGATTCAAAGTTAATCTGAAATTAATTCTAATACATGATTTGGATAGTCGGAAATAATTCCATCTACTCCCCAATTCAATACTTTTTTGATGTCGTCTTTTTTGTTTACTGTCCAAGGAATTACTTTCATCCCATGGGTTTGTAGCCAAGCTACTTTGTTAGAATCTAGTAAATGATAGTAGCAACTGTATATATCTGGTATGAACCCCAGATTGGCTAGGTTTTCTTCGATGGGTGCTGGGTTTTCTACGAGTACAGCCAATTTGATTTCAGGATAATTTTCATGAAAATATTGTAAAATTCTGAAGTCGAACGATTGTACGTTGAGTAGGCTAGTGTCCATCTCAGTGGTAATGAAATCGTACACCAATTTCGCATATTCGGCAGGTGCCGGGTGAAAGGTGGAGTCTCCTGTTGGTTCACTTTTGATTTCAATATTGTATCTGACTGGTGGTAGTTGGTTTTTATTAAGGTACGAATTGACAGCTACTACTACTTCTTTGAGCAGGGGCTTGTGTGCTTTCATTTTTTCTTGATCTGGAAAATGCTTTTGATATCTAGTCCCCACATCGTATGATTTGATTTCTTCATAGGTCATTTTATAGATGTTGTAAGATAGTTCTTCGGTCTTTCCTATGGCGTGTCCTTCGGAGGTGGTTGAAAACTTGGAGGACATAAAAGGGTCGTGGCTGACTAGTAGCTCGTGGTCTTTGGTCACGGCTAGGTCTAGCTCAAGAGTGGTCACACCCAGTTCTATGGCTTTGATGAAGGCAGGAATGGTATTTTCGGGTAGCAGTCCCCTGGCTCCTCTATGACCTTGTACATCTAGGTTTGTATATTTCATAGTATCTTTTTTAGGTTGACATTGAATGAAAATCAGGGCAATGCCCAGCATCAAAAAGTGGAAGGTGTTTTTCATGGTGTCTTGAGGCTTGAGTTTTCTGCTCTGATAGCTAGGCCAGTCAAAACTACCACAGCCAATAAACATGGGTATAAAGCAGGTATTATGTTTTGATTAAATATGGCTTGATAGGAAAGTGTGCCTAATGCACCCCCTAAAAACGGCCCTACAATTGGTATCCAGCTATAGTTCCATCCAGATGTCCCTTTTCCAGCTATGGGCAATAAGAAGTGAATGAAACGAGGACCTAGGTCTCTGGCGGGATTGATGGCAAACCCTGTTGTACCACCTAGAGATAAGCCGATCATGCAGACTAGCAAGCCTATGACTAGTGGGTTTAGCCCTTCGGTAAAATCGTTTAAGCCCAGAAAGGAGAGGGCAAAAAGTAAAATAAATGTGCCGAAAATTTCGCTGAATAAATTAGCAAAGGGAGCGGGTATAGCTGGACTGGTACAAAATACGCTTCGTTTGGTGGCAGTGTTTTCGGTGGCTTTCCAGTGAGGTAAGTAGTGCAGCCAGACGAGTGTTGCTCCTGCCATCGCCCCGAGTAGCTGTGCTAGCATATAGCCAGGCACTTTGGCCCATTCGAATGCACCCGTCAGTGCAAACCCTAGGGTGACTGCGGGGTTGATATGTGAGCCAGAAATATCGCCTACAGCATAGATAGCCATGGCTACAGCTATACCCCAGCCTACGCATATGGCGAGCCAGCTGCCTTGATGAAAATAATTTTTGTGGAGGCTAACGCCAGCATTGACTCCGCCTCCTAGCAGAAAGAGAATAGCAGTACCCAGAAATTCTGCCATATAGATGTTCATTATTTTTTGGGTTCAGCGATTTTTATATTGGTCTTGATCATTTCTTTAAGGTCTTGTATGGTCTCATTTTCTAATTCGGTTAGCGAAAGCGTAAGCCATTTTTCTGGAGTCTTTTTAGGGTAAAGGAGCGCAAGGCTCTCTTCTATCCGGTAGTATCCAAAATCTGCCCAAGCAATGGTTTTACACTGCTCTGGCATATGATGCTTTATTTCTACACCTTTCTGATCGATGAGTAGTTCAGGGTTGGTTTCGCGTTTTTGCTTCCAAAGGTTTTTGATTTTGATTTTAAACATAAAATTTCTCCCCACAAAGACATAAACCAGCGTTAGTACACCTGCATAGGTCATTTTCTCGTCCATAGGGGTGACTTTAGTGCCTGTATATAGAAGTAGTCCTGCTACTATAGCTAGCAACATAGACATGGCTCTTTTTTTGGGATGATCGGCTATTTTTTGTCCTTGAAAGAAGGCTTTGAAATCGCTATTGGATGGGATACGAATAGAAGGCATGATTATAATGTAATGCTAACGGGACAATGATCAGACTCTTGATAATTTGGGTGGATGGCTGCTGATTTTATTTTTGGGATTAGCGGAGTGCTTACTAGAAAATAGTCTAGTCGCCATCCGATGTTTTTCTCGCGAGCACCTGCTCGGTAGCTCCACCAGCTATAGGCTACTTCGTCTGGGTGCAAGTGCCTAAATGTATCTACAAAACCAGCCTTGATAAAGTTGGACATGCCATCTATTTCTCGTTGGGTATAGCCCGATGTTTTGTTGTAATTGGCTTTGGGTCTGGCGATGTCTATTTCTTGGTGTGCTACATTGAAGTCGCCACAGATGATGACGGGTTTATGCTCTTCGAGTCTTTTTAGATAGTGGAGAAAATCGACATCCCATCCTTCTCGGTAATCCAACCTTTTTAACTCGCTACTAGAATTGGGCACATATACATTGACGATATAAAAATTCTCAAATTCACTAGTTACGACTCTGCCTTCTTGGTCGTGAATGTCTATACCAATGCCCGTGGACACGGAGAGAGGGGCAGATTTGCTTATGGTGCACGTACCACTGTAGCCTTTTTTTACAGCACTATTGCTAGAGACATGATAGGGAAAATCTTTGCCTAGTGCTTCTAGTATTTGATCGTCTTGGGCTTTGGTTTCTTGCAAGCAAATGATGTCGGCCTGCATGTCTTCTATAGATTTCAAAAGCCCTTTTTTGATGGCAGCACGAATGCCGTTCACGTTATAAGAAATTATTTTCATAGCTACATTTTTACGGAGAATGAAATTAGAGTATATTCATGTGAAAGCAAAACTAAACCAGAAAGGCCGCACCAAATACACCCGCCGAATCACCAAGTTTTGGTTTTAAGATCTGCGTGGTACATGCTGGATTGAATACATGCTTTTTTATTTCTTCGATACCCTTTGTATAGAGCAGGTCTATGTTGCCTACGCCACCGCCGATTACGATTACATCTGGGTCTATCATGTTGATGATAGTGGAAATGCCTACGCCAAAATAGTGAATCAGTCGATTGGTAGTTTCTTTGGCTAGCGGGTCGGTTTGTCTATCTGCGATAATCGTTTGGAGTGGCTTGGGGTTATTTGCGTACTGTGAATAGAACCTTTCTAGTGCAGGGCCAGAGATCATGGTTTCTACACATCCTGTTTTGCCACAGTAGCATGGTCCGCCCGATTCGTGGAGGAAATTGTGTCCCCATTCTCCACCTATGCCATTGGCACCATTGAGCAGGTCGCCATTTACAATAAGTCCGCCTCCTACGCCTGTGCCCATAATCACACCAAATACCACATTGGCTTCTGGTGCTATTTCTTGTACGATACCTATTTGGCTTTCGGCCAGTGCAAAGCAATTGGCATCATTAGCCATTTTTATGGGTACCTGCATCAAGTTTTGTAGATCAGCCAGAAGTGGCTGATCGTTGAGTTGCAGGCTATTAGAGTTTTTGAGATGGCCAGTAGGAGGGAAGATAGAACCAGGTGTGCCTATGCCAATTTTTTCAGGTTTTAATCCGCAAGTATCGCTTAGGAGAGCAACTAGTTTTTTTATCTGTAGGAGTATATGATGATAGCCACGATGGCTTTCGGTGGAGATTCGAGTACGAGCCAGTATTTTGTTGTTGGCTGCGGTGTCTATGACGATGCCTTCTATTTTGGTGCCCCCGAGATCGATACCCCATTTGATCATATGCTGATTATTTAAAACTGATGGCTTTGTCTACTTCTGCTTGCATGGTGTCGATTTCTTTTGCCATTTGCTCTGGAGTCCAGTCGAGCCAGTGTTTCATATCTGTAGCTACTAGTGCCATGTGGTCTTTCACGCTTTGGATATTGAAAAACAAGCGACCAGTGCGGTGGATGAAAAAATCAGTGAGGTGCATGACCATTTCTCTTTCTATACAGAAACGCACTTCTGCTTTTAGCAACTTGGTTTCTTCATTTTTGCCAGGTAGCTGATCGGCAAAGCTCAAAATAATCTCTGCTTGATCTCCATAGGTATCTACTAGATAGTTGAGCTGCGTCTCTTCAAATTGTTTGTTTTCTTGGATTAATTTGGCTTTATAATTCGATACAGCTTTGGTGTTTTTAAAACTGTTGCCGTTGAATGTAACTTTTTTGGTTTTAGACTTTGTTTTTTTGGTAATGCCAGAACGAGAGCTTTTCATTTCCAAAACAAGGTCTACTGTGCGTTTGGCCATTTTTCGATAGCCTGTCAGTTTGCCGCCAGCGATAGATATCAAACCACGGTCAGAGATGAAAATCTCATCTTTGCGTGAAATTTCTGAGGCAGATTTGCCTTCCTCTTGTATCAGCGGACGAATACCAGCCCATGATGATAAGACGTCTTCAATTTTGATGTGAATACTTGGGAAAGCTTCATTGACTGCTTTAATCAGGTAGTTGACGTCTTTTTTGTCCGTTTGAGCATCTCTTGGGTTGCCTTTGTAGTTGGTGTCTGTGGTGCCGATATAGGTAATGTCATTTTTAGGAATAGCAAAAATCATTCGTCCGTCAGACACGTCGAAATAGACCGATTGTTTCACTGGCAGCTTCTCAAATGGGATCACGATATGGATGCCTTTAGTCAAGTGTAGTTTAGTTTCTTTTACTTTCTTGTTGAGTTTTCGGACTTGGTCTACCCATGGGCCTGCAGCATTTACTACATAGTCGCCGTAGATTTTAAATTCTTCTCCAGATTCTTCGTCTATGCAAGCAATTCCGCATACTTTTCCTCCTTTGGCAATCAGATCTGTACACGTAGCGTAGTTCAAGGTTTGTGCACCGAAGTCCACCGAAGTTTTGATCAATTCCATGACTAATCGGTAGTCATCGGTTTGGTATTCGGCATAGAGTCCACCGCCTTCTATGATGTTTTTGTCGAGCAGGGGCTCAGATTGCATGGTCTCTTCTACGGAGAGCATTTTTCGCTGATCCTCTTCTTCTACACCAGCCAGTACATCGTAGACCATGAGTCCTACAGAAGTAATAATTTTGCCATAGTTGCCCTCTTTGATAAGAGGGAGGAGCATTTTTTCTGGGCGCACGAGATGTGTGGCTAGTTCGTGCAATATAGATCGCTCTTTGCCTACTTCACGTACTAGGTTAAACTCAAACTGCTTGAGGTATCGGAGCCCTCCATGGATCAGTTTGGTAGATTTGCTACTGGTGCCAGAGGCAAAATCTCTCTTTTCAAGCAGGGCTACTTTGAGTCCTCTTGTTGCGGCATCGAGGGCAATGCCAGCACCTGTGATCCCGCCTCCGATGATAATCACATCGTAGTATTCATTCTTGAGGTTTTGAATGATGGTAGGCCTAGTTTGATATGAGAAGGATGGTTGTGACATAGTGTTTTTTTGTGCAAAACAAGACGATTGGTTATTTAGGATAATTTTCGAATTGTTATGAAATGTTTATGATTTATCGAGCCCAGTTCATGCATCTTTTGATGGCATTATGCCAGCCTGTATATAAATAGTTCCTTGTAAAGTCGTCCATTTTAGGTTTGAATGTCTTATCGACGGCTCTTTTCTTTTTGAGATCTGTCATACTCCACATTCCGCTGGTGATGCCAGCAAAATAAGCTGCTCCTACGGCAGTGGATTCTATATTTTTTGGTCGTTCGACAAGTACGTTTAAGATATCTGCCTGAAACTGCATCAAGTAGTTGTTGGCAGAGGCACCTCCGTCTACTTGGAGCGAATTGAGTTTGACTCCAGAGTCATTGGCCATAGCAAATAGAATGTCTCTAGTTTGGTAAGCTAGAGATTCGAGCGTTGCCTTTACTATTTCTTCGTTAGTGGTGTCTTGGGTGAGTCCAAAAATGCCCCCACGGGCATACATATCCCAGTAGGGAGCACCTAACCCTGAAAATGCAGGTACCATGTAGACGCCACTGTCTCCTTTTACTCGTTGTGCGATTTGTTCGGTTTCTGCGGCGGAGTTGATCATTTTCAATCCATCTCTGAGCCATTGGATGGCAGCACCAGCCATAAAAATACTGCCTTCAAGAGCGTATTCTATTTTGCCGTTGAGTCCCCAGGCAATGGTGGTGAGCAATCCGTTTTTTGAATATTGTATTTTCTCTCCAGTGTTCATCAAAAGAAAACATCCTGTACCGTATGTGTTTTTGGCTTGGCCGGGTTCGAAACAACCTTGACCGAATAGAGCCGCTTGCTGATCGCCAGCCACTCCCATGATGGGTACGTCGCCACCTTGTAGCTTGGCCATGCCAAAGTGGAAGCCAGAGTGTGTCACGTCTGGCAGCATTTGCCTTGGTATGTCGAATTTTTCGAGCAGTTCTTCATCCCAATTGAGGTTGGAGATATTGAAGAGCATGGTGCGCGATGCGTTGGAAAAATCCGTCATGTGCGAAGCACCATTGGTGAGGTTCCAAATGAGCCATGTATCTACTGTGCCAAACAATAGGTCGCCCGCTTCTGCGCTTTTTTGTGCACCTTTTACATTTTTTAGAATCCAATGGATTTTGGTGGCAGAGAAGTATGAATCGATCACCAGACCTGTCGATTTCCTTACATAGTCTTCGAGATTGTCGTCACTTTTGAGTTGTTGGCAGAGGTCGGAGGTTCGGGTATCTTGCCAGACGATGGCGTTGTATATTGGCGCACCTGTTTTCTTGTTCCAAACGATGGCTGTTTCACGTTGGTTGGTAATTCCTATGCCTAGAATTTGGGAGTTGTTGACCTTGCTTTTTTTTATGACTTCATACATGACATCGAGCTGCGACTTGAGGATGTCGTAAGGGTCGTGTTCTACCCAACCATGCTTAGGGTAGATTTGCTTAAACTCTTTTTGAGCCATGGCGACTACACCTCCTTTATGATCAAATAAAAGTGCTCTTGAGCTTGTCGTTCCCTGGTCAAGTGCCAGAATGTATTGTTTCATGCGGGCAAATTTCCATTAATTTAACTACAATATTCAAATAAACGAACCGCAATATTATCTGATGTTAATATTTGTTTTGAATAGGAATAAAATGAATAGATACACGTGTATAAAAAGTGAAAATTCATCACTTTTTATACTTGAAGTCTTCAATATTTAATTGTCTCGTATGGCTGAGGAAGGATTGGCAATAGCAGATTTGAGTGAGTGGTAGAGTACGGTGAGAAAGGCTATGATTAAAGTGAACAAAGCAGAAAGGACAAAGCTGGTCCATTTTAACTCCATGGCATAGGCAAACTCTTGTAGCCACTGACTCATAAAATAATAGGAGAGAGGAAATGCAACGATTATGGAGAGTAGAATCAGCTTTAGAAAATCTTTGGACATCATGACAATAATATTCATCACATTGGCTCCTACCACTTTGCGAATGCCTATTTCCTTGCGGCGTGCTTCGGAGGTATAGGAAGCCAGGCCAAACAGTCCTAAACATGCGATGGCAATAGTAAGTGTGGAGAAGATGGCGAAAACCTCTCCTCTCTTTTGATCTGTTTCGTAGTGTTTTTGAAACCCTTGGTCTAAGAAGGTGTACTCGAAGGGACGGTTAGTGATGACTTGCTTAAAAATATCTTCTACTTCAGTCATGGTGGTCGCTATGCCATCGGCTTTGAGCCTTACGATCATCTGTGAGTTGTTGGTTTTGTTGTACACTACTAGTGGGGTGATTGGTTCTTGTAAAGAGATTAGATGATAATCTCTTACTATACCCACTACTGTGAATGTTTGTGTTTTCATATCATCGTCGATAAATCGCTCTAGCTTTTTCCCCAAGGGCTCTGTCCAACCCATTTGGCGTACCATTTCTTCATTGACTATGATCGAAGCAGCGGTGTCGTTGGCTACTTCTGGCAGAAAATTGCGCCCAGCGACAATAGGGATCTCAAGCGTAGGGAAGTATTGGTTATCTACTGTGATATATTGGAAGATTTTATCAATCATCATTCCGTCTGCAGATTCTATTTTGATGCCGCTCATACTCATGGTATTGGTGCCGGGCACGCCGTGGCCAGACCCTACAGCCTCTACGCCTGGATGCTGAAGTAGCTTGGCAGAGAGCACGTTTAACTTTTCTCTTACCTGATTGCCCTCTAAGGCTACGGTGGCTACTTGTTTTTGGTTAAACCCTAGCTCTTTATTTCTAAGATAGGCCAGCTGGTCGAAGACGATCCATGTACTCACCACCATTCCTAGCGAAATGGCAAACTGAGCTACTACCAGTGCTTTGCGAAGGGTTTCGTTGCCTTTGCTTTTTTGTGCTTTGTCTTTGAGTACCTCGGCGGCTTTGAATCTAGAGAGATAAAAAGCAGGGTAACTGCCCCCGACTAACCCTACAAAAAAGATAACTGTGGTTAGTACCAAAATCATTCGTGGATCACGCAGAAAATTTTGATCAATATCTAAATGTGCCAGCTCGTTGAAATAAGGAATAGTGAAAAAGGTGAGTATCAGGCTTATGCTCAATGCAATGAGGGCGATCACGACGGATTCTGTCACGAACTGGCCTATGAGTTGAGAAGTATAGGAGCCCATGGCTTTGCGAATGCCGACTTCTTTGGATCTGGCCATAGAACGGGCTGTGGCCAAATTCATATAGTTGATACAGGCAATAAGTAGCATGAAAAAAGCAATGGCGCTAAAGATATAGAGGTAGCTGATATCACCTGTGTTGCTCATGTCCATGTCAAAATTAGAATAGAGGTGGACATCCGTTAAGGGCTGTAAAGAAAATGTAGCTGAAGCGCTAAATTGCTCGTATAGTGGTGCCATATATTTGGCATACATCTGCTCCATAGCAGTATACACATCAGGTAAGAGGGTGTTTGGGTTAAGCACAACAAATATTTGATCGTTCATATTGCCCCATGATACTTCGCTGGGGGAAGTGGAACTGTAGTACAGCAAGCCTTTGACCATGATGCTAGTATTGATGGGAGGATCGGCCATGATGCCTGTAATGATTTTGGTGTCTTCCCCATCGGTTTTTACGGATTTTCCCATGGCGGATGCATTGGGAAACCACTTCTTGGCTAGTGATTGACATATGACTAGTGTATTGGGTTCTTTTAGGCATGAAATTCTATCTCCTTCAAGCAATTCAAAATCGAAAACGGTAAAAAATGATGAATCAGCTTCATAGATATCTGTTTCATAAAAGTAGTTGTCATTAACTGCGATCAGCATTTCACTACCACCAGTGAGCCTTACCGAATTTTCTACTATTCCATATTCGCTCATAAGCGTATGACCCACTAAAGATGGTGCCAGAGGTATGTTGAGTTCCGAATCTTGCACCGTAGCATGGGTTGAGATCCGGTAGATATTGTTTTTGTTGGAATGAAATTGGTCATAGCCCCTTTCAAAATCTACGTACAGATATAGTAAGAGACTACTCACTATTCCGATGGTTAGGCCTATGACATTGATGGTAGAATAAACGGGATTATTCTGAATATTTCGAATGGCGATGGTGATGTAATTTCTTATCATAGTTGTGATGTTGTCATTGAGCGGTCGACAAACGGTGTGCCGAATTGAATAATGCACAGTTTGTCAGTTAGTTAGGGTATAACCTGCCGCTTAAACCTCATCTATTTTGTTCAATATTGAACACTTAGGTGTTCGCTGTCTGAATGACAATATCTGGTGTGGGTGCTACGAGTCTAACTTCCGTATTTGTTTCCACTTATGGATCACTTCGGCATTTTCAGAAAGCAGTTCATCATTCATAAAGGAGGCATAGAAGGGGTCATAAATAATTGCCAGAATCATTTTCATCATTTCTTCGCGAGAAAATGTACGAGCAGCATCGGTTTCGATGGTTTTCAAATCATCCTTGAGTGATTCATAGGCGGAGATCAAATGCCCAAAATTCATTTCGCAGTTGAGTAATTCGACCATCAGCAGCTTGGAGTAGCGGTAGCTTTCTCTGCGGTTGGGAAAATACAGTTCCATGAAAGCCATAAATGTATCTATATTTAGCTCCGTAGAGGGTGTCAATTCCGTATTGTGGCTGGCGAGAGCAGCTCTAAAGAGATTTTTTTCCAACTTGAGTGCTTGAAATTGCTCATCGGCCAGTTCTAGTAAAGCGCTTAGTTGGAAGAGCTTTCTCCTAAATATTCTGGGTGTATGCTCTGCTTTTTTGTATTCTAGTTTGCCCTGAATGTGTGCCCATGTGTGCATCAACGCTGTGCGAGTTTGCACTTCTATTTTCACCCCGTTGCAATCCCCATAGGCAGGGTCATCTGGCAAGGTCACGATATAGTGATTAGATCGATAACCAAACCGATCCGTTTCACCATCCTGCATTTTGTCTATCGTGTTTTGAATCTGTAGGGTACGGTTAATGATTTCTCCCACTTGTGGCAAGTCATTGATATAAAAGCAAATGACTCGTAGTCCGCATATGTCTTCGGTGTCTTCGTAGGGGTTTTTGTATTTTTTTCTAGAGATTTTTTCGTAAAAGGACTCAAATGATTTCACTCGATGTCCTACTTGTAGGAGCTCGATCCCTTCGTCGTGCAGTGCTTGTCGGAGCAGATCTTTGCCAGTGAGGCAGACCTGTTCGTAAATGTGTTGTTGCGCGAGATATTTGGCTTTTAATTCTTTCTTTGTAGGCACGACACCGAGGCTTAATATTTAGTATAAATTAAAATATTAATTCGATGGGATTACTTCTTTTTAGGCGAAAAATTTCTGCGAGAGGGGTCGAATAAGCGGCCTGATTCAGACTTGCTCTTCCACTTGCTCTTCCACTTGTTGTTGTAGCGAATTTGTGTAGCTGCTTTTGTATAATATTATATATTGCATGTTATTTTCAAAACCAAACTAATGAAACACTTCTTTGTGCTATTCCTAGTAGCCTTCTGCCTTTTTTCTTGCAAAGACGATGAGCAATCAGAGGACAACCCATATTCTATAGCCATTGGGAATAAAATATACACGATCCAGCAGGGTGCAGACCAAGAAGGAGCAATGGGGCAACTTCTAGAAGAAGAGATTAAAATTAGCATTACAGACTATGAAGGCAAACCGCTATCTGCGAGTCTAGAGTTTGTGGTGACAGATGGCGGAACAATTGATCAAGTAGAAAGCACTGAAGTAGGCGAAGAAAATTGGGTGGTTTTGAAATGGCAGCTTGGTTGTAGGTATGAAAAACAAACTTTAATAATTATTGACGATTACGTATGCAATATTTCTAAAGAGGGCTGTGTAGATGTGAAATTATTTGAGATAGAGATAACTGTAGGGCCAGCCGGCAAGGGGTGGACAATGGCCTGTAGCGACACGGGTTTCGGGGATGATCTAAAAAGATTTATTGTTCAAAAGAATGAACTTCTGGCTTATACCAGCGATGGATTATATGTGACCAAAAATGTAGAGAACAATAACTGGGAGAAAGTAAATAGTAATAAGTATTTCAACCAAGACTATACAGTAAATCAGTTTGAGAGTGGGGAGCTGGTACTTTTCAGTGGATATTACAATTATATCTCTTTAGACAATGGTCGAACATGGGAAACGATACCTTTTCCTGGCTCTTCGTATGATTATAAAAGATTAACCATCTTAAGCAATGGTGATTATGTGTCTATTTACGACGGATCTAGAGATGTTTTTATATCAAGTGACGCTGGTAGTTCTTGGACTACGGCCATAGACGATATCAGTACTTTGACAGGAGATTATACAAAGATAAAGGCTATTACTTCTGATGGAAACAAGGCCTATATCTTCACTGAAAATTTTGACGTGATTGTCTATGAAAATGGTAATACTACGCTACATACCTTTCAAGAATATTCATGGGGTAGCTATTCTATGAGATACTTTGATGCACAAGTACACGATGGCCTCCTGTTTTTATCGGTTCAGTACAGTTACACTAATTATATTGCTGTGCTAGATTTATCCACAGATACAGTAGTTGGATCCTTCGCGATTCAAAGCAGTTTTCATGTCCTAAAGCAGGATGATAAGCTGTACCTGATCCCAGAAAAAGCTACTAATTTCTACTATGAGTATTATCAGGGGTCATTTTTAATTAAGGAGTTGAATTATTTGAATTCGGATAATTACTCTTCTGGAGTGATGACCATATTTAAAGGTTTTCCTATTCATTATTCTAATCAGACACAAAAACTTAACTATTACATTCCATAACACGATTCGTATGATCAAATTATTTACTACCCTGTTTTTACTGACGGCTTTGGCTGCTCAGGCACAAGATTCTACACAAAACAGCCACCGAGTACCATTAGAATTCAAAGCGGATGACGCTGAGACCACGCTTGAATTACAGTTTACACCATTTGGTAATACTCCAGTTAGTATCAATGGCATTCGAGCTCGTTGGTTTACTTCTGGTAGAAATGCCTTTAGGCTAAATATTTTTGCAGCTGTAGATTCAGACACAGAAATTATACAACAAGAACTTTCGTCGGCACAGTTGAAAGAACTGAAATATAATACGACTACCATCGGCGTGAATGTACGACCAGGGTTTGAACGTCATTTGGAAGGCACCAAGCGCCTTTCACCTTACTTTGGTTTAGAGTTTGATTTGGCCTATCAATACTCTAGCGAAAAGGAGGAGTATCAAAATGGATCTAAAGTCAATTACAATAAAGTGGTCAATGAAGATGGCTTTGTAAGGTTAGGAGCCAACTGGGTGGCAGGTTTTGATTTTTACATTGCAAAGAAATTATACTTGGGGACTGAATTTGGCTATGGGTTCAGCTATACCAAGCTATTGGCTGTGAAGGTGAAAAGCAACCAGACGACATTCACTGAACCAGAGCCAGATAAAAGAGGGGGTTCTTTCGATATGGGGCCGAACGTAAACGCACAGATCAGACTGGGTTATGCATTTTAAAAACTGGCTATTTGCATTTAGTTTATGGGTCTGCGTATGTAGTTGTAATAACATATATTATGAGTTGCAAGAGCATCCCACGGATGTTCGTACATCAGGTGACCTCACTACCATCATGGGCAATGTCCGCCTATTCGGTACAATGCCCAATGGGCAAATGCTTAATCTCCCTCAAGAAGACAGTTTCACTGACATCGAACAGTTGAGTTTCGAAAGCATGGAAGGGACCAATTTTGTTTCGGAAAACTCGCAGAGTATCAATGTTGACATTAGTGATGTACCAACTGGGTCGGGATATATCAGGATATCTTCTGGTGGGGAGACTCTACGGATTGATTTTCGAATGGTCTACTGCACCACGTATCGAGAATTACGTATGTTGAACCCTAGTATCGACTTTGATCCTGGTCGTGACGACAATGAGGTTTACATATGCTATGAGTTGCGCAATTATAATTCTACAAACTTAGAACTCTCAATTGGTAATGTCCTGACTATAGAAATCTTCAATGACGGCAACTTGCTTTATGGTTACCTTTCACTAGTCGACACAGAGGAATCATACGTTTTAGGTGGAAATTATAAGAAAGAAGGAGGTGCAGTCAATAGTTCTGGTTACTTCTATACAGATAACAGTTTAAAATACGAACTGCATATCGAATGTGGTTCTTAAAACAGCTTGTTGGCACGAGACCCATGTAAGAGACAACTAAGTAAGGGGTATTAAATTACCCTTCATAGTTATCATTATCAGACAGATAGTCTACGTCTGAATATTTGTCTTCGTAGTCGTCGCGTACGTCGTCTCTTAGGTTGCCATCCTCATCATAGTCATCATCTTCTTCGATCAGGTTTTGGGCTTCCGCCAATGACATACGAATCAGATAGATCTTCTCATCCGTTTCGAATCTCAGCGCACTCGTTCTTAGACCATCTTTATTGGTATAGGTAAAGATGTGCTGACTATACCCCTCTGGGTATACCAGCTTGATTTGCTCTTGAATTTCGTCACTCAGTTTACTGTATTCTTGTGTGACTCTAAGTTTATTCTGACTGTCCATCCTTCTCTCTGCTAAGATTCGTATTCAATATAAAAAATGTGAGATAAATCTCGGCAAAAGAAATAATTATATCTTCATAAAATCTAATGGAAATTAAACTTTCGCTAAACTATTTTTAGCATCATTCTAGTTAGGCTTAATTCTGATTTGCTTGATACAAATACCAACCTAATATGATGAGTACAGGAGCGACTGTAAAAGGTAAAATAAATGCTCCGAGTCCGGTAGAATAGCCTAGTGCAGTTTGGATCATTCCGTAAATAATGGCAAAAAATACAGCAGCGATCACCACATTCAACAGGCGGATCATTTTGGTGGCTAGACCATACTGTCGTGAGGCATTACGTGCGGTGATTGGTGTGAGATAGTTGAATGTATGTGGAAATTTATTGACTACTATCATTCCTAGATATAGGATAATGCCGATGGTCGAAATCATCCAAAGGGAATTTTTAGAGCCATATCTGTCTGGTCTGCCCATGGCATCGAAGTGCACAGGAATAGTGTCTGGCACACTAGAAAACTGAATAGCTGGATAAGCAACCATTAGAAGCAATAACAGGCCTCCTACGGTTTCCATTACTTTGTCAAATGTGTCTAGTTTGATTTTTAATTTAGGTTTTGACATCAGGTTTTTTTAATAAGATACTTCAAAACAGAATTATTCTACCTGTTTGAGTTCTACCCAAACAGAAGCGTCCAAAATGCGCTCTGGCCAAGTGTTATGGAGTACGGAGTCGATCGCTTGGGCAGGCATTTTAGTGAAAAACACTTTTTCTACATTTGCCCCAGTGACTTGCAAGCCATAAGGATTGAAAATAGCATTGAGATCGCTACCTAATTTTGATAGAGTCAAAAAACGCTCGATTTTCCTATATTCGGAGGTTTCTGTAGACCCATATCCACCAAAGGCGGTCACATATTCATTGGTTATGGCGATGGCGAGATCGCCTGTATGCACCAGTCGACCCAAATATACCCCAGAAAGGGAATCGAAATTGTAATCTTGTGCAGCAGTAGGCAAGATCACTTGTAGTTGGGTTATTTGCTCTGCGTAGGTTTGCTGTGGATTTAGTCTCATTATGAGGTTAACCCTGCCTTTTTCTATTGATTCGGTGAAGGTGGGTGAAAAATAAGCACTATCTCCATTTGCTATCATGAGATAGCCTGTAGCTTTTTTTCGATAGGCAGACCCTGCTAATTCTTGGTTTAGGTCTATTTTGAGGATCACAGTGTCTGATGCCTCTACAATTGTTGGAGGTGCTGGCTGCTGTTTTGGCTGACAAGCCCACAAAACAAAGGGGAGTAAATAGACGAGTTTCATTGGTAATGAATTTGAATTCAAGATATGAAAAATTAGCACAAGCGAGAAGAAGAGCGGCCGCTTGAATTATTTAATCTAATTTTATGTTGTCTATAAAAAGTCACAAAATCGAATGATGATGAAACCTATATTTTTTTTCGTAGCTGTAGTATTTCTTTCCACTTGCCAATCGTATAGCCAAAAGCAAAGTAATAAAAGTAGCGCAGTGATTCAGCAAAAGGTCATTAAAACAGATGCCGAATGGAAAGCTATCTTGACCCCCATGCAGTATAAAATTTTGCGTGAAAAAGGTACAGAAAGACCGTGGACGGGAGAATACAACAAAGTAAAGGGAGAGGGAAAATTTTATTGTGCGGGATGTAATAACTTGTTGTTCGATGCAAAAACTAAATTTGAATCTGGGAGTGGATGGCCGAGTTTTTATACCTATGCTTCGGATACCAGTTTGCTTGATTTGGCCGATTATAAATATGGTATGGTGCGTACAGAGGTGATTTGCGCCAAATGTGAAGGACATCTTGGCCATGTGTTCGAAGATGGCCCAAAACCTACGGGTTTACGTTATTGCATCAATTCGGCAAGTTTAGTTTTCAAGAAAGAATGACTTTGCGATTGCCTATTTGTGATACTCAAACCTCTTCGGCAATGACAGATTTCACAATCTGAGCAAGATGTTCAGGGCTTACAATGGGTTTTATCACAAACTTAGCAGCTCCTACTGCGAGCAACTCTCGCTCATGTTCCCAATGAGAAGATACCACGATGATAATGGGCTTATGATCGAGTGCATCTATGGTAGTGAAACCGTTTATTTCAGGCATGTCTACATCTAGAAACAAAATGTCTGGTTTCAGTTTGTCGATGGCCATCACGCCTTCGATCGGATTACTATAGGAGCCTGCCAGCTCCAAAAAATCTACACGTTTGATGTATTGCTCAAGAATTTCGTTGAACATCTTATCATCATCTATACATACGCAGCTATATTTCATTTTTTAAAATTCATTACTCTTCCATAAAGATAAGCCTATTGGCGAATTTGTGAGACCTTTGTAAGAAGGGATAATAGAAAATAACAAAGTGGGCAATTGTCTGATAAAATGCTCAGTTTTGCCGAAAAGCAACAAATTAGATGAAGGTTTACCTAGATAATTCAGCTACTACTCCTATGGATCCCGAGGTTTTCGAGGCCATGACTCCTTATTTTATGGAAAACTATGGTAACCCCTCGTCGATTCATTCACATGGGAGGCAAGCACGATCTACCATCGAAAAGAGTAGGAAGAAGATCGCTGATTTATTAAACACCTCTCCTGCCGAAATATTTTTTACCTCAGGGGGCACAGAGGCTGATAATACAGCCATTTTGAGTACGATTGAAAGTCTTGGTGTAAAGCGAGCGATTACTTCTAAGTTAGAGCATCATGCTGTCCTGCATACCTTGGAGTATGTTGCTAAAACGAAAGGTGTTGATTTGCAATATGTAGACCTAGATGCTGATGGACGGATAGATTTGGAGCATTTAGTCTCTTTGGTTCAAAATACTTCTGCGTTTGTCAGTCTGATGCATGCCAATAATGAAATTGGCAACCTGAACAATATCCCAAAAATAGGTGAATTAGTAAAAGAACATGGGGGCTATTTTCATTCGGATACCGTTCAGGCTATGGGCAAGTATGTGCACGATTTGTCCGCATTGAAGGTAGATTTTGTAGTAGGGGCAGCACACAAAATCTATGGGCCAAAGGGTTCAGGCTTTTTATATATCAATCATGAAACGAAGATTGCACCATTTATTCACGGTGGAGCACAGGAGCGCAATATGCGTGGAGGCACAGAGAATGTAGCCGGAATCGTGGGCTTAGCCAAGGCATTAGAGATTGCTTATCGTGATATGGAGCACAACCGCGCGTACATTTCTAGCTTGAAAGAAAGAATGCTTGTGGGATTGAAGGATAAAATAATAGGGGCTACTTTCAATGGTCTCTCTGGCAATATGAATGAGAGCCTCTATTCTGTGATCAATGTTGGCTTGCCTGCTACAGATGAAAACGATATGCTGCTTTTCAGTTTGGACATCAAAGGTGTCTCAGCTAGTGGAGGTAGCGCCTGTGCTAGTGGGTCTAATATAGGCTCACATGTGCTTACGGCATTAAATGTAGATCCAGATAGAGGGGCCATCAGATTCTCTTTTTCGAAATATACAAAGCCCGAAGAGGTCGATTATGCCGTAGCCGCTTTGGCTGAATTGATGCATTAGGTTTTGGCCATGTCGCATACGCAATCGACCCATGATGGGTGCACATTAAGGCTTTCTACCAGATCCCATTGCTCGCCACCAGCAGATATAAAATCCTCTTGATAGGTTTTGCCAACTTCAAAAGTAGTCTCCAGACAATCGGCTACGAATGCGGGAGAGAAAGCGAGTACTTTTTTATTTCCACTGGCAGCTAATTGGGTAAGTACTTCGTCGGTATAGGGTTTGATCCAAGGATCTTTGCCCAATCGAGATTGAAAGGCTGTACTTACTTTGTCTTCAGGCAGGTTGAGTTTTTCAGCCATTAGTCGAGTGGTTTCAAAACATTGTGCACGATAGCAATAGCGATTTTTGCTTTTGCAGGTATTGCAACAATCCCCAAGTTGGCAGGTACTGATCTCGGCTTTCAGTATTTGCCGTTCTGGTAATCCATGATAGCTAAAGAGAAAATGGTCATAGACTGTTTGATCCATGAGTTTTTGTGCATTCTGAGCGATGGCCTCCAATAGTTTGGGGTGGTCAAAAAACGGACCCTCAAAATCAATTTTAGGTATGACTTGCCAGCTGCTTACGATCTCCATTACTTTTTGAATCACAGACCCATTAGACGCAGAGGCATATTGAGGAAACAGTGGAATCACTTTGATGGTGTTCACTCCAGCTTTTTTTAGTTTGTTCAACCCCAGTTTGATCGATGGGTTTTGGTAGCGCATGGCTAGTTCTACTTGATAGTCTTTGCCGAGCTGTTTTTGCACGGCCTTGGTTAGGTCTTCTCCATAGTATTTCAGTGGAGAGCCTCTTTCGTCCCAGAGTTTTTGGTATTCTTTGGCTGACTTAGGACTGCGAAAAGTAGCAATGACCACATTGACCAAAAACCAACGTGATAAGTAAGGGATGTCAATGACTCTTTCGTCCATAAGAAATTCCCTTAGATATTTTCGAACATCTTTTACTGATGGGCTGTCTGGTGTGCCCAAGTTTACGAGTAGAATTCCTTTTTTAGCCATCCTGTTTTTTTGATTGCTGCAAAGAAATATGAGAAAGAGGATACCGCCAAATAATAAAAAAGCTCCAGATGGGGAACATCTGGAGCCAGCAGCATTTTGAGAAAAATTAATTATTATGTACTGGCTAAAGTAGCGGGGTGTCATTTACAGAAGCTGCCAAATGGATTAAACATCCTGCCAAATCAGGATTATTTGTTATAAAGGGAGGTTTTTGACGCATTTGTGTGGAGGTCTTATAGGATCTATATATCTCTTGGTGCTGATGAGTATATCGGTTTTGTAGGCTTCTTTGATCCTGAAATATAATGGGCAATGCCCATCTTGGGTACGCGGCTTTGATGTCTTGCAGTATCCTCAGGTCTTGAGTGACATGGGTCTAAATAGGTCTAAAATAATCGGATTTATATGGTATAAATGTAGATGATACATACCAAATAACAAACGTCTAAAAAGACAAAATCCCCTAGAATAGCTATTCTAAGGGATTTTTGTTGCTCCTCTTGTTGGACTCGAACCAACGACCCTCTGATTAACAGTCAGATGCTCTAACCAACTGAGCTAAAGAGGAATTTTATATAGTGGTTATTCACGTTTGAATAACCCCCTGATTTTGGGACTGCAATATTAGTGGCTTCTTTTTAATTCTACAATATATGTATTCAAAATTTTTTTGAAGGGGTAGAATAATTTTTCTTTATAAGAAAACGCTTTTTGTCTCACGGGCTGAATTTTGCAACAATTAAGACAATATGTCGCTATAATTTTCACTTTACGATAAAATAAAGACATAATGGCATTAAAATGAATGTTTTTTATTGGTGGCATATAATTAGCAATTAGGGTTCATGAATTTATTGTTCAACAAAAACTAAAATAAAATGTCATTAATAAAGTATAACCCAAGAACCCTTAGAACATTCACTACAAATAATTTGTTTGATGACTTGTTCAACGATCGTTTTTTTAATAACGACGCTACTGTTGGAAAATCGTTTACCCCACAGGTAGATATTTCTGAAACAGACAAAGCCTTTGAGTTGAGCTTTGCTATTCCTGGTATCAAGAAAGAGGAAATTAAAATTGATTTGAATGAAGGTCAGTTGATCGTGAGCGGAGAAAGGAAATTTGAAGAGAAAAAAGACGAGAAAAACTTCCATACCGTTGAAACTAGATATGGTTCTTTCAGCAGATCGTTTCATCTACCAGACAATATAGATGCAGGCAAAGTAGAAGCTCAATATGAAAATGGTCTTTTGAATATCAGCATCCCTAAGGATGAGAAGAAGATACAAAAGAAGACCATTGCCATCAAATAAGATTTAGTAAGTTAGGTTGGTTTTAGCCCCGACAACAGGCCTTCGGCAGTTGGTCGGGGTTTTTTGTTAAATGTTGTTAACAAGAATATCCATTAAATTTATATGACGTTAATTGCTCCGGTAGAAAGTAAAACCTTACAGAAATGAATAATAGACAGTTTTTTATAAAGATGGTATTTGCCTCTATGCTGGGGGGCTTCGTAGCACTCGGCGGATACCACATGATCAAAGATGAACCTGTACGAGTAATCCAATCGGGAAGTCAACCCGTAAGATTTTCTAATTACGACTTGGATTCTTCGGCTATGATAGTGCCCGAGGGATTAAATTTCGTGTATGCCGCTAAGGCAGTGACACCAGGTGTCGTACATATTAGAAGCACTTTTGAAGGAGCTGCACAAGCCAGTCGAGGATCGAGCCCTTTTGATCAGTATTTCAAAGAGTTTTTTGGAGACCCACATGGTGGTCAATCACAACAGCGCCCATCTATGGGTACTGGTAGTGGAGTAATTATCAGTGCGGATGGTTACATAGCTACCAATAATCACGTGATAGAAAATGCCACAGAAATAGAGGTGCTGCTCAACGACAATAGGACCTACAAAGCCGAAATCGTAGGCACAGACCCTACCACAGATTTGGCGTTGCTAAAAGTTGAAGAGAAAGGACTGCCTTTCATCAAGGTAGGCAACTCTGATCAGGTACAGGTGGGTGAATGGGTATTGGCAGTAGGCAATCCATTCGAGTTTAGATCTACCGTGACGGCGGGTATTATCAGTGCCAAAGGCCGAAATATTAACATTCTTAGAAACAGAAATAATCTACAAATAGAGTCATTTCTACAAACGGATGCTGCTGTGAACCCAGGCAACTCAGGAGGTGCATTAGTCAACCTGAGGGGCGAATTGGTGGGTATCAATACGGCTATTGCTACCCCTACAGGAACTTATGCTGGATATTCTTTTGCCGTTCCTTCCAATCTGGTTAATAAAGTTTTAGATGATCTCAAAGAATTTGGAGTCGTACAGAGAGCCTTGTTAGGGATTAATATTAGGGATGTCAATTCCCAATTGGCAGAAGAAGAAGGACTCAATGTGCTAGAAGGAGTCTATGTAATCAATGTTAACCCCAACAGTGGAGCAGACGATGCTGGGATCGAAAAAGGTGACGTCATCATAGCCGTAGGTGGAGAGAAAGTTGTCAAAACATCAGAACTGCAAGAAAAAGTAGCTTTGAACCGGCCAGGTGACAAAGTGAAAGTAACCTTGATCAGAGATGGAAAAGAGAAAACTGTGACAGCTACATTGAAAAACACTTTGGGGACTACTACTACTGTGGCATCTTCCAATAATATGACGATACAAGGGGGTACATTTTCCGATCTGTCTAAAGAAAACCAAGAAAAGTTAGGACTTGAAGGAGGAGCTAAGCTACTCAAGGTAGAAGCGGGCAAATGGAGAGAAGCAGGGATCAAAGAAGGTTTTATAGTGACCAGAGTAGACAAGAGGCAGATCATGTCGGTAGAGGATTTGTCTAGAGCACTGACTCGTACAGCTGATGGATCTGGGCTACTGATAGAAGGTATGTACGAAGATGGAGAAAAGGCTTATTATGGCATAGGCTGGTAGTAGTGCATTTTGATACGGCATTAATTATAATCCCCGCTTGTTCGGGGATTTTTTATGTATCAATCCTATTAATTGGTGGGATCATCTATTTTTGCTCAAACACAAAAACAACACAAAAATGACAGACAAATTCGGCATTGACCAAGCACTTAAAAACCTTGGCATTGAGGAGCTAAACATGGGATCATCTACTGGCTCGCAGTGGATTCAGTCTAATGGCGAGGTGATCGCTTCTTATTCTCCTGCAGATGGTAAGCTTATTGGAAAAGTCACTTCAGGAACGGAAGAGACTTATCAAGAAATTATAAATACAGCTTCAGAAGCATTCAAATCTTGGCGACTTGTACCTGGCCCTAAGCGTGGCGATATCGTACGTCAAGTAGGAGATGCACTCAGAGCGCACAAAGAAGATCTAGGTAAACTTGTTTCTTACGAAATGGGCAAGTCTTACCAAGAAGGGTTGGGAGAAGTACAGGAGATGATAGACATCTGCGACTTTGCTGTAGGACTCTCTCGTCAGATGTATGGGCTTACCATGCACTCGGAGAGACCGAGCCATAGAATGTACGAACAGTATCATCCGCTTGGCATCGTTGGGATTATCTCAGCCTTCAATTTTCCAGTAGCCGTTTGGGCTTGGAATAGCGCCTTGGCTTGGGTTTGCGGAGATGTTTGTCTTTGGAAACCAAGTGAAAAAACGCCAATCACGGCCATTGCTTGTCAGCACATTACTGAAAAGGTTTTCCGTGCCAACGGCGTAGCTGAGGGAGTTAACAACCTCATCATTGGCGATGCCAAAATCGGGCAGTTGATGTCGAACGACAAACGAGTGCCTTTGGTGTCTGCTACGGGCTCTACTCGTATGGGCAAAGCCGTGGGAGAGGCTGTAGGGGCTCGATTGGGCAGAGCTTTGCTGGAGTTGGGAGGCAACAATGCCATCATTATTTCTAAGCATGCAGATTTGGATATGTCATTGATTGGAGCTGTATTTGGAGCTGTGGGTACGGCTGGGCAGCGCTGTACGTCTACCCGCAGGTTGATCATCCACGAAGACATTTACGAAGAAGTAAAAAATAAATTGAAAAACGCTTATGGTCAGCTCAAGATTGGCAATCCACTGGATGAGTCCAATCACGTGGGGCCGTTAATAGATACACTGGCGGTAGACATGTATAGTCAGGCGATAGAGAAAGCCAAAGCAGAAGGAGCTAAAACGGTAGTGGATGGAGAAGTGTTAGCGGGAGTGGGCTATGAGTCTGGCTGCTATGTGAAGCCTGCTATTTTTGAAGTCGAAAACCATTTTGAGATTGTGCAACATGAGACATTTGCGCCTATTTTGTATTTGATCAAATACAAAACATTGGAAGAAGCCATTGCCATGCAAAACGATGTACCACAAGGGCTGTCTTCTGCAATTATGACACAAAACATGAGAGAATCAGAGATGTTTTTGTCGCACGCAGGGTCTGATTGTGGGATCGCCAATGTAAACATCGGCACGTCGGGTGCTGAGATAGGTGGCGCCTTTGGCGGTGAAAAAGAAACTGGTGGAGGACGTGAGTCTGGCTCAGATGCTTGGAAAGTGTACATGAGACGCCAAACCAATACTATTAACTTTGGTGTGGATTTGCCATTGGCACAAGGCATCAAATTTGAGTTTTAGAGTAGAGAATGTTGAACCTTCATGATGCATAAGAAATCTATTTCGAGCTTAAACAGCTTCAAATCAGATACTTCGTTTCATTTTGCTCATTACGGATCAGTCTGTAAAGTGGGGGGATTGCTAATTCATGTTCAATTCAAACATCACTCTTTTTAACTTATAAAGAAGAACATCAACTTAAATATTAGTCGCTTCGGAGGGCTGGCGAAAAATTGGTGGCGATGTGGGTAATGGCCTTGCGCCTTTAAATTTTTCTTGATTTTTACATCCTTTTTATCAAGAAAAAGGATGAGCCTCCATGGCTTGAATGGTGGTAATCAAAATTAGTTAAACTGGATATATATTCAGATCCCTCATCACGAAGTCCTAATGCATCATGGAGGTTGAAGAATTGAAATAAAAAAAGGAGCTGATCAGCTCCTTTTTTTATTTCAATATTTTGAGAACAGCTTATCCATTAATCGCCTCAACCTCTTTCACTTCTGGTACCATTCTCTTCAGGAGATTTTCGATACCCGTTTTTAGCGTAAGGGTAGAAGAAGGACATCCGCTACATGCACCTTGTAGGACTACTTTCACTTTGCCATCTTCGAAGGAGTGAAAATCGATCGCGCCGCCGTCTTGCTCTACGGCTGGGCGAATGTATTCGTCCAAGATACCTTTGATGTTTTCGTCTAAGTCAGACACAGGTGCTTTGGGAGCGTCGTTTTCTTGTTTGGGCTCAGCGTAAGGCTGAGAAAGATTCACGGCTAGTTTGCCTGATTCCAAATAGGCCTTGATATGCTCTTTGATGCCATCTCTTATTTCTTCCCACTCGGTCGTTTCGTCTTTCGATACGGTGATGAAGTTGCTCATCACAAATACGCCTTTCACAAAGGGGAATGTGAAAAGTTCCTGAGCTAATTCAGAGTTGGTTGCACGCTCTGGTGAGGGGTAGTCGAAATTGGTGCCTTCTGGTACCAACATAAAATTAGCCACAAACTTCAACGTGTTCGGGTTTGGGTTCGACTCGAAATATATATTTACTGGGGTGTTTGTTACTGCTTCAGACATCTTCTTTTCTTTTTAACTAGAGACTACAAAGATACGAAACACTGGGGTTCTTTGTTGGGTTCAACACTCAGAATCCTAGAGGTATCTTATTTAGGCTTAGTTCATTTGTGAGTTATCAATACTTACTCAATTCCCCTTCACTCTTGGCTACCAAAGTAGAAACAGTGGCATCGCCAGTTACATTCACCACGGTGCGGCACATGTCTAGGATACGATCTACTGGGAAGATAATCGCTACCCAGGCAGGGTTGAGGCCTACAGACTGCAAGACGATGATCATCATGACCAAACCTGCACTAGGCGTAGCTGCTGCGCCTATGGAGGCCAGCGTAGCCGTGAGCACGATGGTGAGCTGCTGTGCCAGTGTGAGGTCTACCATGTGTAGCTGAGCCAAAAACACGACGGCTACTGCTTGGTACAGACTCGTGCCATCCATGTTGACTGTGGCGCCTACGGGCAGTACAAAACTGGCTATGTTATTGGATACGCCCATGTTGTCTTCTACGCACTCCATGGTCACGGGCAGAGTAGCTGCACTAGAGCTGGTAGAGAAGGCCAGAAACTGAGCCGGGCTGATGTTTTTAAAGAATTCTTTATAGGATAGCTTGGGCACAAAGATTTTGATTATCAGTGGGTAGAAAACAAACACCATGAAGAACAAACCTGCTACGAGGGTAAGCGAATAAGAACCTAGTCCTAAAAATATTTCGAAGACTTCTGCGGGAGTATTGGCCATTTTGGCAATCACGCCAGCGAGCAGAGCAAAGACAAAAAATGGCGCAGCACCCATCACGATATTTACCATACGGAGAAATACTTCATTGATACTATTGATGAAATCTACTACGGGTTTTTTCTTGTCTTCTGGTATCATCACGAGTGTGATGCCAAAAAAGATAGCAAAGAAGATAACCTGTAGCATCATACCATTATTGGATATAGAAAACATTACATTTTCTGGCACCATCTCTACAATGAAGGTCAATGGACTGCTCTCTTTTTGTTTTTGTGCAGATTCCATACGTTTAGCTACTTCTTGCTGGTCTTTTTCTGATAGCTGACCTGCTTTTTGTGCATCCGTGATGAGGTGTTGATATTCAGGTTTGTTTAGATAAGACTCTCCATCGTGAGGCAGACCCATTTGCTGGTCTTGTAGCCATAACTCAAAAGCGATTCGGTTTTGTATTCGCTGATCTTTTTCTACGAAATTGCCTGGTTTGACAAGGTTGACTAATAATAAGCCAATACCCACAGCCGCTACTGTAGTCACCATATAGGCTCCCAGTGTTTTGCCTCCGAGTCGTCCGAGTTTAGACACATCACTCAGACCTGATACCCCACTGATGATAGAAAAAAGAACTAAAGGCACGGCAATAAACTTGAGCAATCGAATGAAAATAGTCCCGAATGGATCGATCCATGTGATGGTAAATTCATTCCAACCCAAGGCACTAGAGATAAATGCCCACATCACTCCAAGTGTGAGTCCAATAACTATTTTAACATGTAGGGGTAAGTTTTTCATGAATATTGAGGTCTATCGTATCTGGGTTGTCTTAGAATATAACTCAATACTAAACAGAAAAAGCGGAAAATTCTAAGGATAGAACTTTCCGCTTTTTAATCCTTCGATGGATAGTAATTACAGCTGACGAGCGAGTTCCTGTGCATCGTTTAGACTTGCAGCTTCGAAGACATCAAAATTGAATGCGCCTGAATTTTTCACCCATTTTTTAGACGCTAATTTGGTCAAAGCACTTTTTGGTAAAATGGTAATTGAAGCTTTTAAGCCTAGTGCTGAAAAGTTGGGGAATAAGTAGTTTTCGAACCATTCCTGTCTTTTTTGTGAGGGTACTCCATTGGCTACCGATACATCCAAAAACAATATTTTTATGCCTTTTTTTACTTGTTCGATTTGTGCTTGACAGCACTCCTCTATTGCTTGGTCATCGAGAAGCGAATCCCATTGCACGGTCATGGTGCCCGCAGCTGCATTGGAGCTGGCAGTCACTACACCCTCTTTTTTATAAAAAGTTGTCATGTCTTGATTTTTATTTAGAAATAATTTTGTGCAAAAATAAAACCTACAATCTGTCAAGACATCCGCTGATTTACCTAAATATTAGCGGGATTCTCCTAAATTATAGATGCGTAGATCTATTTAATAAATAGAAATCTAAGATTGTAATCGCTGCCATTGCTTCTACAATAGGGACTGCCCTTGGTACTACACAGGGGTCGTGTCTGCCTTTGCCTGATACTGTGATCGTCTGTCCATCCTGATCTATCGAGTTTTGGTCTCGCATGATGGTAGCTACTGGTTTGAAGGCGACATTGAAGTAGATGTCTTCACCGTTGGAAATACCTCCTTGGATACCGCCTGATAGGTTGGTACGGGTTTTTATTTGATCTCCGTCCTTTTCGATGATGTCGTTGTGTTTAGAGCCTTTCATTTTGGCTCCTTCGAATCCACTGCCATATTCGAATCCTTTCACAGCATTGATACCTAGCATGGCTGCGCCGAGTCGGGCGTGTAGTTTGTCAAATACGGGCTCGCCTAGTCCTACAGGTGTACCTGTGATGACACCCGTCACGATGCCGCCCACGGTGTCTCCGCTTTTGCGAATGCCATCGATGAAAGTGATCATCTTGTCTGCGATGCTTTCGTCTGGGCATCGTACGATGTTGTTTTCAGTTTTGGATAGATCCAATTGCTGATAAGTCTTTTCGGTTTTGAGATCTCCTACTTGAGAGACATAAGCAGCTACTTCAATGCCCAATTGGCGTAAAGCCAATTTAGCTAATGCACCTGCGGCTACTCTGGCGGCTGTTTCACGAGCCGAACTTCGACCACCGCCACGGTAGTCGCGTATGCCGTACTTCTCTTGATAAGTGAAATCGGCGTGAGATGGGCGGTAAGATTTTGCAATATGTGCGTAGTCTTTGCTCTTCTGGTCTGTATTGCGAATCACCATGGCAATGGGAGTGCCAGTAGATTTTCCTTCGAATACGCCAGAGAGAATTTCGAAACTATCTGGCTCTTTCCTTTGGGTAGTGATTTTGGATTGACCAGGTTTTCTTCTTTCCAATTCCGACTGGATAAAAGCTTCGTCTATAGTAATGCCAGCAGGGCAGCCGTCTACCGTGACGCCAATGGCCTTGCCATGTGATTCTCCAAAGGTGGTGATCTTAAATAAAGACCCGAATGAGTTACTCATCAATTGATAATTTGAATTAGAAAGAAAGCAGTCAGGAACAGCGTGTACGGTCTGTGACAGCTTTTCGTCGTTTGCCTTGCTGCTTGCTGGGCTGCCTTTAGGCAAGCCAAAATTAAATGAAAATACCGTGGGACGTACGATTTTATTAAGGCGATGTCCTATTTTTTGAACATCACTAAAGTGACTAGCCCTATCAGTACGAATATCGCAATGTTGGCCATGCTTCGTAATCGATCTTTGGCGTCGATCGCAGTGAGCTTATTGCTCTGAATGTCCATTGTATCGTAAAACGAACCCATGTCGTTGGATAGGATGTATTCGTTTTTCTTGCTTTCGCCTGTCACGTTCAGTACGATTTCTGATTTGAGTGTATCGTAGGATTCCGTTTTCACATTGAAGTAAATAAACTGAAGATAATCTCCTAGCTCATATGTTCCAGGTTCGTTGGGGATACCGTAGTAGCTGAAGGACTTGGTGCCTCGTACTTTGCCATGCCCACGACTGATGTCTTGGCGAATATTAGGAGAGTAGATGTCGAAATTGTCGTCTTCTTGGAGTATGGGTTCTCCGATTGCAGAGATGTTGCCTTCGCCAGTGATATCAAAGGAGTAGTTGAAACTTTCGCCTGTGCGGAGTGTTTGATTAGAAATTTTTTCTTTTAGTCTATAATTTCCTACGGATACACTTTCTTTTAGCGGATGTGGTGGTAGGTTTTTGATCGTTACTTTTTTGGCTTTGGTATGAAAGGTAACTAGCTCTTCCTGCTTGTTTCTACCAAAGAAAGTCGGGTTTTTAGCCACTTTATATTTGATCAATTCAAGCCCTACCTTTGGAAAATGGATGGTGTTGGTATTGAGCGGGTAGTAGGCAGCCTGATAGATTTTGAATTGGGTATAAGTTTGTCCGTTGATTTCTACAGGCTCTCCTGTGATATTGTCTATGTTAAAATTTTCCTCCCAGCAGTTGGCTGGTTTGATTTTCTTTACGATATCTGGAATCTGCTTGCTGAGTTCATAGAAGCGCATGTCTGCGCGGTTGTTGCTCGCTACATAAAAGGCCAGCGTGAGAGTAAAGCCTTCTCCAAGATATATTGAGGACTTGTCTGTGGTCAGCGCGAGGAAAGCATCTGCTTTTACATCTAAAAATTCCTGTGGGGCATTCTGCCTGCCAAACAAATCTTGGAAGGGGTCGCTGCCAAACGGGTCGTTTCGTCGCTGCTGCTGAGCGGCGGGACCTACTTTTACTTTCTTGCCTTGTACGTTGAAGGATTGACCATTTACTTCCATGGCGAAGGGTTTGATGAGGTATTCGCCTTCGGCGGTAGCCACGTAGTTTTGTATGATGCTTTGCGAAGAGCTTCTGCGTCCATTAATAAAATTGGTAGAGGACGACGATGAGGTGCCTCGCTTGACGAACCCTGGGATTTCTGGGAAAGGGGTATAACTTTCTAATCGGGCATTTTGGATAGTAAGTGTGATGGTAAAGGCCTGATTGATGGCAATCTGGTCTGGCCCTAGTTCTATACTCACCTGCTGTCCACGAACCATAAGACCCGTTAACATTAAAATAACAAAGAATAATAAACCTACTTTTTGCATGCTCGTTATAGAGGTAAAATTGTAAATCTAACTGATATTTCTTATTTTCAGGTGCAATTTGGTGGATGGCAAACGGTCATCAGGTTTATTTAATAAATTTTAACATACCAATTTATCCATGCTGGAATATTCTAAAACAATTCTGTCGAAAGTTAGTTTCGACAAAAGTTTGTTTGACAAGGAACTAGCAAAAGCAATTAGGCTAGTAGGCAAGGAGCTAGAAGCTCTAAGACAGTGGTGTTACGACAAGTTCGGCCATCTGTATCGTACTATTTTGAATAAACATTTTAAACTTAGCTAAAAATTTTAAGCTCCGATTTTCGGAGCTTTTCTTTTTTCTAGTGAATTGATTGATGTCTTATAGCTAGAGCTAATATTTTACTACTACTTTTTAGAAAAGCTCTTCATAAGGCAAAAGTCTCCAAACTTGGTTTTTGAGCCAACAAAAATAACTTTGCACGAAATCAAACCAATAGATCATGCGCAATGCCCTCTTCTGCTTTTTCATTTTAGCTTCTTTTCAGTCGTTGGCCCAGCGACAGGATACCATCACCAGTAGGCTGGAGACTCCTTATCTGGCGCTAAATACCTTTGTGACTAATATCTCGGAGGAGACTTACAACCCTAAGGCCGCTACTATTTTATTTAATACTCCAAGCCTTAAACTCGACGAAAAAGTAGAAGTGGCCAAAAGTCTAGAGCAAGTATTCGAAGGAGCTGGTATTTTTATATTTTTCGACAATGTACCCACCAATCCCGATTATTTTGATTCGTTACATAACGATCACATCTACATCATTAGCAAGCGATATCCAGAGATTTATTTGCAAAGGAAGAGAGGTCGCTGGCAGTTTCAGCCAGATGTGGTAGCGTCTATCGAAAAGATACACGCCGAGCTATACAAGTTTGACCCCAAGTCTCTCATAGGAATCGAAATAGAAAAAACAGGGCTCAATGCGCATTTTCTAGGGCTAAAGCTTTGGCAATGGTTGGGTATTGTGATCATGTTGGCACTTTGTTTTTTTGTGCGATATGTGTTTACGCTGGTTTTCGGTCGATTGTTCATTCGAGCGCTTGACAAAATTGGACATCGTAATATTGGTAGTAGGTATATCTTGCCCGTGTCGCGTCCTGTAGGTATGCTTATGGTGTTTTTCTTCATAGGCGCCTTATACCCAAGCTTGGAGCTGCCACGTTTAGTTGGTTTTTATGTGCTACTAGCACTGAAGGCCTTGATACCGTTGTATGGTATGATAGCGCTATATCAGCTTACCAATGTGGTGGATGTTTATCTGAACAGATATGTAAATAGTACGGAAAGCACCCTCGATGATCAACTGGTGCCTATTGTGCGCAAGGTGTTGCGATTCACCATTGTAATGGTGGGAGGTTTGGTTATTTTGGATAGTCTTGATGTACCAATTTTGCCATTGCTTACAGGTCTCTCTATTGGTGGTTTGGCATTTGCCTTGGCAGCACAAGATACCATCAAAAATTTCTTTGGTTCGCTGATGATATTTGTGGACAAGCCGTTTCAGATTGGAGATTGGATCGTAACGGGAGACATAGACGGTACGGTAGAGGAAGTAGGTTTTCGCTCTACGCGAATTAGAACCTTTAGAAACTCTGTGGTGTATGTGCCAAATGGTCAGTTGGCAGATAGCACGATAGATAACAATGGCCTGCGAAGATTGCGTAGGTTTAGAACCATTATCCAGATCAAGTACGACACACCGCCTAACCTCATTGAAACCTTTGTCGCTGGTCTGAACAGGATAGTAGTAGAGCACCCTAAGACGAGTAATGAAAAATATGAAATACATTTCAATGATCTTGGAGCCCATTCACTCGATATTTTGTTTTACATCTTTTTCGAGGCAGCTACTTGGACAGAAGAACTTAAGTTTAGACAAGAGATATTACTAAGCATTTTGCGATTGGCAGATCATTTTGGAGTTGAGTTTGCCTATCCTACACAGACACTTCATCTGGAGAATATGCCTGGTCATGAGCCCTTTGATCCTAAATACATCAGTGAAAAAACAGCACTAGATGCTAAGTTAGATCAGTTTTTTGCCTCTTAGGCCGTAGGAGCTTATAGAGTAGCCATAGGCCTGTGACACTGAGAACGATAAACCATACCAATTGATCTTTGGTTTGTAAAGCTTCTATAAGTGCTGGGGCTTGTGTGCCGAGCCAGATAAAAAACACCGTGCGGGGTAGCATACCGAATAGTCCACCGAAAAAGAAAGGAACTAGCCTCACGCCAGATACAGCTAAGACCACATTCATTAGACCGAAAGGTAAGGCAGGAGATATTCTAGCCAGAAGCGTAGTGAGCCATTGTTGCTGTTCGAGATTGGCGAATATGGGAGCAGATTTAGGAAATTTCTGTTTGACCCAGATTAGCGTATGGTTGTCCATCTTTTGCGCCAAGCCAAAGCCGACCAAAGACGCAAGCTGATAGCAGAGGATAACGGGTAGAATAGCCTGCAAACCGAGAAAATATCCGCACAGCAAGCAGATAAAAGTAGTAGGCGTGATGGCTAGTCCCATACTTAATACACTAGCCCCGAAGAAACACACCCAAGGCACGAGTGTAAAACCCCTAATCCATTCTTCTTGATTCAATGCAAGATAAGTGATGACAAGAGTGGAGACCCATGGCACCACCGTCATCCATGCCATGAGTACAAGGATACCTTTGGGGTTATTGAAAAAAGAAGAATATCTATGGTTATTCAAGTATGAAAATAGTCTAGTCAAAAAAACATGGCGAATATGCGATATTGATTTACATTTGTCGCTCAAAATCAGAGGATAATTACTTAAATTATAGTGGTGCTGTTCGAAGATACAAACCTTCGGCAGGTCTCACCCCAGCATAAAAAAACAAGATATTATGAAATTTGGTACTAAGGCCATTCATGCCGGAATAGAACCGGACCCAACCACAGGGGCGATCATGACCCCGATCTATCAGACTTCCACCTATGTGCAGCCTTCGCCAGGACAGCACAAGGGGTATGAGTACTCTAGAACACAAAACCCTACCAGAGATGCTTTGCAAAACAACTTGGCTGCATTGGAAAACGCTAAACATGGGCTATGTTTTGCATCTGGCTTGGCGGCGACTGACGCTGTTCTCAAACTGTTGAAGCCTGGCGACGAAGTGCTGGCTTCTAATGATTTGTATGGAGGTACTTATAGAATTTTTACTAAAATCTATCAAGATTTTGGGATCAAATTCAAGTTTGTAGACATGCGAGATTTGAATAGAATCTCAGAGCATTTTTCTGACAAGATTAAAATGGTATGGGCGGAGACTCCGTCTAATCCAATGATGAATATCATTGATATCAAAGGTTTGGCAGGTGTGTGCAAAAAATTTGGTTCGATGTTTTGCGTAGACAATACTTTTGCTACGCCATACCTCCAAAATCCTCTTGATCAAGGAGCGGATGTAGTTGTTCATTCGGTGACTAAATATCTGGCGGGGCATTCGGATGTAGTGATGGGCTGTTTGATGACCAACAGTGATGTGCTACAAGAAAAACTGGCTTTTATCCAGAACTCAAGTGGAGCAGTGACTGGCCCTATGGATTGTTTTCTTGCCCTTCGAGGAATCAAAACATTACATATCAGAATGCAGCGTCACTGTGAAAATGGTAGACGTGTAGCGCATTTTTTGAAATCGCACCCGAAAGTAGAAGAAGTACATTGGCCTGGATTCGAAGAACATAGGAATCATGATATTGCTAAAAAGCAGATGAAGGATTTTGGAGGGATGATTTCATTTGTACTCAAAGACGATAAGCTAGACGATGCCATCAAAGTGATGGAAAGCTTGAAGTTATTTGCTTTGGCAGAATCACTTGGAGGAGTGGAGTCTCTTTGTGGTCATCCAGCCAGTATGACTCATGCAGCCATCCCAAGAGAGGAGCGATTGAAGGCAGGATTGAAAGATTCATTGATTCGACTTAGCGTAGGGATCGAAGATGTAGAAGACCTGATTGCAGATTTAGAAAAGGCGTTGGGATAACCACCCGACGACCAGTTAAAAAGATGATAAGCCTGATTGCGAAAGTGGTCAGGCTTTTTTGTGTTTATTCGTTGGTGGATTCGTAATCTGGTTCGATATGAATGAGAATGTAGGCTAGCGTAGGAATTTTTTCTTGAAGAGTGTCTTTGAGCAAATGGGCCAGCACATGACCCTCCCTTACAGTAATTTTGCCATCGACTATGGCATGCAAGTCCACATGGTATTTCATGCCTGTCTTTCGGATCAAACATTTTTCGGTATCGATGATGCCTTCCACATCAGCCGAGACTTTACGGATGTGGTCGATGAGCTCATCGTAGCGATGCTCATCCATGATTTCGCCTAGTGCAGGTCTAAAGATTAGGAAGCTGTTGTACAAGATAAATCCTGAGGCAAGCAAAGCTGCCCAGTCGTCGGCAGTCTCGTACCCTTTGCCCATGTAAAGGGCGATGGAAATTCCCACAAAGGCGGTGATCGAAGTAATGGCGTCGCTTCTATGATGCCAGGCTTCGGCTTTGAGTGCTGAGCTTTGAGTCTCCTCACTTTTTTTGATGACGATGCGATAAGAAAATTCTTTCCACACGATGATAGCGCCTAAAATGAGTAGTGTCCATGGTGCTGGCACTTTGTGCGGCGTTTGGATATGAATGATACTTTTGTAGGCGATCGTGATGGCAGAAGCTATCAAAAACCCAACAACCAAAAAGGTAATGAGTGGCTCTATTCTGCCATGTCCGTAGGGATGGTTTTCATCGGCTGGTTTGGCGGCATATTTAAAGCCTAAGAGTACCAGCAGTGAGGAGCATACATCAGTAGCAGACTCAATCGCATCTGCAATGAGTGCGTACGAGTGGCCAAAAACACCCGCAAGCCCTTTGATGATGGCTAGTGCCAAATTGCTCACTAGACTGAGGTAGGTGGTTTTTATAGCGGTCTGCTCGTTGGTCATTCACGTTTGGGTTCTGTGTTTGTGCCAGACGTCAAAAGTACCTAAAGTTGAAAATTATAGGAGAATTATATAGAATTAATTCTATTAAACTCAGATTGAGTAATGGGCTTGTTTACCGTTTGTCTGGAAGAAAAAACCGATAAGGTTTCCCCACTCGTCCTTTGCCAAGAAATAAGTAGGAGGATGTAATAAATAAAGACCCTATGCTAGATCAACATGTGCGTTTTGAAAAGATCAGATGGGTTTGAGCTTAGAGAAAACTTTTTATTTTACTCGAATTGATAGACCCTGCCTTGGTTAGGTCTATAAAATGGAACTGCTGCCAATCTTGGGTTTTGAGAGCTTGTCTACTTGTGGGTCGATCCCAAGGAGGATATATACGAAAGCCTCTCTTGCCTTCTTTTTTTGCGGTAGAAATAATTTTCTTTTCAATAAGTAGTGCTTGAGGGAAAATAAATAGGCCTAATCGATCGCCGTCTTGGATATGGATAATAACCAAGTCTATGGTGTCGGATGAATCAAAAGGAGCGGTGATGCCTGTATGGGTTCTTTTCCAAAGGGTCACAAATTGTCCCGTCTTAGTAGGGGTAATTTTGGCATTTCGGGACACACATTTTTTGTCATGGATTTCGAACGTACAGGCGCCATAGGTTTGGCTTTCTGCTTCGTCTGTATAATTAGCCATAGTCAAGCCATGTGGATCATAGCACCTGGTTTTGATTCGAGTTACTAGGTCATTCATACCAAATGAGAATCAACGTTTCGATGTGTTTTTGATTGCATTCACTATTTTTTCATTGCGCTCATCTGCTTTCTGGTTGTTTATATAAACGATGGCCCATATTGTAGCTGGAAGCCAACCAATGATGGTGATTTGTAAAAAAAGACAGAATAGGCCAAGGCCAAGGTTTCCTTTGAGTATAAAAGCTAACCAAGGGAAAATGAGTGCCACTAAATAGATCATGGGTTAATTGCTTTTGTGTGAGGGGGTGTGTCAAATCTACTTATAAATCTAAAAACAAAAACCTCGATACCAAACCAATAGGTACCGAGGTTTTATCCAACAAATGACTTCCGGATAGATTGAAGCCCTTACCAACTCCTATATGAGAAAACTACTTAGCATTCTATTGAAGTTTATCATTTTTATGTGGTTAAGAACTTGTTGACTGAATATGCTGCTTTGCGGCCTTCACTGATGGCCCACACCACTAGGGACTGGCCTCTACGACAATCGCCAGCTGCAAATATATTTTCTTTATTTGTACGGTACATACTGTCTTTGATATTACCACGTTGATCCGTGTCGATGCCCAATTGTTCTAGCAAGCCTTCTTTTTGAGGATGCATAAAACCAATGGCCAAAAATGCTCTTTCGCAAGGCAATACCCTTTCAGTACCAGCTATTTCTTCAAACTTGAAAGTGGCTTTGTCTACCCACTCTACGTCTACTACTCTGAGGCCTGTGACTTCTCCTTTGTCATTGCCTACAAATTCTTTGGTAAGCACAGACCAGTTTCTTTCACATCCTTCTTTTTGAGAAGTAGAAGTTCTCAATACCATTGGCCATTCTGGCCATGGGTTGTCTTCGGTTCGAGATTCTGATGGTCTGTCGAGTAGTTCGATCTGAGTCACGCTAGCCGCATCCTGACGGATAGAAGTGCCCACGCAATCAGAGCCAGTGTCTCCTCCACCGATTACGATCACATGTTTGTTTTTGGCATTCATCTCAGGTACGATTTCAGCGTCTTCGCCAGATACTACCTTGTTTGAATTTTTCAAAAACTTCATGGCCAAGTGTATGCCGTTGAGATCCCTACCTGGAATAGGAAGATCACGGGCAATGGTACTACCAGTACAGATCGCGATAGCATCAAATTTTGTTTCGATTTCCTTGGCGGTAATGTCTTTGCCGATTTCTACGCCGCACTCGAATTTGACGCCAGATTCTTTCATTAGATTTACTCGTCTTTCGACTACCGTTTTTTCTAATTTGAAATCAGGAATGCCGAATCTCAACAAGCCTCCTGGCTGTGTATCTCTTTCGAATACCGTAACGTCATGTCCTTGTTTGCAGAGCTGATCAGCTGCTGCCAGCCCTGCAGGTCCTGAGCCGATTACAGCTACAGACTTGCCTGACTTGATCATTACATTGTGAGAGGTTTCCCAACCTTGCGCAAAAGCCTCCTCGGCTATGGTCTTCTCGATATGCTCTATGCTCACAGGGTCGTTGTGTATGCCGAGTACACAAGAGCCTTCGCATGGTGCAGGGCAAATTCGGCCTGTAAATTCAGGGAAGTTGTTGGTGCTTTTTAGTATGTCCCATGCTTCTTTGAATTCGTTTCTATATACGGCATCGTTGAAATCAGGAATTTTATTGCCTAGCGGGCAACCGCTATGGCAAAACGGAATTCCACAATCCATACATCGAGCTGCTTGCTCATTGGTTTCTTTTTCTGAAACAGGCTTTACAAATTCCTTGTAATGCTTCGTTCTTTCGTCCACTTCCTCGTATGCGAGGCTGTGTCTTTTATAAGTCAAAAATCCATCTACCTGTCCCATATTAAGCGATCTTTTCTTTTTCTAATTTTTGCTTTTCCAATATTTGCTTGTATTCAGTAGGTATCACCTTCACAAACTTGTTTTTGGCATTTTCCCACTGTTCGAGGATGTTTAATGCCTTGTTGCTCTGCGTGTATCTCGAGTGCTTGTTGATTTGATTGAATAGGTAATCAAAATCTTCTTCGTTTGGCGACTCTAGTTCTACTAGTTCCATGTTGCATTTCGACGCAAAGTCGAAGTTGTCTACATAGATGTAAGCGATACCACCGCTCATTCCTGCTGCGAAGTTTTTGCCAGTTTCGCCGAGTACGATTACTCGTCCGCCAGTCATGTATTCACATCCGTGATCTCCAAGACCTTCAGTGACGGCTTGTGCACCTGAGTTTCTCACTGCAAATCGTTCACCTGCTTTGCCATTTACATATAGCTCACCAGAGGTGGCGCCATAGAGGCAAACGTTTCCGACAAGGATATTGTCTTCAGCCACGATGTCCGAAGCTTTGTGTGGATAGCATACTACTTTTCCTCCTGACAAGCCTTTGCCTACATAATCATTGGCTTCTCCTTCTAGGGTGAAAGTGATGCCGTTGGCCAAGAAGGCTGCAAAACTTTGTCCAGCGGATCCAGTGAACTTCACTTTGATGGTGTTTCTTTCTAGTCCTTCTGGTCCGTGAGTTTTAGCCAGTTCTCCAGAAAGCATAGCTCCTGTAGTTCTGTTTTGGCTATTGATAGGCAGGTCTATTTTTACTTTTTCTTTCTTAGTCAAAGCTGGTTGAGCTTCTTTGATTAAGGTGCGATCCAGTATTTTAGTCAATTCATGATCTTGATTTTCAAGCTTGCAAGACAGGTGATCTTTTGGTTTGAACGGGTTCTGAAGCAATGCTTCAAGATCTATGTTTCCAGCGTGTGCAGTAGCTTTCTTTCTATCGAATTTCAACAAATCCGTACGACCTACTAGTTCTGCTACTGTTTTCACTCCTAATTCGGCCATGATTTCGCGAAGCTCCTCTCCTAAGAAATGGAAGAAGTTTACGATATGTTCTACTTTGCCTGAGAATAGTTTTCTTAACTCAGGGTTTTGAGTAGCTACACCTACTGGACATGTGTTTAAATGACACTTTCTCATCATGATACAGCCTTCTACTACGAGTACAGCGGTAGAAACACCCCATTCTTCTGCGCCAAGTATTGCTGCAATGGCTAAGTCTCGACCTGTACGTAATTGACCGTCAGCCTGAAGTTTTACTTTTTTACGCAAGTCGTTTTTTTCTAGGGTCTGGTGCGTTTCTGCCAATCCGATTTCCCAAGGAATACCTGCGTGATGTACCGAACTGATCGGAGAAGCTCCTGTGCCTCCATCGTGTCCTGCTATCAATATATTGTCAGCTTTCGCTTTGGCTACACCTGCTGCGATTGTACCTACACCAGCTTCTGCTACCAACTTCACATTGATATCAGCTTTTTCGTTGGTGTTTTTGAGATCGTAGATCAATTGTGCCAAATCCTCGATAGAGTAAATGTCGTGGTGAGGAGGAGGAGAGATAAGCGATACGCCTGGAGTGGAGTGTCTGATTCTTCCGATGGTCTCATCTACCTTTTTACCTGGCAATTGACCACCTTCCCCTGGTTTAGCACCTTGAGCAATTTTAATTTGAATTTCGTCTGCATTTACCAAATAGTGAGCCGTAACACCAAATCGACCAGAAGCTACTTGCTTGATGGCAGATCTAGACAATGTACCATCTGGATTTGGTGTATATCTGATGGCATCTTCTCCACCTTCTCCACTGTTAGATTTACCTCCTATGAGGTTCATCGCTTTGGCAATAGTGGTGTGTGCTTCTTCAGAAATAGATCCAAAAGACATAGCTCCAGTGGCAAATCTTTTTACGATTTCGGTGACAGGTTCTACCTCATCCAAAGGAATAGCGCCTTTGGAGTTGAAATCAAACATACTTCTCAAAGTGATGTTTTTCTCTGATTGATCGTTGATGGCCTTAGAGTAAGTTTTAAAGAGCTCGTAGTTGCCGCTTCTCGTTGATTTCTGTAAGGCATGGATAACTTCAGGAGTGAATAGGTGACGTACACCATCTCTTTTCCATTGGTATAATCCGCCTGTCTCAAGATCCGATTTTTCGTTTTTCGGAACGAAAGCTGCTGCGTGGTTTTCAAGAATTTCTTCTTCGATTTGTTCAAATCCTTTGCCTGAAATTCTAGAAGGAGTGCCTCTGAAGCACAAATCTGTCACTTCTAGATCTAGACCAATGATTTCGAATATTTGAGCCGATTCGTAGGACTGAATCGTTGAAATACCCATCTTAGAAAGAATCTTTCTTAATCCGTAGCCAATCGATTTTCTGTATTGTTCGAAGAGCTGGTTGCCGTCTTGTTCCAAAGAAGTACCGTGGTGTAGAATGGTTTCTACTGTCAGATAAGGGTAGACAGCAGTAGCACCAAAACCTACGAGTGTAGCGATATGGTGTGTTTCTACAATGTCTCCACCTTCGATAACCAAGCTAGTCTTAGCTCTTAGTTTTTTCTTTAGTAAGTGCTGGTGTACAGCGCCAGTGGCCAACAAACTTGGGATACGGACACGATCTTTAGTCACTTCTCGGTTCGACAAGATCAAAATATTGACACCTGCTTCTACTGCCTTGGCTGCTTTCTTAGAAAATTGCTTCAAGGCTTCCTGAAGGTGGATTGTTTTAGGATCGTATGTAGCGTCGAGCACTTCAGAAGTAAATCCATTGAATTTCACGTTTTTGACAAAGTCGAATTCGTGTGCAGACAACAATGGATTTTCGATTCTTATTTTCAGTGCATGAGCCGCTTTGTGCTCCAATATGTTTTCACTATTGCCTAGGTAATTGATCAGTGACATCACTGATCTTTCTCTGATTGGGTCAATAGGAGGGTTACTTACCTGAGCAAAGATTTGCTTTACATATTGTGATAGGTGTGTTGGTGTTTCTCTGAATACAGCAAGTGCGGTGTCATTACCCATAGAGCCTAACGGTTCGGTACCGTTCTTGATCATTGGCTCCAAGATAAATTTAATGTCCTCTTGGGTGAACCCGTTGGCAATTTGCTTTTGTAGCAAATCATCTGCTTGGATGCTTTGCTCTAATGGTTTTTCTTTGATGAAATCAACTAAGTGAATGAGGTTTTTTTCCACCCATTCTTGATAGGGCTGATCTTTAGCTAATTTGTCCTTTATTTCTTGATCGTATGAGATAGTACCCGTAGTTAGGTCTACCATGATCATCTGACCTGGGCCTAATCTTTCATTTTTCTTTATTAGCTCTGGCTCGATATACACCGCACCTACTTCAGAACTCAATACCAAACGATCATCTTTTGTGGCGATGATCCTCGAAGGTCTCAGTCCGTTTCTATCTAGGCTGGCTCCAATGGTGTATCCATCCGTATAAACCAACGAAGCGGGTCCGTCCCAAGGCTCGAAAATGGTAGAATGAAACTCGTAGAAAGCTCTTTTTTCAGGGCTGATTTCAGTTTCTTCTTGCCAGGCTTCTGGCACGAGCATTGCCATGGTGTGCTGAAGGCTTCTGCCTCCCATGATAAGTAGCTCCAAGATGCCATCTAAATTCGCTGAATCTGAAAATTGTGAATTACAAATAGGAGTCAGTACTGCGATTTCTTCTTCGGTGAAATCTGTAGAAGTCAATAATGCCTCTCTCGATACCATTTTGTTGATGTTTCCTTTAATGGTATTGATCTCACCATTGTGAGCAAGGAAACGGAAAGGCTGAGCCAATCTCCATTCAGGGAAGGTATTGGTAGAAAAACGAGAGTGAACCATCGCTGTAGCTGAGGTGTACCTTTCGTCGTTCAGATCGGTGTAGTACTGGTTTACTTGCCAAGTTCTCAACTCACCTTTATAGGTAATGGTAGAGCAAGAGAAAGAAGCAATGTAAAAATCAGACACTGGGTAAGTTTCTCTTACTTGATGTTCGATATGCTTTCTGAGTACGTATAATTTTCTGTTGAGCTCTTTGCCTTCGTACTGCCCTTTCTTTACAAATAGGTGATAGATAGAGGGCTCAGATTGCTTAGCTATTTTTCCGATTTTCTTAGAATCTACAGGCACTCTTCTCAGCCAGATATTGTCGAATTGTAGCGTTTCTAGTGCTGACTCTACTATGTCTAAGATGCCTTTTTTGTCGTGTCCTTTTGGGACAAACAAAACGCCAACTCCATATTGGCTTTTAGGAGGCAATGTAATGTTGTTTTCTGTTGCTACTTCTTTGAAGAAGTCGTATGGCAATTGGGTTAATACACCTGCTCCGTCGCCAGTTTCCCCATCGGCGGCCACTCCTCCTCTGTGCTCCATTTTCTGAAGCATTGTCAGGCCGTCCTGCACGATTTGATGAGAGGGTACATTTTTGATTTGAGCTATGAAGCCAATCCCGCACGAATCTCTTTCAAATTCCGGGGAGTATAATCCCGTTGTTTTCTCGTAATTTTCCATATAATCAAATGCTTACATGGACAACCTCTTTCATTTTGGGGTATTGTTGCTTGGGTTGCAAACTAAGAGGTTCTCCAATTTTGAGGAGTAAAAGTATATTTTTTATATATTGCAAAACATAAGATTCAAGAAATGATATGAAGTTCAACATGTACCCAATTATGATTAATGAATTGATTATCAAATATTTATACAATTAGAAAATACAATGGCCAAAACTTCAAATGCACAGCCACTTTTTCAGTTGATTCATGCTTTAACCAAGTCTGAGAAGCGAAGTTTCAAATTATACGCCGGCAAGGTCAGTGACCCTACAGAAGCCAAATTCGTCCAGCTCTTCGATGTACTCGAGGCTATGGAGGTATATAATGAGGAGCAAATCTTTAAAAAGATCCCAGGGTTGAAAAGTGCTCAACTGGCAAATATGAAAGCTCACCTCTTCAAACAAGTGCTAATGGTGCTTCGACAGAGTCAGATCAAAACGGATGTAGACATCTCACTTCGCGAAAATCTCGATTATGTCCGTCTTCTGTTTAAGAAAGGGCTGTACGAGCAGAGTATGAAAATGCTCACTAAAACCAAGGTGATTGCCAATAACTATAAAAAGAACATCTTTAAATTGGCCTTGCTCAATTATGAAAAAAATATTGAGAATCAACAAATGCTATCATTGGATCAAACGACCTGTTTGAAACTGGATAAAGACACTAAAAGTCTTTTGCGAAAAATCAATGTGGCGCAGGCATTCTTTTCTCTGGCTCTTCGGATGAAAGCCCACTTTCTAAGAAGTGGTATGGCTCGAAACGAGGATGAGTTGGAAAAAATCAACAAGATCTTTTATGCCAATTTGCCTGAGCACGACAAGACACATCTGTCTTTTAGTGAGCAGTACAATATGTGCCGTGCGTACTATTGGTTTTCTTACATTACGCAGGACTTTACGTCTTGTGTGAAGTACACAGAAATTTGGGTAAGTATATTCAAAGAAAATAATTTGACGCATTTGCGTCATGCTGAGTTTTTGAGAGGACTCAACCGACTACTACAGTCGCTCTTTAGAATTAATGATGTGGATAGGTTTTCTATTTACTACGAAGAACTGCTCGAATTTGAAAAACTGTATGCGAAAGCGATCGATAGTGACAGCAAACAGCTCTTGGTACGTTGTCTGACTATTCAGACGCTCAACAAGTGTTTTTTGGAGGGAGACTTTAAGCAATATGGGCCGAGGCTGGAGCGATACCTTGCCAAACTGGAAGAGTCCATCGAGTACATCGATAGCAACAACCAGCTGGTGGTATTTTACAAGTCTGCTATTTTGTATTTTGGGTTGGGTAAGTACGAAAAGAGTTTGGAGTACCTTGATCGTGTGATCGACAACAAAAACGATCAGTTGCGTGAGGACTTGAAGAGTTTTGCATACATCTTGTATCTGATTGTGCTGTATGACATGCGCGATTTGGATCATTTGAAAACGATGAGAAATCGAGCGTTTGTGTATTTGCGTCAACGAAACATTTTGGGACAATTTCACCATATCATCTTACAGTTTCTAAAGAAGACGGAGGATATTATGCCGCTGGATTTGAAAGGAGAGTTGATTACACTGAGAACAAGTTTGCAAGGGCTTTTGGAAGATAAATTTGAATCTAAGCCATTACTATATTTTGATATTATGAGTTGGCTAGAAAGCAAAATTACAGGTAAGCCTTTCCATGAAGTGGTAAAGGAATTGGCAGAGAGCAAGCAGTAAGTATTTAATGGGATGAAAGAAGTGCGTTTGTTTTCTAGGAGGAAGATAAACGCACTTTTTTATTGGGCTGGGTTTTGATTTTGATGCTTTGGTCTGTCTTTTTTTCTATTGCTTCTATGAATGCATTTTTTAGAACATTTACCATAGCGAGCCAATATTTGGCTTTTGCCTTGTTGAGCTTCCCAGTAATAGGGATTTTTGTGGCTGTTCGATTATTGGGCTGATTTTCGAATATTTCTACAATCCCGCTTGCAATCAATTCCCAAATGAGCTTAAGTGGCTCGTCTTTGTCCGCTTTCCATTTCACGATTTTGAGATCTTCAATTACTGGTTTAAGGTATCCATTGAGTGTGCCATCTAAGGCAGATACTTCCATGTATAGGCTAAAAAGGCCTTCTTCAACATCTATTTTAGAATAGGCTTTGATAAAATCATTCAATGCAGGCATAGATATCTCTTCGAATATCAGATCCATGTCAAAATCAGGCACCTCCTTCAGCACATTGATATCCATACTCATATCTAGTCTACCACCCCCTATAGAAGTGGCTTGAGCAGTTACGTGCGCAGGCAATTTGTTGGCCTGATCAGTAGCATTGCTTAGGTTCGAGGCATGAAGATCTAATTGATTTAGATAAATGTCAACCTTGGGTGAACTGTAATGATCAAGGTAGTGGATTTGTCCTTGGTGTACACGGAGTTGGTTGATTTGTAAAGGGATTAGTTCTTTGATGGGTTTGGTCCAGTCGGGGGTCATGGATGGGGTGTCACTTTCTTTTTCTTGCTTGGCTACTATATTGAGCTTGGGTTGATCAAATGCTATTTCACCCACAATAGCTCCATCGAATAGTGCTTTCCATTGGATGGAAACATCTGTGCGCTTACTTTCAAAAAAATGTTGGACAACTCCTCTTTCTTCTTTATCAATATGCAATCCATGAATAGAATAAGCTCCTCGTACCAAATGGACATCTATGTTTTCGACACCACCAGTATAGCCAGGGATACCTTGAACGACTTGTGTGACGTAGCGAGTAAGGAATGTAGGTAAATAAAGCCTTGCACCAATAAGTATAGTAGTCAACAAGCCTAATATGAGTAAAATACTTTTCTTCATAAGTATATGGTTTTATAATGGCTACTATGGAAAAATGAAGCCAATTTCACGCCACTTGATTCTAGCGAATTTGAAAGTGTTTTATCTCTTGAACCCCAAAAATTGTAGAAGATTATTCCCAACATGGGATTTAATGATTCCTTTTTTCGTAAGAAATCTTAGCTGATGCCAATATTAGAAACTATGATCTCTAGCTGCTACATTGAGCCGGATGGCAATAGAAGTAAAATTTGTAGTAGAGCTTACTATCGGATCAGCACTAGCTCTATCTCGATACACATGCTTCAAATCAACAAACAAATTATGCTTCAGCATATAACTGGCAGTTAGGTCAATGAAAAGTTGATCATTCGATACACCCTGGCCTATCTCATTTCCATACTCCTGAGATCTGGTAGTATAGTCTTTCAGTACATCTCCACCGTAGTTTTCGTTGATAGGGTCTGTGCCATATTGGCTTAGGATAAATTTTCCCGAAAGGGATAATTGACGCAAGGGCTGATACCTAGCAATAAAGATAGCTTCTTTGAAATTGGCACCAAGCGGGTGAGCCAGTGGCATACGGTAGTGAGCATAGTTGGTAAATATGGACTCGTGTGCATAGGTAAACGGTCGAGACAGGTTGTACTCGGCCTGTAAATCTAAGTTTTGTACTCCAAAAGCATTGTAGTACTTGCTGCCTAGTTGTATCGAGTATTTATTGCCCCACCAGCCATTACCAGCTTTGAGTTCGCTGATCACCATTTCGTCGAGAAGACCTTGGCCATAAAACTGAACGCCTTTCGTGATGTTCCATTTCCAGTCTATCCCAAATAAAGCATTGTCGGGGCTACCAGTATATTGCTCGATAGATCGGTAGAATATGATAGGGTTTAGATAATTCCACTCAAAAGCTGACCCTGTGCTATCGCCACGGTTGAAGATGATGGCCTCGAATATGCCCACGTTGAAATTGTCTGTAATGTTGATACTTAGGTGGTGGGAGGTCAAGAATTTTTTGGGAAACTGATCTGTGCCATTCGATCCGAATGACGTGTATGGGGCGTCGGCTACTAGCTCAGTATATAAATTGGTGTACTGGATACGCCAGATTTTCGTCTGAATTTTTAGAAAAGTGCTTGGTGCACTAAAGTCAGACAAGAGCAAGGAGCGATAGCCGTTACCCACAAAATTTTTGTCATAACCAAACTGTAAGCCGATGTGCTTGCTGGCATTGAATGTGAAATAGCCACGGGCAGTAAAAAAATCTACCCCATAGTCTCCGTATTTTTTCCAAAAGGCCTCATTAGGCACGACTCCTCGGTCAGAGGTGTAATCTTGTACATATTTTGGAAAGATAGCTTGAGACTCTTCTATCGAAGAATAAAAGCCGATCTTACCGTCTATCGATCCTCGGATCTGCGCGCCTCTGGTATTGATAAATGGACTAGATCCACTGTTGCTATCTCGGCCAGCACTCAGATACAGAATGGGGTTGACCCTAAGTGTAAAATCTTCGGTGTTGACGTGCAAAAAGTCGGCTTTGGTACGGTAGATTTTTTTTAGAAAGGGTTTTTTACTCAAAACGGAATCCTCTTCCCAATATTCCCAATGGTCTGTTTTGATATATGTTGCATTAAACATGTCCTGAGTAGATGTGAGATCTTTAGCGGAATCTATCGTGGCCACCACATCTGTGGCACGGTAAGGTTTGAAACTGGTGTGTAGGCTTTCGCTAAAAGATTTGTTGAGCACATCAGCGCGATCTATCAAATGATAATAGTCGGCATTGAGTGGTGCATATATGCTTTGGGCAGAGACCCACGAGGCTGCAAATAAGAGCCCGATCAGGAGTATGTTTTTATTCATTGGCACGCTTGCTTGCAATCCAAAATTGTTGAATGTAAAATTAGAAGAGGCGCATATGCTAAATTATTGTTTATCAGCACTAAAAACAGCCAAAAGCATTTTTATTTAATAGTTTTGTAATTGCTTGATGTTTACGTACTTTTGCAATCCTTTTCGTTAATAGGCGAAAAATTTAACAGAAAAGCACTATGGCAAAAACCATGGGGCACAAATGATAAAAACATGAGAAAAGATATTCATCCAGAATACAGAGATGTCATTTTCTTTGATACGTCAAGTGATTTTAAATTCATGACGAAATCAACAATGACTTCTGAAGAAACTATCAAATGGGAAGACGGAAACGAATACCCAGTGATCAAGATTGAAGTTAGTTCTGCTTCGCACCCTTTCTACACAGGCAAGAAACTATTTGTGGATACTGCTGGTAGAGTTGAGAAGTTCAACAAGAGATATAGACAAAAATAATCTCCCCTTTAAGGTAAAAAGATTGAAGTCTTCAGGATATTTGTTCCTGAAGACTTTTTTATTTCTAGCCCATGACCATTGCCCTCACAGACCTATCTCAGCATAGGATCAAGCTATTCCCATTTACGCTCACTAGACCCGTTGCAGATCTGCGGGTGGGTATACTTACCATCCGAGAAAAGTGGGAGAAGTACTTTCATCAACCCATAGATTTTTTGACTACTACCGAATTGGTAGGTAAATACCCAATGCCTGCTGGCGAAATTCACTTGATGATTAATGGCGCTATTTGTCCTGAGGCAGGTTTGGTAGAAGCAATCAAAAGCTTGAACAACAAGGAGATTCTTCGAAAAGAGGGTTTATTTATAGCTGCTAAAGGGCTGGTTGATACAAAGGAACCCACAGTAAATTTGCAAGGCTATAAGCCCGTCGATTATCATGGGGGTTGCACGGTGATCAATCGAAGTTGGGATTTGTTTACGCACAATAAGGAGCAGCTTACTGCCGACTTCAAGTTACTTACAGATGGCCGTGTGTCACAAGAAATTACAGACCCACACACGATCGTATATGGTAAGGAAAATGTCTTTTTGGAGGATGGGGTAGATATCAAAGCTGCCATACTCAATGCCGAAGAAGGGCCGATCTATCTGGCTAAAAATAGCGTTATACAAGAGGGGGCAACAATTCGTGGACCATTTGCCTTGGGTGAAAACTCTAGGATCAATATGAATGCTAAAATTCGCGAAGGAGTAACCATAGGCTCCAATTGCAAAATAGGAGGAGAAGTATCCAACTCCATCGTGTATGGCCATTCGAACAAAGCACATGACGGCTATCTAGGCAATGCCGTGGTAGGTGAGTGGTGTAACCTGGGAGCAGACACCAATAACTCCAATCTAAAAAACAACTATGATGAAGTAAAGGCTTGGGACTTTGAAAGTCAACAATTCATTAAAACAGGGCTGCAATTTTGTGGTTTATTTATGGGCGATCATTCCAAAACGGCTATCAATACGGCACTTAACACAGGCACGACTATTGGGGTCTGTTCTAATGTGTTTGGCAATGGTTTTCCGCCTACGTTTGTCCCATCTTTTTCGTGGGGAGGTAGCGATCAGCTAGTGCCCTATCGGTTTGAAAAGGCGATAGAAACAGCCAAAAAAGTATGGGCAAGAAAGAATATCGAGCAGACTGAAGAGGACGAAAAGATATTAAAAACTATCTTTGAGCGCTCGATCAAACATCAGTCATGAGATTCGCAGACATTCCTGGACTTAGCGCAGCCAAAGCACAGCTGATTCATGCCATCAAAGGCAATCACGTGGCGCATGCCCAGCTTTTTTATGGGAAAGAAGGTTCGGCCAATATGGCTTTGGCTTTGGCATATGCCACTTATATCAATTGTAAAAAACCTACAGACACCGATTCGTGTGGCACGTGTGAGTCGTGTGCCAAGACGGATAAACTTGTGCATCCGGATTTGCAATTTGTCTTTCCAGTGAGCGCTACCAAAAGTGTAACTGGGAAGAACGTGATAAGCTCAAGTTACCTGAAAGAATGGAGAACTTTTTTGAATGCCAACAAATACGGGACACTTGTAGACTGGAGTGCATGCTATGGCGCTGAAAATAAGCAGGCCAACATATCCAAAGAAGAAAGCAGAAACATCATCAAATCCTTGACTTTGAAGGCCTTTGAAGCTGAATATAAGGTAATGATTATATGGCTGCCAGAATACATGAATGTCTCTGCGGCGAATGGCATACTCAAAATACTAGAGGAGCCAGCCGAAAAGACGTTGTTTCTGCTCGTCACCTGTGAGTATGAAAAACTTCTGACGACCATCCTTTCTCGTTGTCAGCTTTTTAAAGTACCCTCTTTTTCTGATGAAGAACTGCAGCAATATTTGGAAGAGACGAAAGGCATTGCGCCTGAAAAAGCTAAGAAAATAGCTGCATTGGCAGAGGGCAGTTTGGCTGCTGCGGTAGAAAATATTGACAGTACGGAAGACGATGCACATGTCATGTTTCGTGACTGGATGCGTCAGTGTTGGGTCAAAGATTTTACTTCGCTCAATATGACCAATGATTCATTTAGTAAAATGAGCAAAACAGGGCAAAAGCTTTTTTTGCAATATGCTCTCAATATGATGCGCCAAGCGTTGGTTAGCGAATATTTGGTTGAAGAAAAAGAAAAGCTTAATGAGCAAGAAAAAGACTTTGCTGTGAAATTTGGTAAAGCTTTATCCACACAAAAGCTAGAAAAGATCAGCGAAGAATTTAGCAAGGCGCACTATCACTTAGAGCGCAATGCCAACGTGAAAATATTGTTTTTGGACTTGTCGCTTTCTGTCGGCAGAATAATGACCGCAGCATGAGTATAAAGATTGGGACTAGGGGTAGCAAGCTCGCATTATGGCAGGCTTATCATGTGCAGGATTTGCTCAAAGCACATGGAGCCGAAAGCGAAATCGTCACTATTGAAACCAAAGGCGATAAGGTACTGGATGTCACTATTGCTAAGATCGGGAGCAAGGGCGTATTCACCGAAGAAATAGAGGAGCAACTGCGCGATGGCCGTATAGACATCGCTGTGCACAGCGCCAAAGATATGCAGTCTACTTTGCCAGAAGGATTTGAACTGATCGCTTTTGGCGAACGTGAAAAATCACACGATGTACTGGTGAGTCATCAGTCTATTGATTTAAAACAAAAAAATTTGGTATTGGGCACTTCGTCTACCAGACGATTGGCTTTTCTTCAAAAGTACTACCCACACATCAAGACAGTGCCCGTAAGAGGTAATCTCCAAACCCGTATTCAAAAAATGAAAGACGGTGCTTGCGATGCCCTGTGGCTGGCTTATGCTGGCGCTCATCGTATGGCATTCGACGATATGATCGTGCACGAATTTGACCCTGTACAGTTTGTGCCTGCCGTAGGTCAGGGCAGTATCGCTATCGAAGTAAACCAGTCGCTCGAGCAGAGCAAAAAAGATCTCGTCCGCAAGGCTGTCAATCACGAACCAAGCGAAAAATGTTTGCTGGCCGAACGGGCATTTCTAAAGAAAATGGATGGTGGTTGCAGTATTCCTGTATTTGGATTAGCCACTATCGAAAACGAGGTGCTGTCCCTCTCTGGAGGCATTATTAGTCTGGATGGTCAGACCACTATCGAAAAAACTTGCTGCTCTACGACCAACGCTGCTCAGAAAGTGGGGGAAACCCTAGCGGATTTTGTGCTGGAAAATGGCGGCAGAGAAATCCTCGAAGACATAAGAAAACAACAAGCTGAATAATCTCTCATTACCATGAAAAAACACCTCCTACTTGCATTGACTACGCTGATCGTTTTGTCGTCCTGCGCCAAGGATAAGAAAGACGCAGTGATTACCATCAAAACTTCTTATGGAGACATGAAGGTGATCTTATTTGAAGAAACACCTAAGCACAAGGCCAATTTCATCAAACTAGCAGAAGAAGGGCAGTACGATAGCACCACTTTTCACCGCATCATCAAAGAGTTTATGATTCAGGGTGGCGATGTGGATGCAAAAAATGGAACGAGGTCTACGAAAACCATTCCTGCAGAAATAGTAGAAGGTTTTTATCATGAAAAAGGGGCATTGGCAGCGGCTCGTCAAGGAGATAGAGTGAACCCTGAAAAGGCGTCTAGCTGGTGCCAATTTTACTTGGTGCATGGCAAGACATTTTCTGAAGCAGAGCTTACGGTAGATCAGCGTGAGCTCAATCAAGCCATTGGCCAACTGATGAGATATGCGAGCCATGAGGATATCAAAGACGAGTTTGCCGCACTGCAAGAGAAAGAAGATTATGAGGCCATGAACCAGCTGGCGCTAGAATATGTGGATTTGGCAGAGAAAGAGCTAAACATCAAATTGAAGAAGTCTATCTCAGCTGAGCGCTTGAAGCTTTATACCGAAGTAGGCGGAGCACCTCACCTCGACGGAGAATACACCGTCTTTGGCAAAGTGGTAGAAGGCCTCGACATAGTAGATAAAATCGCCGAAGTAGAAACGGCTCGTGGCGACAAACCTATAGATGCGATTTATATTTCTATGGAAGTAGAAAGAATACCCAAAAAGAAAATCACCAAGCTATACGGCTACGAATATCCTGAATAATCGTAGTCGCTTGACGTTTTTTTTAGGAGCCTAGTAGGATTACTCCTCATCGAGCATATCTATATCTTGAATCAATACTCGTTTGGAAATGGTTTGTCCAGTTTTGGTGGCGGCTAGCCCTCCCATGGCTGTTTCTTTGTAGCGAGTTTCCATGCTTTGCCCTACCTCACCCATGGCCTCAGCGCATTCATCTACGGGGATCACACTGTCCACGTCCGATAGAGCGATTTGCGCAGATGAGTTGGCTATGGCAGCGGCACTGGCATTGCGAACGACACAGGGCACTTCCACCAGCCCGGCTACAGGGTCGCAGACCAGTCCCAGCATACATTGTAAGGTAATGGCTACCGCATTGAATACCTGATCTATCGAGCCTCCGAGGCAATAGACAATACTGCCCGACGCCATCGCAGCAGCACTGCCTGTTTCGGCTTGACAGCCCCCCACTGCGCCTGCCAATGAGGCTTTTTGCTCTAGGATGAGTGCTATGCCAGCACTGATAAGTAAGGCTTCGTGGATTTTCTTGTCGTCTACTTGATGAATCGACTGCATAGTGGTGAGGACGCCTGGTAAAATACCTGAGGCACCTGCCGTAGGTGCTGCCACTACACGTCCCATGCAGGAGTTGACTTCTTTGGCTGCCAAGGCACTAGCAATGAGTGTTTGAAATTCTCTGGATAAGACAACTGTTTTGTTCTTTGCTACTTTCTTTGCGCCGTTTTTGATCATGCCTGAGTGTGAAATCATGTCTTCAGTTAGGCCGGTTTCCACGGCTTCTTTCATGACTTGATAAGCACTGGCCAATCCTGACCAAATGGCTGCTGCAGTAGCGCCTTTTTGCTCGATCTCATAGTTGAGGACTGGCTCGTACAGGAGTGCGCCCTCTTTTTCACAAAGTGCTTTCCAGCCTTTGAAATCGTTGAATAGAAATGACATGATTTTTGGGTTTAATGTCTTCTAAAGTTACTAAGAATCTTGGCTGCTTGTTGTTAGGAGCAGCCAAGAATTGTTTTTGAGCAGTTTAAAACTCTGCGTTACCAGGAGTTCTAGGGAAAGGGATCACGTCTCTGATGTTGGTCATGCCCGTCACAAAGAGGATCATTCTTTCGAAGCCCAATCCATAGCCACTATGAGGCGCCGAGCCAAATTTGCGGGTATCTAGGTACCACCATAGTTCGTCTTTAGGCACGCCCATCTCGTCCATGCGCTGCTCTAGTTTGTCTAGTCTTTCTTCACGCTGCGAGCCACCAATGATTTCGCCTATGCCTGGGAATAGGATGTCCATGGCTGCTACGGTTTTTCCGTCATCGTTTTGCCGCATATAGAAAGCCTTGATGTCTTTCGGGTAGTCCGATAGGATGACTGGTTTTTTGAAATGCTTCTCTACCAAATATCTCTCGTGCTCTGATTGCAAATCTGCGCCCCAAGCGTCGATCAAGTATTTGAATTTCTTTTTTTTGTTTGGCTTCGAGTTTCGTAAGATGTCGATCGCCTCGGTATATGTGACGCGCTCAAACTTGTTGTCCACCACAAATTTCAATCTATCGAGCAAGTACAGCTCTGGGCGTTCAGTTTCTTTCTTGTTTTTGTTTTCTTCTACCTCACGGTCGTGCAAAAACTGTAGGTCATCGCCACAGTTATCTAGCGCATATTGCACCAAGTATTGGAGCATTTCCTCGGCTAGATCCGCATTGTCGTCGGCATCGAAAAAAGCCATCTCTGGTTCGATCATCCAAAACTCCGCCAAGTGGCGAGTGGTATTTGAGTTTTCGGCTCTAAACGTGGGGCCGAAGGTATAGATCTGTCCTAGTGCCATGGCTGCCAATTCGCCTTCTAGCTGACCAGATACGGTCAGGTTAGTTTCTTTGCCGAAAAAGTCTTCTTTGTAGTCGATTGCACCATCTTCGGTTTTGGGCAGGTTGTCCATGTCGAGCGTAGTCACTCTGAATGTCTCACCAGCTCCCTCCGCATCCGATGCCGTGATGACAGGTGTATGGATGTTCAAAAATCCTTTCTCGTTGAAGAATTTGTGCACGGCAAAAATCATGGCATGGCGAATACGGTACACTGCTCCAAACGTGTTGGTACGTGGACGTAAGTAGGCGATCTCTCTGAGAAATTCTAAAGAATGCTTTTTAGGTTGTAGTGGATATTTTTCAGGGTCGGCTTCTCCCAGTACTTCGAGTGATTTTACGTGCATCTCTACAGATTGACCAGAGCCTTGAGAGGCTACGATTTCGCCTTGGGCAGCTACACAAGCACCCGTGGTTACCTTCTTCAATACGTCTTCTGTAATGAGACTTGGGTCTGCTACCAATTGCAAATTATTGATCGTCGAACCGTCATTGAGCGCTATGAACGCTACATTTTTGTTTTGTCGTTTGGTTCTTACCCATCCTTTCACGAGCAGGCTGTTGCCTACTTCTGCTGATTTTAAAACCTCTAATACTTTGGTTTGTCTTTCCGTGCTCACGTTTCTCTGATTTTTGATTCAATAATTGCCTGATAATGAAGGCAGAGCGCAAAAAAAAAGTATTTTAAGTTCCTGTGCAATTAATTCGGAGTCGGAAGTCAGGAGTCAGAATTCTACTGACTTTTGTCTTCTGGCTTCACGCTTTTCAAACTATGCTGTATGAGTACCTCGCATGATGTTGGATTTTTGACACAACTATAAGTCTCAATAGACTAAAATTCATTCTCTTTGCGCCAAGCAAAACCGACTTGTAATTAAAAAAATAAGTAAAATATGAAGAAGTACGATGTGTATGGCATAGGCAATGCCTTGGTAGATTTGGTCTTTGAGGTCGATGATAAGTTTTTATCTGATTATCAGGTAGAAAAAGGGTTGATGACTTTGGTAGAAGAGGATCGCCAAAAAGAGTTGATCAGTGCTATAGATATCGACGAAAATATGATGAAAGGCGGAGGCTCTGCGGCCAATACCGTGGTAGCGGCGAGCCAACTGGGAGCCAAATGCTACTACTCTTGTAAGGTGTCTAATGACGAATTTGGTCAGTTCTATTTGAAGGATTTGGCTGCAAACCAAGTGGACACCAAGCTGACGCCAGCCACCGCACCCGAAGGAATCACGGGCAAATGTCTGGTGATGGTGACTGCTGATGCCGAACGTACGATGAATACCTTTTTGGGGATTACGTCTGACTTTTCTGTAGCCGAAATTGACGAAGAAGCAATCAAGGCGTCGAAATACATTTATTCTGAGGGCTATTTGGTGCCTTCTCCATCTGGGAGAGCGGCCATGCTCAAGGGCATGGAAGTGGCTAGAGCCAATGGCGTAAAAGTGGCCCTTTCATTTTCTGACCCTAGTATGGTCAAGTTTTTTAGAAATGAAATGGCGGAAGTAGTAGGCAATGGAGTAGATCTTTTGTTTTGCAACGAAGAGGAAGCCATGCTTTATACTGAAAAAGACAATTTGAAAGAAGCCAGAGAAGAATTGAAAAAAATAGCTGATCGGTTTGTGATTACGCTTGGCAAAAATGGTGCGATGATTTTTGATGGAGACACTTTTATAGACATAGAACCATATCAGGTAGATGCTATAGATACCAATGGTGCCGGAGACATGTATGCGGGAGCTTTTATGTTTGGCATCACCAATGGTCATTCGTATGCTGAAGCAGGCAAGATCGCTAGCTTGGCGTCTTCAAAAGTAGTTTCGCAGTTTGGGCCAAGATTGGAACCAGAGCAGACCAAATCAGTGTTGACACATTTGTTTGACAGTAACTAAACTGATAATAATGAGCATGACATCTACATTACACTATAAAGCGGACAACGAGTTTGAAGCTACGAATCAAGCAGGCAATACGGTGTCCATGGATATGTATCCACAAGCAGAGAAAAAAGATCAGTCTCCTATGGATTTGGTCTTGTCGGCGGTAGCAGGTTGCGCGGCGGTAGACATTGTGTCTATGATCAAAAAGAAGCGTAAAACCTTCGTGGATTTAAAATCTGAAACAACAGCCGAACGTGCCGAAACGTTCCCTAAGAAGTTTACTAAAATCCACATCAAATACATCATTACTTCTCCTGATCTGACGGAGAAAGAAGCAGAAAAAGTAATAGATCTTGCTGTCAACAACTACTGCAGCGTAGCTTCGTCTCTCCATCCAGATATTACACTTACGCATAGCTTCGAAATCGTACGATAATTGAAATATATTTGGCCAGGAGGCTCAATCCGCCTGGCCAAATTTTATTCATGTCTACGAGCATCTCTTTTCGCTATTCCAAATAATATTTTGAAATTATATGAGTTTTTTATCTAATTAAAAGATATTTATCGGAAATAATAGTGTTCTGGAAAACAATTTCTAATCACGGTCTTTTCAGCGTCCTTAAATTTTAAAAAATAGGCTTGTTTATAGCCTTTTTTTACTTTTAAGCAGCATATTCACTTCAAATACCGTTGTGTAGAATAAACAATATTCAAAAATAGTGTGTGATTTTTTTCTGAGTAGTCTTCGCTAAATCTAAATTTATATAGATTTGTTGCAATTTTAATATAACCGATAACTAAATTAATAATGAAGAAACTATCGTACATTTTTTTATGTGTATCTCTATTGGCTACAGGATGTAGTACACCAGAGGACAGTGTTTTTGAAACAGTGGTAGGTACAGCTACTATCGAGGGCAAATTAACATTTAATAAAGACCAAACAGGGACTGATGTAGTACCAGCAAGTGGAGCAAAAGTGACCATTACTTATAGTTCAGAAGACGTGTCTTATGGCAATCCAAATGGCGTGGACGTAACTAAAACAGTAGAAGTGACTACTAATGATCAAGGACGTTTCACTGCAGAAGTACCAGCTATTGCAAAAACAGCTACTTATACGATTAAACCTCAAGATTTTCTAACAGAATACCAAGTATCTGATGGAGGTACTGGCTTAGAGACGAAGACAGGATACTACGAAAAGGATGAAGAAACAGTAGACACTTTTGAAGGAGAAACTACCTACGTATCTTATGAGTACACTTTTGTAAGCGAATTTTAATTTAGTACTATGCTGAAGAAATTATTATTTATAGCGATGGTGCTTCCGTTATGTGCTTATGCACAGGAAGAAACCAACGAGACAACAACGATGGCAACAGGCACAGCAGATGCTCCTTCGTTTAAGAACAAAAGAGGTGTTGAGGTATTGCCACAAGCGGGTGATTGGAGTATTGGCATTAGTGCGTCTACTGCATTGGACTATTTGGGAAATATTTTCACTACAGGGACTAATAATAACAGCGACTGGTGGGAATACAAAGGTTCTCCAGCTACACAGACCGTGATCCAAGGTAAGTATTTTACTTCTGGTACTTTCGCTTACAGAGCTGGTGTGAATTTGAACTTTGCAAATGGTAAAGCTTATTATCAAACGAATGATGATAATGGTTCTTCTCCAGATTCGTATGTGCAAGATACGCGTACTTATAGCCGAGCTGGTGTGACGCTTTTGGTGGGTGCAGAAAAACGAAAAGGAACAGGTCGTGTACAAGGCGTATATGGAGCTGATGTATTCTTTTCTTTTGCTTCAAATACCAAGTACACGTACGAGTATGGAAATGCCATTACGGAGACGAATCAGTCGCCTACGTTTAATGCTCCACAAGTTGGTGTAGGAGGAACTTCTCCATCAGAAGGATACCGAATCACTGATACAAAGGGCACTTCTAACTTTGGTGTTGGCGCTCAAGCCTTTATTGGTGTAGAAGTATTTGTATTCCCTAAAATATCTCTTGGAGGGATGTTTACATGGGGTGTTTCTTATACAAGCACTGGTACGAGCTATGTCACCGAGGAAGCTTGGGATGGACAGTCCGGTAGCGTGAAAGAATACACGACTACTACGATTAATGGATATGACCTCAATGCAGGTATCGGAAACATGAATGGTATAGTATCTGCTAATTTCTACTTCTAGTAGAAAACAAAAAGCTTAAATTGAAAAGAGGCCGCATTTACGGCCTCTTTTTTTATGTATCGGATTCCTTGACGTTACTCGATGATTGAGCTACCCAATCTTAGATCGTAGGGGACTAATCTATGGAGCTGCTTACCGTATCTAGTTGGCGGTTTACGATGAAATGTACAAGATTAGATGAATTGCTTTCAAATTGGTGTTGACTCAAATCTTTGCTACCGAACAGGTTGATGCAGTGATCACCAGCTTTGTACAAATGTGTGGTGATGTAGGGTAGGCTGTTTGGTAGTAAGACTTGCTTGCTGAGCTGCCCACTGTTGTTCACCTTCATTAGATAGGCAGCATAACCATTGTCTATTCGGACAAACTTGCCTGATTCATCTTTGATTCGACTATAGTTGCCAGAGAGTAGGTAGCCGTCTTCTAATGTGACCAGCCCAGAGAGATCACCCATTAGTTCGAAAGCATATTGCCATTTGAGATCACCTACCACGTTGTAATTGGCCAAAATCACTTTGCTTGCTTCTGTGCGGTTGGCCTCTAGTCCTATGCCGTTGAATCCAATCAAGAATGTGTTAGTTTGCTCTTCAAACACCATGAATCTAGGAAATTCACTAATCGTTAAATTTTTGACTTGCTGTTCAGCGCCATTGTCGCTATAGGTATAGAGGGTGTTGATTTGTGCTCGGGTGATGGGATTGTGTGCATTGAGCAACAAGCTACAGCCGCCTTGTCCGTTGGTCATGGCGGTAAGAAGGGTATGTGCATTTTCTCCAGATACCTGCATGCTAAGTTCCTTGTACCAGCTTATGGTACTATTGGCTTCTTTTCTACAAGCAAAGGTTGTAATCAGATTGGTCTTAGGGTGTAGAAATACTCCGCCCAAGTAAGCAGACCCGTCGATATTGACTACTTTGTGAGTAGTAATTTTGTTGCTAGAGTGGATGGAGTCGAGTGTGATACGAGTGACATAGTCTGGTATGACAATACCACGATACTTTACCGTAGTTAGTGTCGAGTCACCGTTTAGTAGATGCCTAGAGAGGTGCTGTATTTTTTCGACGTATGTATCAAAATGAGTACGGTTTTCTTTGCGCGCTGTGGAAACTAGGGTGGTGATACCAGATTGTCCTTTGTAATAGGTCGTAAGAAAGGGCTTATACTTTTGAAAAGACTCTTCTGTGTTTCGGGTCTCCACTTCCTGCAAGAGAGTATCAGACTTGGTAAATGCATTGAGCATCAAGCCGTAGTTGAATATTTTTCTGTCTGGGGCAATGTCTGTGGATGTTTCCATTTGGGCTGTTGCCAATTCGTTGTGCAAAAGCGTATATTTTTTCTCTTTGTATAAAAACAAAGGTTCTACCACGGAGTTGAGATCAAATTTTCTAAGTGTAAACAGAAACTCTTTGTTTATCGATAAGGGTTCTTTTATGCCATTATTGAAGTCAGTGGTTACTTGTTTGATTTTTGTATTTGCAGCTTTTTCGTTAGTGGCCATCATTTGGCGTAAAGTACTGATACGTGATTGAATATAAGCCCGTACCTCATCGGTCCATTTGGCATAGTTCCAGATCGGTATCTTTTCATGTTCCAGAAAATTAATTTCTACGGCAAGTCCATCGAGTTTGTAGATGTTGATGGTGTCTATTTCCAACTGCTGATAATAGCCGATGTCGTATATCGCTATACTGTCTTGATAGGCTTGAAATGCGGATAAGAACTGGTTGTAATTTTCTTTAATATCAATAAAGTCTTTCTCCATGTTTTCGTCATAGAGCAAGTAGAGATCCTTGAGTGTGGCATGATCTCCGATCAGTTGAGTAAATATTTTGTTAGCCTTATCGTAATGAGAGTAGCTTTTGGTAAAGCTTTCATAGATGGCTGGCATATGGTTTTCGAATGCCGCCATTTCGGTTCGTATATTTATAATTTTGGTATATATAGTATCTATCGATACGGTGTATTTCATTTTGTCATCGTAGATGGCAAAGTTCACATACTCTTCTTTGTTTTTTTTCACTTCTTTTTCTGTGAGAAATTTTTCACAGTTGTCCAAGGCGGTGTTAGCCAGTGCAATGTTGGCCATGGCTTTTTTATACCCAGTGATAGGATCACTGTCTTCGAACCTTTTATTATATAGTAGAGCCAGCTGAAGGTACATACTGGGGTTTTCAGGCTCCTCTTCTATCAACAGTTTGAGGTCAGATACACCGTTGCCAGTAGATCCATTGAGAATGGAGGGCAGCACGTCTTCATATTTCAATTTCTTTTGAGCATTGATTGGTTCAACAAGAAACAGGGCACAAAAAGAAAGGAAAGATGATATGATTAGTATTTTTTTCATGGATTAGATCGCTAATATTTTGAGTACTACTCTTCGGTTTTTGGCTCGACCTTCTTCGGTGTCATTGTCCACTAGGGGCGTGCTTTCGCCGTAGCCTACGTGCTTCATTCGGTCTTTTGGGATATCATTTTCTATCAGAAATAGGCCTACTTCTTCTGCTCTGCGCTTGGATAGCATCAGGTTGTAGGCATCCGAGCCAACATTGTCTGTGTGGGCTGAAACTTCTACCTTAAGCGTGGGATTGTCCTTCATCAGTCCTACTACTCGGTTGAGTTCTATAAAGGAGTTTTCGGTGAGTAGATTAGAGTTGGATTCAAACAAAATCTCTTTGAGAGTCAAATTAGTGCCGACCAAGAGCGGCTGGAGTTTCATTTCTATTACAGGTGCTTGTGCCTCTACAGTCTCTGTGTCGTCGGAGATGTCGAGTACGGTAGTGTTGAAGGCGTAGCCTTGATCACTAGTAGCTTCTATTTCGTAGCGGTCGCCTACTCTGAGGCCTACGGATTCGTTGCCTTCTACGATGATGGTCTCGTCTCTATTTCGATTGCGGATGCGGACGCGTGAGCGAACCTTGGCGTTATTGTTGAGGTCGGCAACGTTGATTGTAATTTGTTTCTTTTTGGGGATCAGTTCGATGTCCTTTTCAAATTTTGGATAAATCATCAATCCAGAAATATCGAAGACAAAATATTCGCTTTGAAAATTTTTCTTATCAATGATCACCTCGTAGGCATTGCCCAGAGGCAAGTCCATTTCGATCTGCCCTGTGGATGGGTCGCTTTCTACTTCGAGCATGATACTCCGTTCGCCTTCTATCTTCACTTTTATCGAGGCTTCGATAGGTTCGAATATCTCAATGTCGTAGATGTTGAGCTGTAGTTTGGCGGATTGGTACAGCTTCACATCATATTCTATTTCTCGGTATTCGTCCACCTCTGTCAGGTTGTAATGCGCCGAGTAGGTCGTGTAGCCTTCTTTCCTAAATTCTACATTGTAGCTACCTCCTACTGCCAGTACCAAGCTGAATTTTCCATCGTTGGGATTGCTGGAAAGGATCATGAGTTCTTCAGAAGTAAATGCATCACGCACGATGATGTCTGTAGCGATGCCCTCTTCTGAATTCCCATCTTTCACATAGCCTTGGATCACATTGTTTCTAAACTGCTGATACTTGGGTGGAATGTCTACTTGATAGATGTCTTTCGAGTTGATGTAATACATCTTGTCTCCTTGGGCAGCAATACATGGAAATTGGTCGTTGTGCTCCGAGTTTACATACTGCAGTGGTACGGGTGTAGTCCAGTCTCCAGCATCATCCAAGTAGGATTGGTATAAGTCATACTTCCCAAGGCCTCCTAATCGATTAGATGAAAAAATGAGCGTACGGTTATCGGCCATGATTCTGGGCGCTTTTTCACAGTCCTGATTGATCGGATAGGGCAGCATGGTAGGGGTCGACCAATTGCCATCGGCGTCTTTATCAGATTTGTAAATCGAGTAGCAGGTCTGTCCTTGCGTTTGCTCACGGAGTTCTTCGTCGGTAGGGCCAGCCTCATTTACCCGCACAAAATAGAGGGTCTTGCCATTAGAAGATATTGAAGGAAACCCTTCGAACCCACTGGTGTTGATAGGCGCGCCTATATTGGTAGGGCTAGACCAGCCATGACTTTCCCTAGTGGCGTAGTAGATGTCGTCGGCACCCATGCCGCCAGAAAAGGAGCTAAAAAAGTAGAGCATATTGCCATCAAAACTCACACTAGGCCCGCCGATCAGGTCATTCTCAGATCCGTAGTTGTTGATGCTGTCGATGGAGATAGGCGCGCCCCAGTGCCGCTGGTTATCGCGCATACTTTCGTATAGTTTGTAGGCACCTGTTTTATTGGATTCGAAAATCATCACTTTGCCATCTGCGGAGATGGATGGTGCATATTCGGTTGAGTCAGTATTGATATTTCCTACCTTATGACTGGTGTTTTTATAGTAAGCCATGGAGTCGAAGGCTACCGTGGCGGACTGGTCTTGTGCTACTCCAGACTGATGTAGTATCGTGCACAGTACGATCACACCAAGGAGTGAAGGATTAAATTTCATTTTTTATATCAATTACCTAGTATCACAAATGCACCCCAGTAGTAAGGTTGCGTATAATCTTTTTTCAATTTCAGAATAGAGTTTCTAAAAGCTTCTTTTTTGGATTGGCCACTGAGCCAGTTTTCGTAAAATTGAGACATGAGGCGCTGTGTGGTTTCGTCGTTTACTTTCCAGAGACTCATGATGAGGTTGTCGGCGCCAGCCACGATAAATGAGCGTTGAAGTCCATAGACCCCTTCTCCGTTTTTCACCTCGCCTAGTCCCGTTTCACAGGCCGACATCACGACTAGTTCGGTTTCGTCTAGTTGCAAATTCATAGCTTCATAGGCTGTGAGAATGCCGTCCTCGTCGTAGGGTAGTGTTTCTCCATGTAGTGTTTTTGATGCACCTGCGAGGAGTAGCCCTGATCTCAAGAGGGGATTGTATCTAGCTTCTTGGGCTTGTATACCTTCATTGGCATCGGGTTTGATTTGCATATCTGTCATAAAGAAGCCATGCGTGGCGATGTGAAGCAGCTTGGGGTTGCTGATCTTCTTTACATTCACTTCATTGGCCTCAGCAGCCTCATATTTATCATATTTCCAAAAATTCTGATCTAGGGTATGTACGATATTGTTGATTTCTTCTAGCGTACCTGGGAGGGCAGAGATACCAGATTCAAAGCCTCTTTCGGTAGCCGCTGCACTAGCGGTCAGATCGCTCTCGCCTAGTTCATAATCGGGGAATCCAAATACCGCTGCGGTATTTTGTTTTAACGCTTGACTGGCAGGTTTCGATTGGGTGAGTTCCTTGGTATTGCTGAGTAGATTGATGGCATATTTATCTATCACATACGTCTTGCTTTTGGTGTCATACAGGGTATTGACATTCACCTTGTTGTATACGCCATCGGAGGAGAGGTACACCGTGCGGATGTCGCCCAATTGGGCGTCGATGGCTTGCCAGTATTGGTCATACGACTTAGGGTCTTCCATTTTATAGACGATCATGTTTTTATAAAATTTGAAAGATTTGGTGTCCATGATCAAACCGTCTGTGATTACTACGAGTGCGGGATAGGAGTCGGGCGTGCCTTTGATCACAAGCGCTGCATAGTACACCGAGTCATTTTTGGTGTTTTTCTTAATGCGCAAGATTTCTATGGCGGCCTCATCGGTTCCGAGTTGCTTTTGCACTGTTTTCCAATCGATTTTCTGTTTGTCAAACTCCCCTGCAAATACCGCAGACATTTTTGAAATATCCTTTTCTAGGGTATTGGATTTTGCTTGTAAGGTGCCAAGGTCTATGTTGTTTTTCACCAATTCATCTTTGGATAAGCTGAGCGCTTTTACCAAGTCTTCTTTGGCATTTTGCCATTCGTTGAATTTGGCTACCAGCTGTGGATCTCCACTTGCCAAAATGGTATTTCTGATTTTGTTGCTGGCATTGAGCAATAGCGCCTTGGTGTTGAGTTGCAAATCATAAAGATCTGCGGCTACTTGATGTCGAGTGGTTTCATCGCCCCTGGCATGGTAGATGTACTCCACAGCAAAATCCTGAAAAGCTTCAAAGACGGGTTTTATTTTGGCATAAAAGGCGCTTTTTTCTTCTTCACTCAGCGAAGGAAAATAGTTTTCGATGCTGCTGAGATAGGATTGGATGACTATCCGATAATCGGCCAATGCACCTTCGTAATCTTCTGTTTTTTGTTTGACCGCGGCCAATCCATAATAGGAGTAAGCCAAGTCTGGGTGACTCTCGTTGAGTAATTGGCTTCTTTGAGCCACCACTTGCTCAAACATGGTTTGCGCTTCGTCGTATTGCTCTAGTTCTTGTTTTAGTACGGCCAGGTTGTAGAGCGTATTGGCATACGAAGGGTGGTCAGTACCATAGGTGTTTTCATAAATGGTCAAGGCTTCTTGGTAGCGGGTAGCTGCTTCATCGTATGCCCCCAGTTCTTCTAGGGTCGAGGCCAAGTTGTGCAACGTCTTAGAGTACAATGGGTGATTTACCCCCAGCACTTCTTTGTCAAGTGCCAGCGCTTCTTCTAGTTCCAGTTTACTGGATTCTACATGGCCTTCCATATAGTTGAGCGAGGCTAGGTTTTCCAGTGCAGAGATATAGTCGATGTGGTATTTGCCATGTGTTTTTTCGAAAGAGGCGAGCGCCGTTTCTATTTTCATTCGTGCGGCTTTGGTATTACCCATTTTTATATAAAGCGTACCAAGTTCGTTGGAAGTATTGGCGTAGTAGATGTGGTCTGTGCCGAGGGTGTTTTCATATTTCTGAAGCGCCTCTAAAAAATACGCTTCGGCTTCACCAAAATGCCCAAGGGCACGATTGATCAGACCCAAATTAGTGAGTGTATAGGCAAAGGCTACATCATCTGTCTCTGGTGTATTTGATTTGAGCTGGTAGACCTCATCTAGTACTTCTTTAGATTTAGAATACTTGCCAGTGGTCAGGTATAGAATGCCCAAGTTCTCGTACGAAGAAAGGTAAGAGGGGCTTTCTGCGCCAAAAAGTCTTTGCTTGGTCGCAATGGATTTGAGAAGCATCGCTTCGGCCTGGTTGAAGTCTCCGCTGGCTTGCAGGTAGGCAGCATAGTTGCCTAAGAAGTTGGCATACTGCATTTCGGCAGTAGCCGACAGATCGTCGTAGTAGGGTTTGATCTCTTCGTATAGTGCTCCAGCCTCGTTTAGTCTGTTGAGAATGGTATATAGAGATGCCATTCTCAGACTGATATCGCTAGACTCCAGCTTGTTGAGCGGCACGAGAGCGAAGGCTTCTTTCAAGGTGGTTTCGGCTGGTTCGTATTGGCCCATGGCCGATAGCGCCGTTGCTTTGGCCTTGAGTAGAGGTACGATCTGTGACCGATCATCTATTGCTTTTGCCAGTGTATTATCGCAAGTGAGCAACGCTTCGGCATATGCTCCTCGGTCTACAAAAATGAGCGCTTGACCTGTAGTCGCCAGAAAATAGGGCTTCAACGGGATTTCGCTTGGGAAGATATAATTGGCAATGATCTCGTCATAAGCCACCAGTGCCGAATCATAGGATTCGTTGATGTAGTGGATATTGCCCAGATTGGCCAATGCAATGTAATAGGCTTCGTCTTTGGCTTCAGCTTGCTGATCCACTACGCCAGACATTAGTTTGAGCGCTTCGGTCAGGTTGCCTTCACGCTGGTACAGTAGCGATAGGTTGTTGAGGGCGATCACATAGTCAGGGTGGCTTTGCGCACTGAGATTGTCGAATAGATCTATGGCGGATTGGTAGTTGGTGGCTGCTTCGGGGAGCTGGTTGCTGTCTTCGTAGGCCGAGGCTATTTTCACCATGAGGCTGGCTAGATCTTCTGAGGCACCGTCTTGTTCGTAGGCTTCTTTGATCGGTAATAGCGCGGCTATGGCTTGTTTGGGTCGGCCACTGACCAAACAAAAGTCTCCGTAGGTGTAGAGGATGTTGGCGTATTCAGGGGATTGCTCATCGGATTGTTCCATGGTGGCTATGGCCGATTCGAATAGTGGCGCACACGCTTCCCAGTCAGAGAGGTAGTAGTAGACCACGGCTAGATTGCCTTCTACTTCGGCTACTTCTAGGTCGTCTTTGGTATGGTAGGCTAGCAGGAGGGTTTGTGATTGAGAGAGCCATTGTTTGGCTTGTTCAAATTGCCCATTGGCAGAGTAGAGCAGTCCCAGATTGTATAGCGTGATGGCGTAATTTTCGTCGCTTGTTTGTTGTATGTTTTCAAGTACTTTTTTTTCCTTGTTGGCAAATGAAATTCCTTCTTCATAGTTTCCCTCGTCGTAGCAGATGAGTGCGAGTTGTCTAAGGATGGCGGCTATGTTTTTGTCTTCTGTCGCTACGGATTGGGTGTAGATGTCGAGGGCTTGACTACAGTTGGTTTTCGCGGCAGTGAGATTGTAGTTGTTGTAGTCTTCTATACTTTGGTTATATAGTTCGAGCCAGCCAGATTGTGCCATACTTAAAAATGGCAAAGCACTCAATAATAGAATGCAAGAAAATTTTCTCAAAAGAATTTTATTTTACGTGAGACAAAATGGGTCTATGTTGCTCGGTCAAATAATTTCCCAGTCAATGCTGTATCGTGCAGTTGTACTTTCGTTTAGAGGATTCATATCTACGGTATATGGGCCTCCTTTTTTGTCTGGCACAAAATACATGGTGCCCAACAAGTCGTTGGGGCTAAGTAGGTCATGATCCCATACTTCTATGGCTGCTCTTTCGTCAGGGATCAATCCTGTAATTGTCACATCCAGATCGTGTTTGCTATCAATCCGTACGTCTTCATGTTTTTTGTCTAGTGGCCAAATTTTCTCTCCATTGAACTTCAAAAAAACGTCATCATACTTCTCTTCATCATTTTGATAACAATGTAGTTGGATGAGTCTGACAGTAAGTTTTTCAATTTCCATTCTAATGAAATTAGACAGCAAGACAAATGCTTATTAACTTGAACCTAAAGTAATGAAAATAATACTCTAATTCGTGCCGAAGATATTATATATCCATCAATATTTCAAATCGCCAGCAGATGGAGGTAGTCTGCGCTCTTATTATTTAGCACGGGCACTTTCGGCTCATTTTCAAGTTACGATGATTACTGCGTATAATGGCTCGACAAGGCATAAGAAAAATGTAGATGGCATTGATGTGGTCTACTTGCCAGTGGCTTATGCCAATGAAATGAGTTTTTCCCGTAGAGGATGGGCATTTGTGCGTTTCATGATCTTGGCGATGTTGGAGTCGTGCAGACATCGAAATATAGATTTGTGCTATGTGATGACTACGCCTTTGTCTACAGGGGTGGTCGCCCTTTTTAACAAATGGGTATTGGGGAGAAAATATATTTTCGAAGTGGGAGATCTATGGCCACAAGTGCCCATAGACATGGGATTGCTTCAGGGTGTATGGAAGCAAAAAATGCTGAAAGTAGCAGAGCGTTTGTTTTATCAAAAAGCCAGTGGATTGGTAGGGTTGTCTGAGCCTATTACTGCATACTTACAGTCGGTTGCACCAGCGGTATCGTGCGAGACGGTTTATAATATAGCAGATTGTGATAGGTTTATTCCTGCTTCAAAAAATAGAATTCAGAATCAGTTTGTGATTAGCTATACGGGTACATTTGGTTTGGCCAATGATCTTGCTCAGATCATCGATTGGGCAGAGGCGGTGCAGGATCTCCCCGTTCGTTTTGTTCTAGTGGGCGACGGTGCAGAGAAGCTCAAGGTGACCGAATGGGTGAAAACCAAAGGGTTGAATCATGTGGCTATTTATGATACGATGGGTAAAGAAGAAGTGCAGGAGGTGGTAAATGCTACTGATGCCATGTTGGTGTCATTTGCTGATGTGCCTTCTTTGCACACGGGTAGTCCAAACAAGTTTTTTGATGCACTCGCGGCAGGCAAATTAGTTGTGACCAACTTTGGTGGGTGGATTGGTGATTTGATTGTACGGGAAAAGTGTGGTTTTTTTGCGTCTTCACCAGCGGCATTTCGCGAGCAGCTGGAGGTCTTTCTTAGCGATAAGGAGCAGCTCCAAACTTACCAATCTAATGCCAGGCAACTAGCAGAAGAACGGTATAGTCTAGCAATACAATCCAGTGTTCAAATGGATTATATTGTGCGTATCCTAACAAAATGATTATTGAGATTTATTTCTCGGTTTGTAGTTGGATTGCTGAAATATTTTGTGAGCATCCGTGTCTGCCATCAGGTCAGTAAAGGAGACCTCTGGGTGTTCGTTCATATACTTGCGCACAATTTGCCAACCCAACCAAGCACCGACTCGACCAGGACAATTTTTACTGATCTCTACAACATTGGGGCGCTCGCCGATGAATTTGTTTTTTAGAAAGTGACTGGTTTCATAGAGCATTTCATTTTCTATAATATTGGCCCAGATAATTTCTTGGTTGGTTTGTACCGCATGCATTTCCTCGGAAGTATAGCCGATGATTAGCGAGTCAGGCGTGCATGGCAGTGCTTGTTCTACGAAATAGTAAGACTTGCCTAGGTTGACCATGTCTGCTAATAATGTTCCGTGAGATTGGTCTGCAAGGTTAAATTCATTGGACACAAAACTGAGTGTAATGGGCGCGAGACTTTCTTTCATGTATCGTTTTACGATGTATCTAGGGATGTCATTTGGGTAGTATCTGCCATGCTCGCCCGCAAAATAATCTAAGCCCAGTACGATGAGAGAATCGGAAATATACATGTCATTATAAAACCCAGTAATGATTGTTTGAATCTTAGGAACCCTACTGGTAGGGTAGTGGTATTTTATAAATTGATAGGCTGTGGTGAGTTGGTCTATGTTTTGATCAAAATCCGAAAAATAAACCTTAGTGTCATCAATCAAAGTGTCGATTGAAGGTTGCTTCATGAGACGAAACAGTCGTTTGGCAAGAATAGTGTCGTTGGGGTATTGCAGGGCATCTAGAAAGTAATTTGCCATCACACGATTCTGCTGAAAAAAGGCAAGCACCTGTTCTGTGTTTTTCAAATCTATTATTTCGTTTTCTAGGCGTTCCACATTTAGTTGGATAGGTACATCTGCATATCTGTTTTTCTGATCACAGTTACTGCTGTTACAGGAAGACAGACCCGCAATTCCGAGTGTACTGACTAATATTATAATAATTAATTGATAAATTGTTCGCTGCTTCAAGCCTATGGACTTTAGATTTGTAATGGAAGATACCTCTTGTTTGAGGACTCGTATAAAGAATGACAAAACTATTTATTTATTTTAATTTCTTATGAAGAAAATCATCCTAGTCTCTGCCGTTATTTTGGTTTCTATTGTTAGCTATGCTCAGCCTAAATTGAGTCTGATGGTGGCGCCAAGTATCTCTATGAACAGAGTAGTCTATGTCGAAGATGCCACAGGAGACATCACGAATGACGGTTCTAAAATGAAATTTAAATTTGGTCTCGAAGCTGATTTTATGTTGTCTGAGACCTATGCCTTTAGTACTGGTTTGATTTTCGCACCTAAGCGTGCTGGGTTTACTGTAGAGCCTGTAGGTGCGTCGCCTTATACGGAGGATTACAAAGTGCACTATCTTCAGTTGCCAATGACCTTAAAACTTTTCACGAGCGAAATCCAACCAGACTTGAAAGCCTTTTTTCAAATCGGCTTTAAAGGAGAAATCAAGTTGCACGACGAAGCCTATGAGGATGATTATGTTTTGATAGAGAAATTTCATCTCTTCGATTGTTCCTTTACAGGAGGTGTAGGGGTAGAGTATGGCGCAGGTATCAACACCATTTTGTATGGTGGTATCTTCTACGATCGTGGCTTGGTCGATATTGTGAAATCGTCTAAGGCAGACGGGCCACTTATCACTAAGATGGATATGTTGGATTTAAAAATTGGCCTCAAATTTTAGGCAAAAAAAAGATCGAACTTAAAGTTCGATCTGTTCTCCTAATCCATTAAGGAAATTATATTGTGTAATTGGCACGGACGAATCCTCTACCAAATGTACCCATCTTCTGTACTTGAAGTACCATTTCCATTGCCTTGAAATAAGCCCTTTTGTGAAAAAAGCGAATAAGTAAGGGTGAAGTGAAATAGTTAACTTCTTTTCATTTTGCTTTACTAGCAAGTGTTCAAGATCTTTTTCTACTTGATCAGTTACTAATATAGTAGCAGTGATTTTGCCAGTACCATTACATGTAGGGCAAACCTCACGTGTTTTGATATCTACTTCAGGTCTTACACGCTGACGCGTAATTTGCATCAAGCCAAACTTAGAGAGTGGCAAGACAGTAAATTTCGAACGGTCAGTTTTCATCTCGTCCTTCATCTTTTGAAAGAGCAGTTTTTTATTCTCTGCCTTTCTCATGTCGATGAAGTCGATCACGATAATACCTCCCATGTCGCGTAAGCGCAACTGACGAGCAATTTCTTTTGCTGCGTCCATGTTCACCTTCAATGCGGTGTTTTCCTGATTATCTTCTGCATTCGATTTATTGCCACTATTCACGTCTATGACGTGGAGTGCCTCGGTATGCTCGATAATCAAATAACCACCACCATCTATACTTACAGATTGACCAAATAGGCCTTTTAGCTGTTTTTCTATCCCGTAGGATTCAAACATTTTTGCTTTACCTGTGTATAATTTCACGATTTTCTCCTTATCAGGAGCAATGTCTTGAATGAAGCTTTTTACGTCTTTGTAAAGTGCTTTATCGTCGACCACAATGTTGTCGAAGGTCTCATTCAATACATCTCGAAGAATAGAGTTGGCGCGATTGATCTCACCAATAACTTTTTCGTTTGGTTTTACTTGCTTCAGTTTTTGCATTCCTGAAGACCACTTTTCTACCAATCCGCTTAAGTCTCTGTCCAACTCAGCTACATCCTTTCCGGCAGCAACTGTTCTGATAATGACGCCGAAATTTTCTGGCTTAATAGAGGTGATTAGTCGAAGCAAACGCTTCCTTTCGTTACTGTCTCCAATTTTTTTGGAAACACTGACAGCATCGGAAAAAGGTACGAGTACCAAATATCTTCCGGCTATCGACAACTCACTGGATAGTCTAGGCCCTTTAGTTGATATAGGTTCTTTTACAACCTGTACCAGAACACGTTGGTTTTTTGTTAAAACCTGGTTCATTTTCCCCAACTTGTTGATGTCAGGCAACCTTTTGAAACCATTCAAGTTCTTTCCAGTAATCTTACCAGAAAGCACTTGTTTGGTGCATTTCATTAAGGATTGCAGTTGGGGACCGAGATCTAAATAATGTAGGAAGGCATCCTTTTCATATCCAATATCTACAAAGGCGGCATTTAGCCCAGGAACTACTTTTTTAACAGATCCCAGGTATATGTCGCCTACATTGAACTGATGCCCATCATCGTCTTGATGAAACTCGGCTAACTTTTTATCTTTTAATAGGGCTATTCGACATCCATTCTGAGTTGAATTTATGATTAATTCGTTACTCAAAACTGATATGTTTTATAGGTTCAAATATTAATTCAAACAACCCAAGAAAGCACAATTATTTTTTCTTGTGTCTGTTCTTTCTTAGCCTCTTTTTTCTCTTGTGAGTAGATATCTTATGTCTTTTTCTTTTCTTACCGCAAGGCATAATCTAAAATCTTTAAATGTTCTAAATTCGTTTAATTTCTTTGTTTGATGATGAGATAACTCATCATCATTGGCACTTTATATTTTCAAAGCCTTTATTCTTTCAAAATTGTGAAGAAAAAGGACTTGTCAATTCGTTTCAAGGGTTGTAAAAGAGCGTTTAGTCAATCAGTAATTGAATATACCGCTCCCCCAAATAGTGCGCAAAGATAGTATTTTTTTTATTCTTCAAAAGAAATAGTTTCAATTAGCAATTGAATTGCTTGTGTAAATTGAAATTTCTCTTAAATCAACGGGGAGGTAATTGTACAATAACCCAAGCAAGATCAACCGATTTTCTTGCTGCTTTTTATTTTCTCCACAAATACTTTGGAAGGTTTAAAACTCGGAATATAGTGCTCATCTATAATGATGGCCGTATTTTTTGAGATGTTCCTAGCTATTTTCTTCGCTCTTTTTTTGTTAATAAAACTACCAAATCCACGAACGTATATATTTTCACCGTCCGCCATTGAATTTTTCACTACAGAAAAAAAAGCCTCCACTGATGCCTGAACGTCCAATCGGTCTATTCCTGTCTTTTCTGCTATCTCGTTGATCACATCTGCTTTCGTCACCTCTATTTTTTTAGGTATAAATAATAGTATAAATAAATTACAAACTAATTTAGTTGCCTGAAATTCAAGGATTTCAGAGCGCAAATAAACACAAAAAAACAATTATTGAGAAATATTAGTAGGCCTTTAAAGACAGGAAAAAGTCTGGGAAATGACGATTGGTTTTCGTCACAACTTCTTGATTGGTATGGTTTTAACAAACGCCACCTGCCTTGGAGGGAAACAAAGGATCCTTTTAAAATTTGGTTGTCAGAAATTATCCTACAGCAGACGCGCGTCAATCAAGGGATGCCTTACTATTTGAAATTCATAGCTAGTTATCAAACAGTACAGGATTTTGCGCAAGCAAATTTGGACGATATACTTAAACTTTGGCAAGGGCTAGGATATTATTCCAGAGCGAGAAATATGCACCAGTGTGCTAATGCTGTAATGAATCATTTTGGAGGGAATTTCCCGGACAACTATGCTGAGCTGCAAAAACTAAAAGGAATTGGGAAATATACTGCTGCGGCTATTGCGTCGATTTGCTTTGGAGAAGCTGTGCCTACTGTAGATGGTAATGTTTTTAGAGTGATGGCTAGGCTTTTTGGTATAGCTGAGGATATTGCAAAGACAAGTACGTTTAAGGTGTTTTTTGATCGGGCAAAGACCTTGATGCCAGCGGGTCACTCGGGAGATTTCAATCAAGCCATGATGGAATTTGGCGCTATGATATGTACGCCCAAATCACCCGAGTGCGCGACGTGTATGTTTGAGACACATTGCTTTGCCAAGTCAAAGGGACTAATCGATAGCCTGCCAGTCAAATCTAAGAATGTAAAAGTAAGGCACAGATATTTCAATTATTACGTTTACACTCATGAGGGTCAGGTTTTGATTCGCCAGCGATCAGAAGGGGATATATGGACAGGACTTTTCGAATTCGATATAGAGGAGACAAAAAAGAGTTTAAAAAGCAGTAGCTTTGAAGGCGGAAAACTGGAATACTCTTCTTCAGAAATGGTACATCAGTTGACGCATCAGAAATTGCATTTGCGATTTCATGTCTATGAAATGAGATCACAAAAAGCACTGGTGCAAGTGGGTGAAGCGAAACAAATGCTAATGGTATCGAGAGAAAGGATAGGAGACTATGCTGTCCCAAAACCGATTGAATTGTTTTTGAATAATGAGTTTTGTCGTTAAATTAAACCATTAGAATCAACCTAAAAAACAAATAAAATAATGGCTGGAGTAAATAAAGTAATCTTAGTAGGAAACCTGGGCAAAGACCCTGAAGTAAGACACCTTGACAATGGCAGAGCTGTGGCAAATTTTCCAATTGCGACAAGCGAAACTTATAAAAATAAACAAGGGGAAAAAGTGACTAATACAGAATGGCATAACATTGTGCTTTGGTCTCCATTAGCCGAAATAGCTGAGAAGTATCTCAACAAAGGCGGTCAGGTTTATATAGAAGGAAAATTAACCTCCCGATCTTACGACGACAAAGAAGGCGTCACTCGATACATCACCGAAGTGGTTGGTAGAGAAATGACGTTGTTGGGCTCTAGGCCTGAAGGAGCAGGCTCCTCTGCAGCCAGCCAGCCAGCAGCATCTGCTAATACGACAACAACCTCTACTGAGTCTGCTCCTGTAGAGGAATCGAACGAAATAGACGATCTTCCGTTCTAATCATCAAACTGTAATTTACACCAATGGACGACCCACTCCCGGGAAACTTAATACTGACGACAATACTTACTAGCGGCGACATATACCTGCTGGTTTTTAGTCTTATCGGAATCGGACTTTTATTTTTTGGATCTGCATTAGTGTCTGGATCCGAAGTCGCTTATTTTTCTCTTACACATGATCAATTACTTGACACTGAGCAAGCAGAAACTACAGTTAGAGATAAAATAATTCATCTCTTAGGTCACCCGAAACAATTGCTGGCTACTATTCTGATATTGAATAATTTCATCAATATCTCTATCGTCATGTTGTCTACCTATGTCACTGCAGCGCTTTTGGGAGATGTGTTGTCGGGAGGTGCTATAATTGTGACACTGACTATTGTTATCACCTTCTTGATGGTGTTTTTGGGTGAAATTGTCCCGAAGGTATATGCGAACCAAAATAGCATGGCTTTCGCCAAACGGACAGCCGGATTGTTGGCCGTTTCTTTCAGAGTATTTCAGCCCTTGGCTTGGTTACTCATCAAGGTGAGTAATGTGATTGAGCGTCGAATAGAGAGGAAAGGCTATCGTGTATCGGTAGATGATCTGAATCAAGCGCTTGATCTTGCTGCAGAAGATGAAACGACAGAAGAGGAAAAAGGGATTTTAAAAGGAATAGTGAATTTTGGGACACTGTCTGTGAAGCAGGTGATGAAATCTAGAATGGATATCACAGCGATTGATTTGGAGACAGACTTTCATGAATTGATGAACCAGATCAATAAGACAGGCTATTCTAGGATACCTGTTTATAAAGAGACAATAGACAAAATTGAAGGTATTCTCTATATCAAAGACTTGCTGCCACATGTGAGCGAAGAGGAGAATTTTAGGTGGCAAGAGTTGTTGAGACCTGGTTTTTTTGTGCCAGAGACTAAAAAAATCGATACCCTATTTAAGGATTTTCAGGAAAAGAGAATTCACATCGCTATCGTGGTGGATGAGTACGGAGGCACTTCTGGTTTGATTACCATGGAGGATGTGATCGAGGAGATCGTAGGTGAAATCAACGATGAGTTTGACGAGGACACGGACATAGCTTATAGTAAACTGGACAATAACACGTTCATTTTTGAAGGCAAAACGTCGTTGATGGATTTTTGCAAATTAGCAGGAGTAGATCACAAGGCATTTGATGTGGTGAAAGGAGAAAGCGAATCTCTGGGCGGTTTGTTGTTAGAAATCAATTCGATGCTGCCAAACGCAGGAGAAAAGATTGTTTTCGAAAATTTTCAGTTTACGACCGTGGCAGTTAACGATAAGAGAATAAAGAAAGTAAGGGTACATATTACAAGATGATGAAAAAGTGGTTTTGGGTTTTAGCAGTGGTACTAGTTGGGTGTGGAAGTAATAATTTCAACCCAAAACCCAAAGGGTTTAATCGAATTGATCTCAAGCCAGCACAGTATCAAGTTTTAGCAGATTCCTTTCCATTTCAGTTGGAGTATTCTACACAGGCCAAGATACTAAAAGACAGTTCGTGGATTTCAGAACGGTACTGGTTCGATTTGTACTACGAAGACTTAGGTGCGAATATTCAAGTGACCTATAAACCTGTCACTAATAGGAGTACTTTAGAAGAGTATTTGGGTGATTCATACAAGCTTACGTCAGAGCACAGAGTAAAAGCCTATGCCATAGATGAAAGTGTGATTACGCTTAATAATGGGATAAAAGCTACCGTGATGGAACTCTCGGGAGAGGTGCCTACACAGTTTCAGTTTCATGTGACTGATTCTACCAAACATTTTTTGCGATGTGCATTGTATTTTAAAACAGCGACACAAAATGACTCTCTGCGACCAGTCATCAACTATGTGAAAATGGACATGTTGCACATGCTCAATACACTCACCTGGGATCAATAATCGACTGGCATGTCGGGCTTCATGGATACAAAAATCGAGTTTTTAAAAGGTGTAGGGCCAGCCAAGGCTAAGCTCCTGCATGAAGAACTAGGTATTCAGACGTTTCATGACCTGATTTATCATTTCCCATTCCGGTACGAAGATCGTTCTCAATTTTTAACCATCAATCAAATCAGCTCGGATGGTGAAAATGTCCAAATCAAAGGCGTAATAGATCAGGTAGAGATAGTAGGCGCAGCTGGTAAGCAGCGGCTCACGGCTTCCTTTAGAGATCAAACGGGGCAAATAGAATTGATATGGTTTAAGGGAGTAAAGTGGATGAAAAGTAAACTTAAGCCTGGAGTACCCTACATCGTATATGGCAAACCATCGCTTTTTCAAACTAAATATTCGATTAGTCATCCGGAAATAGAAATATTGACTCCGGCCAATGAAACAGGCAAGAAAAGTCTACTGCCAGTGTATGCCACCACAGAAAAGCTTAAGCGGAAGTATGTAGATAGTAAGGCGATCGCCAAAATGCAGTTTGAGCTACTCCAAGCCAAAGGAACCTCTGCAGTGGAAACCCTTGATAACGAACTGATGCAGATAATGGGTTTGATGGATTTGAACTCTGCCTTGCGGCAAATTCACTTTCCGTTGAGTATGCAGGCGAAGGACAAGGCACTCGAACGCCTTAAGTTTGACGAACTTTTTTTCATCCAACTCAAAATATTCAAAGAAAAAACGGACCAAAAAGAAGCCCATAGGGGGATTGTTTTTCAAAATAGTTCACTCGTTCATGATTTTTATACCAACCATAAACCTTTTGAATTAACTGATTCTCAGAAGCAAGTCATCAAAGAAATCTACACAGATTTACAGTCAGGCTATCAAATGAACCGGCTGTTGCAAGGAGATGTAGGTAGCGGTAAAACCATTACGGCATTTGTATGTATGCTCATTGCTATAGGTAGTGGGTTTCAGACGACCATCATGGCGCCTACAGAGATTTTAGCCATTCAGCATCACCAAGGGCTAGAGGAGTATTGCGATAAGCTTGGGCTAAAAATCAGGCTTATTACTGGGTCTACTAAGAAAAGCAATCGCAGAAAGTATCTGGAAGAATTGGCCTCTGGTGAGGTAAATATACTGGTAGGCACACATGCTTTGATCGAGAATGATGTGCAGTTCAACAGATTAGGCTTAGCCGTGATAGACGAACAGCATCGTTTTGGAGTGGCTCAGCGTGCCAAACTCTGGCAGAAGAATAAGCATGTATACCCACATGTCTTAGTGATGACGGCGACACCTATTCCTAGAACCTTGGCCATGACACTATATGGTGATTTAGAAGTGTCTACTATAAGAGAATTGCCCAAAGGGCGAAAGCCTATTAAAACGTCTCATTTATATGATTCGTCTCGTTTGAAGCTTTTTGGATTTATCCAAAGGGAAATAGACTTAGGTAGGCAGGTGTATATTGTTTATCCTTTGATTGAAGAATCCAGTACGCTGGATTATAAAGACTTGATGGATGGGTACGAAAGTATTGCCAGGGCTTTTCCTAAGGTGCCGTTGAGCATTTTGCACGGTAAGATGAAACCAAAAGACAAGGATTTTGAGATGGATCGTTTTGTGAGAGGGGAGACCAAAATAATGGTGGCCACGACAGTGATAGAAGTCGGAGTGAATGTGCCTAATGCATCAGTAATGGTGATCGAAAATTCGGAGCGATTTGGTCTGTCTCAGCTGCACCAACTCAGGGGACGTGTAGGTAGAGGGGCAGATCAATCGTATTGTGTTTTGATGACGGGTAGTAAAATATCAAAGACCTCCCGTGAGCGAATAGGCTGTATGGTGGCTACTACCGATGGATTTGAAATCGCAGAAAAAGACCTAGAGCTGAGAGGGCCAGGTGATCTAATGGGTACACAACAAAGTGGGTTACTCGATCTCAAAGTGGCCGACCTTACTACAGATGGAGAATTGCTGAAAAGGGCACGTAGATTGGCCGAACAAATCATAGCTGAAGATCCTGACTTAGAGCGTCAAAAGCATGTAAAAATAGCTCGGCATCTTAACAAAAACCAAATAGCCACTCTGCGATGGAGTGCTATTTCTTAGACATAAAAAAACCATTCCAGAAGAAGGAATGGTTTCAAGTTCTTGTAGTTAATGGTTTATTCCGCTGATTCTGTAGGAGCTTTTAATTGAGCAATCGTAAATGACTTTTTCTCTTTGTGCCCACAGTATCCACAAGTGTAAGACTTGACCAGTTCACCATCAGATTCGAGTGTAGCAACTCTAATCACTTCTTCTTTGTTCACTTTTAGCGTTTGGTAGTTGCATTCATTGCATTTTAATGCGTGCAGTCTACCATTATATTTTTCGATTTTAGTATAGCCAGACTCTTCGTCGATCCATACATCATAATCTACCGAGAAGGCGTCTTCTTCAGCCTGCATCCCTTCGTCCAAATAAACATCTTCCTCTTCTTCGCTTAACAATTTCATTGGACGGCCGTCAGGAGATATTCTTGGAGTGAATCTTAAAAACTTGAGTCTTTTTTCTATGTAGAATGGATAGTAAAACTTCAATATGTTTTGCACAATTACACCAGCAATAATGGCGAACATGGTGCTTACAAAAAGTCTTACGAAAAACCACATCATGCCAGATTCGGATACCAAGGTGTTGGCATATACGGCAAGTGCAATAATGATTAAAAGAGCACTATACCAAAGCAAATTGATTTCATACATATTGATGTAATCATATTTGTCTTTTTGGTCTTTGGTGATCATTAGTTTGAAGAGATGCCCGATAAGGATCAATACACCGACAGCGGCAATGGTATATGACACGTAGTTTCCATACAAGTTCCATGTGTCCAGTAGGCTCTGATCAATTTTGTTCATAGCGTTAAGCTTTAGTAAAGTGGGTTTTTAATACTTGCCTGCTTTCAACTGGTATTTAATGTGGTTAGCCATGAGAAAGTGCAGGTTATTTCCAAATATAGATAAAATGAACTAGTGTATTTGATTAGCCGAATAAATTTATGAAAAAAATTGTTTTGTTCAAACCTATATAATCTGGCAATTGTATTATTGAAATAGTATAAGGTTAACTGCATATAATGCAAAAAGCCATTCTGCCTCGATGAAAGTCGAAACGGAATGGCTTTTTAGTTAATAAAATCTAATGGAATTAGCCGTTCATCGACACCAAAAATTCTTGGTTGTTTCTGGTACCTTTCATCTTGCCAAGCAAGAATTCCATTGCTTCGTTTGAATTCATGTCGTCCATGAATTTTCTCAAGATCCAGATACGAGCCAATTCTTCTTTGTCGATGAGTAGATCTTCTCTTCGAGTGCCAGAAGCAGGAATATCGATAGCAGGATATACACGCTTGTTGGATAGTTTTCTGTCCAACTGAAGCTCCATATTGCCTGTCCCTTTGAATTCTTCAAAGATTACTTCGTCCATTTTAGATCCTGTTTCGATCAAAGCAGTTGCGAGAATAGTCAAAGAACCTCCGTTTTCTACATTTCTAGCTGCTCCAAAAAATCTTTTTGGTTTGTGTAGCGCATTAGCATCTACACCACCTGATAGAATCTTGCCACTTGAAGGCACTACAGTATTGTGTGCTCTGGCTAGGCGAGTGATAGAGTCTAAAAGAATTACTACATCGTGACCACATTCGACCATTCTCTTAGCTTTTTCAAGCACAATATTGGCGACTTTTACATGTCTTTCTGCTTGCTCATCAAAAGTAGAAGCAATCACCTCTGCTTTTACGCTTCTAGCCATATCAGTTACTTCTTCTGGTCTTTCATCGATCAAAAGAATCATTAGATATACTTCAGGGTGATTGGTCGCAATGGCGTTGGCAACGTTCTTTAGCAAGACCGTTTTACCTGTTTTTGGTTGTGCTACGATCATACCTCTTTGCCCTTTTCCGATAGGAGCGAACATGTCCATTACTCTTGTAGAGTAATCGCTAGGTTTGTAGCTAAGGTTTAATTTTTCTTCTGGGAAAAGTGGAGTCAAGTATTCGAAAGGAACTCTGTCTCTGATTTCTTCAGTAGTCTTACCGTTTACAGTAGTTACTCTCAATAGGGCGAAGTACTTTTCACCGTCTTTTGGAGGGCGGATCTGGCCCAATACAGAATCGCCTGTTTTCAAACCAAATAATTTGATCTGAGATGGAGATACATAAATATCATCAGGACTAGCGAGGTAGTTGTAGTCGCCAGATCTCAAGAAGCCATAGCCATCTTGCATGATTTCGAGTACGCCTCCGTTTTCGATTACACCGTCAAAATCCTTGATTTTCTCGTTGTATTCAGCTTTTTTAGATTTCTGATCTGGACGTCTTTCTTTTCTATCTCCTCGGTCGTTGCGTTCGCCTCTATCTTTTCTTTCTTCTTTTTCCCTTGGTGCTTTGTCTTTTACGTCTTTCGTTTCAGCCTTTGGCTGCTCCGTTTTGGCTGATTGCTCCGTTTTTTCTGGTCGGGGAGTTTTTTCTGGTCGAGCAGCTTTTGGCGCTCTCTCGTTTTTCTCTCTTGGTGCTTTAGTTTCTGCCTCTAAATTGAACGAGCTTAATAGATCGTTAGCAGATTTTGAAGTCTTTTCTTCCGATTTAGTTTCTTTTTTGCTTTCAGCATTTGCTTCGCTTGGCTTTTCTTTTTTTAGTTCTTCAGCCTTTCTCTCTGCTGCAGGCTGGGGGTTGATAGCCTGCTCGTCAAGAATTTTGTAGATGAGATCCTTCTTCGCAGATTTCTTGTAGTTTTTGATGCCCAGACTCTCAGCAATTTCCTTTAGCTCAGATAGTAGTCTGTCATTCAATTCTTCAATTTTATACATGTTTATTAATTAGTAGAAATTGTGCTTAATGATTTTAAGCGTCTTGAAATGAAATATTTTTGAAATATTATAGTAATGAAGATTGGCCTATTCTGATTAGCTGGATGGCTATCTAAGCCTAAATGCATATTAGTGCCACAATTATATGACAACATTAATTAGAACACAAATTTACGCAAATTTTTCGTATTGCCCGTTAAAACCAAAAAAACTAACTTTTTCTTGTCCGATTCTTTGTGGTTCTATAGCGTGTGTGTCGGGTGATCATATAAATTTGCCTCTCAATAAAAAAGAACCTTATGTTAATTGTTTCAGACATTAGAGAAAACAAATCTGAATTCATCGCAGGATTAGAAAAAAGAGGCCTAGCTAACGCCAAGGCACTTCTTGATGAAGTTTTGGTATTGGACGAAAAAAGAAAAAGCACCCAGACTCATCTGGATGAGTTGCTTGCCGAATCCAATAAAATCTCGAAGTCGATTGGTCTACTCATGAAAGAAGGCAAACAAGAAGAGGCGAATGAAGCAAAAAACAAGACGTCTGATTTGAAAAATCAAACGAAAGAGTTGGGTCAGATCTTGGAAGAAACCAAACAACTGCTGGAGGATAAGTTATATCATATCCCAAATATACCTAACCTAGAAGTACCTGCTGGCAAAAGCGAGGATGATAACGAAGTGCTTTTTACCGTTGACAAATTGCCGGAAGTAGGTGAGGATGCTGTACCGCATTGGGAATTGATCAAAAAGTATGATATCATAGATTTCGATCTTGGCGTTAAAATCACAGGTGCTGGATTTCCTGTTTACAAAGGTAAGGGAGCACGGTTGCAGCGAGCATTGGTCAACTTTTTTTTAGACGAAGCGGATCGAGCAGGCTATGCTGAAGTACAGCCACCAGTAGTGATCAATGAGGCTTCTGGTCGGGGTACAGGTCAGTTGCCAGACAAAGAAGGGCAGATGTACCACATCACAGACTCGGATCTGTACTTGATCCCTACAGCAGAGGTGCCGATTACTAACCTGTATAGAGATGTGATCATCGATGAAAAAGATTTGCCTATCAAAAATGTGGGATTCACGCCTTGTTTTAGAAGAGAAGCAGGCTCGTGGGGATCGCATGTGAGAGGACTCAATAGACTGCATCAGTTTGATAAAGTAGAGATTGTGCAGGTGCAGCACCCTGATAAGTCCTTTGAGACTTTGCAGGAAATGGTAGATCATGTAGAAGGTTTGCTAAAAAGGTTGGGATTGCCTTATAGGAAATTGAAGCTGTGTGCAGGCGACTTGGGATTTACGGCTAACATCACTTATGATTTTGAAGTGTATTCTGCAGCACAAAAAAGATGGCTGGAAGTGAGCTCCGTGAGCAACTTCAAAACTTATCAGGCCAATAGGCTGAAATTGAGATATAGAGATGTTAACAATGAAAAACATTTACTACACACCTTGAATGGTAGCGCTTTGGCTTTGCCTAGAATCATCGCAGCCATTTTGGAAAACGGACAGACTCCTGAGGGGATTAAAATTCCTGCGGCTCTACATCAGTATGCTGGCTTCGAAACTATTTCGTAGTTCGCTTTGATATGTACTTAAGAGAAGGAACGGCAGAAGATTTACCCAGATTACTGGAACTCATTTATGAGCTGGCTATCTATGAAAATGCCGAAAATCAAGTCTCAAACACAGTAGAGCGAATGAAGCAAGATGGCTTTGGGCCTTCTGCTGTGTTTGGTTTTTTTGTAGTGGAGATTGATGGTGTCCTCGTAGGTGCTGCAGTATATTATTGGCGTTATTCTACATGGAAAGGCAAGCGAATTTATTTGGAAGATTTGATCGTGACGGACACGTACAGAGGCCAAGGGATTGGTCAATTGCTTTTTGATCAAGTCATAGCACATGGAAAAGCGGAAGGCGCCAGTGGTATGATGTGGCAAGTACTAGACTGGAATGAGTCCGCGATTAATTTTTATAAAAAGTACCAGGCGTCTTTCGACGAAGAATGGCTCAATTGCCACATCGATTTTCAATAATTGTGCTGAGGGAGTGCCTTAGGGGTTTAATCTACATGTTCTAGCATGGTTCGGAAAGCGACGAACTTATCTTTGAACTTTTCATCGTGTTCGGCCTGTAGTGCTTCCGCATGTTTGGTTTGATATATATTGATCTGCTCTATGGTGTCTGCAAAATATTGAATGGCATATGTGATGGCGCCCTCTTGCTCGTGAGATAACAATTTGAATATCTTTCGATCCACGAATAGACCTGTCTCCATTACTTTGGGAATGTGATCTTGTTTCATCCACTGAAGCCAAACAGGTTCGATGTTTTCCTCCAGACTTACAGTTACATTGTATAATATCATGTAGCAAAGGTAGCTATTTTGACTGTTGAACCATGAGTAGGGCAGGCGAAAATCACTATCGTCAGGTCTACGATCTTAATGGTCATGAATATTCAGAAGTTCATCGAATTTATTTACAAAAGGGCAGCATGATACATACTTTTACCCTGAAGTAAAATCAAATACCACTTTGAATAATGGAAGCGCATAAGATCGAACGAATGGAAGAGGTATGGAAAACCATCTCTGGTTTTTCTAATTATGAAGTGTCTAATCTGGGGCGTGTCCGCAGAAAGGCTCGAAAGACTTTTCATGCAGGCTCAAAGAAAGAAATTTCCCTAAAAGAGAAAGTAATGAAGCAGCGTTGGAATACAACCTGTAAGTGTTTTTTTATGGATTTGCTCAATGATGAGGGCAAACGAAAGACGGTATATCCTCACAGAGAAGTAGCAGAAGCTTTTTGTATCAACGTATTGCCAGAAGTGTACACTATGATTGTGCATTTGGACAACGATCCGAAAAATAATGACAGTACAAATCTCGAGTGGGTCTCTCCTTCTGAACACATGGCCTTTCAGTTTGAGGTAGGCAATAAAAACAACTTCAAAGTGTGGCACACTCGAAAAGAGAAGTACAAAAATGGTTTCAAAGAAAGTACTACGTTCAAAGGCCGTCCAAGAAAGACCGCCTGACCGTTATTTCCCAATCAACACAAAAGGAGACCAATAATAGGGGTGTGCAAATAGTCCACCCTTTTCTATCATATTCATTTTTGCTTTCTTTAGTGCGTAAGCGTAACTCAAGCTTTCGTGTAGGTCTTTAGGTACATCGTAGAGCAAAAAATTGTCATAGTAGTCGATCATCAACCGTTTGGTCGATTCGTCAGACACTTTCCATAGCGATACCGTGATGTTTTTTGCGCCTGCGTAGATCAAGGCGCGAGTTAGCCCTATTATTCCTTCGCCATTGGAAATTCTACCTAATCCTGTTTCACATGCAGATAGAGTGACTAGTTCTGCGTTGAGGTTGATATTGTAGACTTCGCCAGAAAATAGAATGCCATCTTCTACTTTGGTAAGCGTATCTCTTGTCATGAAAATACCTGAAAATTCTGGTTCTTCCTGGTTTACAAATCCGTGTGAAGCGATGTGGATGTATTTGTATTCGTCCATCGTACCCGATTTGGCAATCTCTTCTTGTGCTTGATAGTGCATGAATTGATCTGCTTTCTTTTTGTTTTTGAGGAAGAGAGTGTCGATTTCCTCAGCTTCTATTTCGGTGCCTGGCAGTGATTTGAGTTCTTCGGCCGAAATGGAAATTCCTTTTCTTAAGTTGTTGGCTTTGTCTGCTTTGTCGTACGACAATTTTTTGGCCTCTTTTAGTGCTTCCAGCGAATGATCAAAATTGACGGGGGCAATCACCATTCCGTCTTTAGGTGCTTTGGGGCGGATTGTTTTTTCATTCATGAAGGTCTTGTACATCAGATTGGCAGAGAATGTATAAGAGAGATTATAATCACGAATCAGATAAGGAAGAGTGGCATAATCCACATGATTGTAATCTACGTCTTCAGTGAGGAGGACCTCAAAGGGTATGGTTGCCATGATTCCATCTTGTACTACGATGATATTTTTGATTCGTTCTGGAATTTCCATTGGGAAAAGCTGCTCGTAGAGCATGCGTGCATAGGTGGTGTAAATTTTGTCACTTTTGTATAAGATGCCTTTTCTTACGGCTTTTACTGCTTTGTCATAATCCCTCTTTTGGTACACCTTGTTTATCTTCATGCCAGAATTATCGATCTGAGTCACATAGATACTGTCTGTGGTGAGGAAGTAAGAAAGCATCATGGTGGAGTCGTTCAAAAAATTTTGAACCTCCTTGAGTTTTGTGATTTGTACGTCATATTTCAAATCATAATACTTCGGATAGTTCGACTCAAAGTTTTCGATGAGCCCCTCATATTCCCTGTTGGCCTTAAATAGCTCGCGTTGATAAAACTCGATCATGCTAGGGTCTGGGTTAGCTGCCAGCTCTTGAGTGTAGTTGTTGATAAGGGTTTTTAGTACTTTTTCTCTATCGAGCAAGGTGTCTGGTATCCCGCCAAAAGAGATGGCATTGGACTCAGCCAAAGAAGAGAAAAGAATCGCTCCTTTGTTTTTCTCGGTAAAGAAGAAAAACCGATCTTCATATTCTTGTTTTTTACCTTCGTAGGTAGCTTCTGCCCCTAGGTATTTTACATTGTCTTCATTGATCAAATTGATCAATGAGTAGGCGGCATTTACAGAAGATTCGTAGATTCTGCCAGACATTTCACTAAGTTCGATCTGGTCTCTACGGTCGGTATAGGACTGTCGAATTTGTTCTACTAGGCTGTCACTCAATACGAAACTGTGAAGAGAAATATCAAGCCCTTTTACGTTTTCACTTCTTCTAAACCCTTCTTCGAGTAGCTGCCCTTTGAATTGCAAATACCAAAGTAAATCTTTGTTGTCGAAGAAATTGACCAGTACTGGGTTCATGAATACATTCTTGTCGTCGAAGTCGATGATGCTGGCATTGATGGCCAATTGGCAATATTCGAGTGCAGTACGTATGTCTCCTTTTTCTCCATATACACGCGACAGGTTGTAGTAGCCGTTGGCCACGTTGGGGTGTTCTTCTCCATGGATATTGATGTCGATAGCCAGTGCTTTATTGAAGTAGCGAATGGCCAGATCGAAGTCGCCAAAAAAGTAGTAAATGCTACCGAGATTGTTGTTGGCGGCAGATGAGTTGACATGGTTTTCGCCTACGAGGTTGAAGTTGATGTCCATCACCTTGTTGTAATAATCGAGTGCTTCTCTAAACTTCTCTTGATACATGTAGGTATTGCCGATACCAAGGAAACTACGCACACTGTTTTGGTGTTCGAGTCCGATAGTTAGTTCGAATAAATCCAAAGCCTTTTGGTAGTATACTAAAGCCTGATCGTAGTTGCTCTGGTTTTTATAAACATCGGCAAACCCTAAGTAGATGGCGCCAAATTTTGGGTCTTTTTCATGAAGAAATTTTTGATAGATCACTAAGGCTTGGCGGTAATATTGCATGGCGAGGTCATAATTACCCTTGCTTTTGTAGATGTCAGCAATGCCGACATAGGTAGTGGCTACGTCTGGGTGGTTTTCACCAAATACAGAAATATTGATGGCTAGCGCCTTTTCATAATACTCAGTAGCTAAATTGTACGACCCCTTGTTTCGATACAGGTTGCCCAAGCTCAAATAAGAGTTGGCCACATAGGGGTGGTTTTCACCTAAGATTCTTTTATTGGCTTCTAACGCACTTTTGAAATGCTTGAAGGCTTCTTCATATTGATTTTTACCAAAATAAACATTGCCTATACCCAAACTGCTAGGGGCAGAAAAGAGTACATCGCCATGAGATTCGTGATTGGCTATGTCAAGTGCTTTTTCGTATTCTATGAGTGCTTGCTCGTGCTGTCCCGTGAGGTAGTGAATATTACCGATGTTGTTTATGGCATTGGCCTTTTCTATGTCCCACTCTCCTAGTTTTTCATCGGCCATTAGGTAGGCGGCATTAGAGAGCGCCATGGCTTCTTTAAGTTCAAAGGTACCACAGAGGTTTTCTGCGATTTTATTGTCCGAGGCAACTACTCCCCTCCAGTTTTGCTCTTTGAGATACAGTGCTCGTGCTTTTTCAAAATGCATAATGGAGCTGTCGTGTCTATTGAAAAGTAAGAAAGTATCTCCTTGATGATAATGAAAATCTGCCAACTCTTTTTGAGCCATAAGAGAGGAATAGGTCAAATTCAAAAGCAAGGTTAGTATGATAACAATATTGAATTTCATTATTTCTGTATTTCGGTGAAAAGGCAGTTTAGTGTGCTATTTTAAAAGAAATTATTTGATATTGCAGATGCAAACATTTTTTTGAATTAGTAATTCACAATATATAATTTAATACATGCTGCTATGAGAAAGGCATTATTTTTTCTAATTTTTTGTCCGTTTGTGGTCTTTTCCCAAGAGCTGCCTAATGTGAAGAAGCAATATTACATCAACGAAGATGGAAAGCTCTATTGGCAAGGCACAAATCCTGTTTATTTGTTTATCTCAGAGACTCCAGATGGAAAAAATCTACACCGATTAGAAAGTAAAATTCATGAGGATTATACGAACCCGATGTATTTGGATACCGAAGGGGTCAACTATATTAGGTCCAATTGGGCAGCAGATTCTACAGGTAAGCAGCTACAGCCTAAGTTTGAATTGCTTTTCGAAGTCTACAAAGACAGCTATGCACCCAAAACTACTGTCACTTTTGAAGAGGCACCAAAATACAAAAGCACAGCTGGTCAGCAGTTTTATGGCAAGGGTTTGAAACTAAAAACCCAGGCTACTGATAACCAATCTGGGGTGCAAAAAACTTTTTATTCTGTAGACAATAATAATTTCTTGGCTTTTCAGGGTGAGCAGGATCTGAATGTAGATAAGGAGTACGATGTTAAAATTTATTCGGCGGATAATACGGGCAATGTAGAACCTATTCAGATTTATCAATTTAGAGTGGATTTAACTAACCCTGTTTCGGAATACACCGTGCACAACGATCGCAGTGGTATGATTTTTTCACCAAGAACTTTCATCAAACTACAATCTGTAGATGCATCATCTGGATTGAGTAGGGTCGCCTATAAAATCGATAACGGTACGGAGCAAATATTCAAAGATCAAATTAATTTGGCTTCTTTATCTGACGGTTCTCACACGATCCATTATTATGGATACGACAATGTAAAAAACAAAGAAGAGGATAAAGTCATCGAGTTTTATCTTGATAAAACAGTACCTCTTGTAGAGGCTACCATAGTAGGTGACCAATACCAAAATAGAGGCCGAGTATTTGTATCTACCAGAACCAAAGTGAAACTGACCGCAGAGGATAACAAAGCGGGCGTAAAAACGATCAAATATTCGATAGATGGAGCAGAGGCAGAAACGTACTATGAGCCGTTTATATTGGACAAGACGGGAGGTAACCATGTCATTACTTACTATGCGATAGACAAAGTCAACAACCGATTCGATGGAAAGCTAGAGGAAGACAACCTGAGCCGATCGTCGTTGGATATAGACATGGAAGCACCAGAGATCAGTTATGAGTTTACGGGTAGCCAGTACCACTCTAGGGATACCGCTTTCGTAACTAGCAATTCTGAAATAGCTCTGTCGGCACTTGATGCAGAAAGCGGAATCAAAGATTTGGGGTATAAGATCAACGGTGGTCAGGGACAAGCCTACACTGGGCCAATCAAGCTAGAAGAAGAGGGTTTTTACACCATCGATTTTTACGGTACGGATCAGGTCAACAACAGAAACACCAAGTCGTTCTTTTTTGTGGTGGATAACACAGGTCCTAAAGTGGAGCACATACTCAGTATGGAGCCTGTCGGCAAAATTATCTTAGATGAAAAAGAAGGATTGCCAATTAGTGTATATTCTAAGGGAGTTAAATTATTCTTGGGAGCTACCGATAAGACAGTAGATACAGACAAAATCTACTATACCTTGAACGGTGCTGCAGAAGTAGAATATACTCGCCCTGTGAAAATAGACACCAGAGGACTGGTGACTTACAAGATCCGAGCTACCGATAAGCTAGGTAACGCAACGACCTCAGATGAAATAGAGATATTCGTGAAGTAACTGTTTGGTTTCACTTCCGTGAAAGAAATCCCCTGCTGAATAATCGGCAGGGGATTTTTTGTTGCTTTTGGAGGGAATTGATTAGACTAGATTTTCATTACAAACCACTTGACTAATGTTTTATAATTCACCTTGGTGCCGTGCATAAAAATCCCAATGCGGTAAATTCTCCCAGCCATCCAAGTGGTAGCACAAAAGCCCAATATCAATAAGCCAATAGACAACGCCAGTTCCCACATGGGTACATCAAAAGGCAATCGCATCATCATGATCACTGGCGAGGTAAATGGTATGATAGATAGCCAAAACGCCATGCTTCCATGTGGCTCTTGGATCACGATAGAAATCATCATCATAGAAAAGATCAGAGGCAATGTGATAGGGAGCATAAACTGCTGAGAGTCTGCTTCACTATCCACGGCAGAACCAATGGCAGCCAGCAAGGCTCCGTACAATAAATATCCGCCTAAAAAGTAAATCAAAAAGCTAGTTAGAATAAGGGGGATGTCTATTTTGTTCGTGATGCTCATGATATCGAAGGCTTTTTTCTGAGCCTCCATTTGTGCAGTATCTGCACCCGCTTCGTTCAGCGCTTGCTCTGCGGGAGTGGGCTGATCTAAGATCATGGAGGAAGTGACGGAGGTAAGCGCCGTAGTCATTACGGCCCATAGGACAAACTGCGTAAGTCCTACAGCAGCAATGCCCAAAATCTTGCCCATCATCAGCTGGAAGGGGCGCACGGATGCAATCATGACCTCGATGATCCTACTGGTTTTTTCTTGAGTGACCCCACGCATGATCTGCATACCGTAGATGAATATAAACATATAGAGCAAAAATGAAGACACATAACCTACTCCAAAAGCTACTCCAGAGTTACTTTCACTCTCGTCGCCAGTGTCTGAGAGGTTGATGGTTTGGATGTCTACTTTGGCTCTTAGGTTGTCGATCAAGGCCTGATCCAGACCTGAATGAGCTAGTTTTTCATCTTCTATAATTCCTTTAATTCTTTTTTCTATTCCTCCTTCCAAGGCGATGCCAGGGTTTTGAGTAGAGTAAAATTTGATGCCCTCTGGCTGATTCAAATTGATTTTAGGAATGTGCAACAAGCCAAAAATGGCATCGCTTTGTAGCAGCGATTGTTTGGTCTGCTCTACATCTGCAGCGATGAATTGATAGGTAATCGCTTCTGTACTTTCAATTTGATTTTTAAAATAACCTGATTCATCAATGACTTGTATCAATTTCTGATCGCCAGATCTAGTGGCCGACCAAAACACCAGAGCCATCATGCCTGCAAATAATATAGGCCCTAGAATGGTCATGATGATAAATGACTTCTTTTTTACTCTAGCGATGTATTCGCGCGCAATGATGAGTCCTATTTTATGCATGGCCAGAGGGTTTTACAGTGGAAATAAAAATATCGTTGATAGAGGGTATTTTTTCGTTGATGGAAATAATCTGAGTTTTAGATGTGATATAATTTACCAGATCATTGACCGAGAGAGTTTCTGATATTTTGATTTCTGATCGGACCACACCATCTTCTAATGGTGTAGTTTGGAGTACCTCAAACCCTTGATTCGCAAGAGGAATATCGCCCACATGCTCTGCTATGAAGGTGTGATTTCGGTATTGATTTTTAATGTCCTTTTTGGCGCCATGGATCAAAATCTTAGCATGATGAATTAACGTGATTTGATCACAAAGCTCCTCTACAGATTCCATCCTATGTGTAGAAAATATAATTGTGGCTCCTTTTTCTTTTAGTTCTAATATTTCGTCTTTGATGAGATTGGCATTTACTGGGTCGAATCCAGAAAAGGGTTCGTCCAAGATGATCAGTGAAGGGTTGTGCACAACGGTAGCAATGAATTGAATCTTTTGCTGCATACCTTTGGATAGGTCTTCTACGTTTTTGTTGTGCCATGCCATAATGTCGAGTTTTTCCATCCAATGGCGGATAGACGCAACAGCATCCGAACGGGTCATGCCTTTGAGTCGAGCTAGAAACACGAGCTGGTCAGATACCTTCATCTTTTTGTATAGCCCACGCTCTTCAGGCAGGTAGCCGATCTTACGTACGTCTTCGGCCAACATAGGTACGTCTCTAAAAAACACCTGCCCTTTGTCTGGCAGGATGATCTGTGTAATAATTCGAATCAGGGTAGTCTTGCCAGCCCCATTGGGGCCGAGGAGGCCGAATATACTGTTTTCGGGTATGCTAAATTCGATATTGTTTAGTGCTTGGTGGTCTCCGTAGGATTTAGATACACCATTAATTTTTACTAAGTTCAAGTTGATGGATTTTGATAGATGCTACATAGGTAGCTAAAGGTAGAAAAATATTACAGAAAGGGGATTACTTCGCATATTCGAATGTGATGTTTCCTAGGGCTACATCTACATTAAACTCCATCAGGTTGGGGGCATCAGCTGAGTAGCTACGATTTACATAGACATGATCCGATACTTGTTCAAAGCCTTGATCCAAAGCAATGTTGCATAGCGGAGAGCTCTTGAAGGAGACAATCGCAGGGAAGTTGTTTTCTGGGAGTATGATTTTAAGTTTGCCTGCGCCTACACTTACGTTAATTTTGCAATGTTCTTTTACACCCTTTCCAAAATCTAATACCGCCGTGCCAAATCCCACATCGGCAATTACTATTTTGGCGTTGGATTTATTTACATTTTTGGTAATAAGATTGCCCACATCTACATTTACATAGAAGGTGTCCATGGCGCATTTGTTTGTAGATCGGTCATCGTAGATCACTTTTACATTGGCACTACCCGATTCTATTTTGAATTTGGATACGGCCAGATCAGAAAGGTTGACAAAGGCATCGCCTACTCCATATTTCAGATCCAAGTCATAGATTTTTTGATTGGTTAGAAATACTTTCCAGTAATTTTTTTCCGAGTTTTCATTGCCAAACATACTGTATGATATGGCTTGACTCAGCCCTTTTTGATTGTAGTCTTCAAGATGGAGATCGACCTTGTTGGTTTTATTTTTTATATTGGTATGGAAGGTGGGATTGACTTCTGAGAGCGAAGGATTGCCGTAAATAGTGAGAGGGTTTTCGTTGTCGGCTAAGTGGACAAAACATGTACTAGAGGTCGCTTTCAAAGAAAAAGCGATCGTATCAAAAGAGGCTTCGTCTTTTACGGTGTAGAACTTTTTCAGCTGGCAATGCCCTTCTATTCCACACATCCATGATGCGATTACAACCAAATATACCCTTAGCATGTCCCTTCGTACGGAATTTTCATCATTCTGGTTGGATTCCTTCGATAATTGTCGGAATTCAAGCGTCGAAAATAGGTGTAATAGATTAAAATCAAAAATTAAACCCGAGATGTCTTGTGGAAGACATCTCAAAATGGAATAAAAAAGCCTCCTATGAAAATGAATTCATAGGAGGCTTTGAGCTTCTTCTATTGATCTGCTAAAAGAATTCCTTGATCTTTTCAAAAAAGCCTTTTTCTCCTTTGCCAGGGTTAGGCGTGAAGTTGTCAGAGTCTCTCATACTTTCGAGCTTTTCCTTTTCATCTTTCGACAACGTCTTTGGAGTCCAAATATTCACGTGGATGAGCTGGTCTCCTTTTCCATAGCCATTGATGTCCTTGATGCCTTTGCCTCGCAGTCTCAATATTTTACCGCTTTGGGTGCCCTGTTCGATTTTGATCTTCACTTTGCCGTCGATTGTAGGCACTTCTATAGACGTACCTAAAACGGCATCTACAAAGTTGAGGTACAGATCGAATACGATATTGTTGCCCTCTCTTTTGAGTTCATCACCTTCTTGTTCTTCTACTACGATCAGTAAATCACCTGGTACGCCACCTCCTGGGGCTTCGTTTCCTTTGCCAGACATAGAGAGCTGCATGCCGTCTACTACACCAGCAGGGATTTTCACAGGGATTACTTCTTCTTTGTAAGTCAATCCGGAACTATCCACGCCATTAGGCCTGTTGTCGATGCTTTGGCCTGCGCCGTTACATGTAGGACAAGTAGAGGCCGACACCATTTGGCCAAGCATGGTATTCACTACTTTTTTGACCTGACCGCTTCCTTGACAAGATTGACAGGTCTTGAAAGTAACTCCGTCGGCTACGACCAATCGATTTACTTTGATTTTCTTTTCTACACCGTGAGCTACATCCTCTAGTGTCAGTTTGAGTTTAATACGAAGGTTGGTGCCTTTGCGAACTCTGCCACGACCACCTCCTCCACCTCCGAAGAAGCTATCGAATGGGCTGCCGCCACCTCCACCACCACCAAAGATGTCTCCAAACTGAGAGAAGATATCGTCCATAGACATACCTCCACCACCAAATCCACCTCCACCAGAGGCTCCGCCCATACCGGCATGGCCAAACTGATCGTAGCGCTGCTTTTTCTGTGCATCGCTGAGCACTTCGTATGCTTCTGCAGCTTCTTTAAAGTTCTCTTCTGCTTGTTTGTCGTCTGGGTTTTTGTCGGGGTGATATTTGATTGCCAGCTTGCGATAAGCTTTTTTGATTTCATCTGCTGTAGCAGATTTGGACACTCCCAGTACTTCGTAATAATCTCTTTTTGCCATAATTATGCTCCGGTTACCACTTTCGCAAATCTGATCACTTTGTCATTGAGCTGGTAGCCCTTTTCTACTACATCCACAATCTTACCTTTTAGCGACTCTTCTGGCGCAGGGATTTGTGTGATAGCTTCGTGATACTCTACATCAAATTCGGAACCTTTGTCGGCTTCGATTTTTTTAATTCCTTTTTGCTCAAGGATACTTTTAAACTTGTTGTAAATCAAGTCGACACCTTCTTTTACAGATTTGATATCTGCTTCTTCAGTTATCGATTGTTCAGCTCTTTCGAAATCGTCTAATACAGGTAATAGTGCTTGTAGTAGGCTTTCATTGGCCGAACTAATCAATTCTAATTTCTCTTTTGAAGTTCTTCTTCTAAAGTTTTCAAATTCAGAATATAATCTCAGGTATTTGTCTTTCGATTCGCTCACCTCGGCCTGAAGTTTTTCTTCGGCACTTAATTCCTCCTTTGGTTCTTCCTTAGTCTCTTCATTTTCGACAGTGTTCTCCTCGTTATTTATTTGTGGTTCTTCCACTACTGTCTCTTCCGACTTCTTGTCAGCTTTTTTATTGTTTTTTGCCATTTGTCTTCACAATTAAATGCCCCATTGGTTTGACAATTACTTTGCCAATGGACAATCTGTGACAGATTGTCCTAATTTTTTTATTTATAAATAAATGCTGTCAGGTTAAGCATTGATACTTTGCCAGATCATATCTTTTAGTGGGTCGAGGTTTTTTTGAGCCACACTAGAGATAAATATGGAGGGGAGCTCTGTGGGAACTTCTTTTTTCATTTCTTCCATGAGCTCATCGTCGAGCATATCCGATTTGGTGATGGCTAGCATCCTTTGTTTGTCTAGTAGTTCGGGGTTGTACTTGGTGAGTTCTTTGAGTAGAATTTCGTATTCTTTTCTTATGTCGTCTGCATCGGCAGGGACCATGAAAAGCAGGATGGAATTTCTTTCTATGTGTCGCAAAAACCGGATGCCTAATCCTTTGCCTTCTGCTGCCCCTTCGATGATTCCAGGTATATCTGCCATCACGAATGATTTGTGATCGCGATAGGCAACCACGCCTAAATTAGGAACCAACGTTGTAAATGGATAATTGGCAATTTCTGGTTTGGCTTCGGACAAGACAGACAGTAGTGTAGATTTTCCTGCGTTTGGGAAACCCACAAGTCCTACATCTGCAAGTACTTTTAGTTCAAGCACGATCCATTCTTCTATGCCATCTTCTCCAGGTTGGGCATAGTGTGGGGTTTGGTTGGTAGCTGTTTTAAAATTGTCGTTGCCTAGACCTCCTCGACCACCTGGGGTAAGGATGATTTCTTGTCCATCTTCTAGAATTTCTACTCTGGTTTCTCCTGTTTCGGCATCTTTGGCTATCGTGCCTAGTGGCACTTCTAGTATGATATCTTTGCCTTCTGAGCCGCTTCGATTGCCGCCTTCTCCAGGTTTCCCATCCTCAGCGATGGCGTGCTTTTTATAGCGCAAGTGGAGGAGTGTCCATAGCTGGCGATTGCCTCTTAGGATAATGTGTCCACCACGCCCACCATTGCCGCCGTCGGGTCCTCCTTTGGGGACGTGTTTTTCTCTCCGAAAGTGAACGGAGCCTGGTCCGCCATTTCCCGAACGAGAACAAAACCTTACATGATCAATGAAGTTAGTAGATGCCACTTTATATTTTATTTAGATGTCATACGTAGGAGAGGTCTAATCGTAGTCGAATGAATTTCTCCGTTTCGGCGAATCGCTGCCGTCGAAGTGGCAAAAGTACATTGTTCTTGTAACGTAAACCTCTACTGATCGCAGAAATGCTAAGGAGCCAGTATAGCTCGCAGTTCGGTCTGTTGTTGGGAGATGAGCGGATTAAATACGTTATTGTGATTTATAGCCCCAAATAAAAAATGGCAAGACCCAAAAGCAACTGCTTAGGGTTTTGCCATTTATATATAAGTTTGTTGATTTTCAGCTTACAGCCCGTCCATCACTCGGCGAATGGCCAAGTAGATTTCTTCGATAGCGCCTACTCCTTGTATTTTGTTGTATTTGCCCTGCTTTTCGTAAAACTCAGCTACTGGTAACGTTTCGTTTTTATATACCTGAATTCTGTTGTTGATTTTGCTTTCGTCCTGATCATCAGTTCGACCAGAAGTTTTACCTCTTTCGAGCAATCGTGTTTTTAGTTCTTCGTCTGGTACTTCCAAAGCGATCATTCCGCTGATAGAAGTGTCAAATTCGTTGAGCATATCCTCTAAGGCTACTGCTTGTGCAACCGTACGAGGGAATCCATCGAAGATAAACCCTTGTGGATCTATTGTGGTAGCGATTTTGTCTTTGACCATATCGATCACCACTTTGTCTGGCACCAAATTGCCTTCGTCCATGTATTTCTGAGCCAGTTTTCCAAGTTCAGTTCCTTCGCCCAAATGCTTGCGAAACAGGTCTCCTGTAGAGAGATGTACCAGTTTGTATTGCTCTATTATTTTTTCACTCTGCGTGCCTTTTCCTGCACCGGGAGGGCCGAATAATACGATGTTTAGCATGTTTTATATATTAGTGAGTATGATTACTATTCGTATAAAAGGGGCAAATATAATAAATTAATTAAGCTGCCTGTTGTTCCTTTTTTGCAGTTCTTGTTGATAAATAGTGAATCAATCAGGTTTTTTCAATTGATAGAGTTCCGTCAGCGATCGACCTTTGCCCAAGTAGTCCATCCCATAGCCTACTACGAATAGATTGGGAATCTCCTTGCCTATATAGCGAAGGGGGATCGTTTGCTGATAGGCTTCTGGTTTGAAAAACAGTGTGGCTGTTTCAATCGAAGCCGCTTTTTTGTCTTGCAGAATAGCCATGATGTGCGCCAGTGTGGTGCCGCTATCGACGATATCTTCCACTATTAGTAGATGCTTGTCCGCTAGATTTTCATTGATGCCGATGAGGTCATGTACTTGCCCAGAGGAGGAGGTGCCTTCATAAGAGGCAAATTTGAGGAAGCTGATTTCGGGATCTATGGTTAGGTATTTGACCAAGTCGGCTACAAATAGGAACGAACCATTCAAAATTCCCAAGATCACCAATGCTTTGTTTTTGTAATCTTGGTCTATTTTCTGCGCCAGTTCTTTTATGCAAGTTTGGATTTCTTCGTTAGACAAAAATTTCTCAAAGCGTTGGTCTCTTATTTGTATCATAGGTTTTTCATCAAGTATTGGTATAGGCTTACCATGGCATCGATGTCAGCCTTGTGTACGATTTCGTCTGGCGAGTGCACATTATCCTCGGGAGCACCTACAAAGCACCAGTCGATCGGATAGGGAGAAAGCTGAATCTCTCGACCATCGCTACCACCACTTCGCTCTACTTCGATTTGATAGTTTATACCAGAGGCATCTGCTAAAGCTACTATTTTATCTACATATTCTCGTCGAGGGATGCTCATGTCTCTGAGCGAAATCGCTACGCCATTGCCATGAGTGACCCCTTCTGTGATCCAGGTAATATCGGAAACTAGTGCTTGTTTGATTTGATGATTTTCATACATCCATTTGCACAGAAATGGTACGGTGCCACCGCCATGCTCTTCCCAGCAAGAGAATATGATAAGGCCATTTTCTAGTGTTTCGGCTACTTTCAGAGCGTTGTACACACCCAGTCGATTGTCCATATAGCAGGATTGTACATAGTCTTTGGTTTCCCTAAAATCAGATTTGAATACCAAATCTGTACCCGACTCTATGCCACGACCAAAATCATAAAATAGATGCCCGTCTTCATCTTTTAGTTTGCACTCAATGGGCCCCATACTATCTTGACCTACGAGTATATAGCCTGTTTCTGTTTCGGGGCCACCAATAGGTACGAGCTGATTTTCGTAGCGCACGGTGAATCCAATAGAATCTAAGTGTGCAAAGATGGCTGTTTTCGGCTGGCCAAATTTCAATATTAGACAATCTTGAAATTCATCGCCATAGATCAGCTCTGGTTGTACTTTCCATGTGGCCTTGTGCTCATTTACATAGTCTATGAGATAGGTGGTTAGACTCGACTCATTGCCCGAAGGGGCAAATATGCCACATAGCGTTTTTAGTAATGCTACATCAGTAGATTGCATAGATTCACTTTGTTTAAAAAAATTAAGAACCACAAAACTCATAGATTTTAGTCTATTTATAAGCAAGCCAAGTAATTTTACCGCTCATTTCTAAAAAATCATAGTGGAGGAGTTCCTTAAGTACCTTTTAATATATAGTTCAAGTGGTGTCAAGTTTGTGTTTGGACCAGTGTTTGGCGCTTCGTTTGGCTATAGTGTTTTCTTTACGGGTACACTTACCATTTTAGGGATGATGACCACTGTGTATTTGTTTACTTATTTTGGTACGCATATTAGACATTTTAGTCAGCGTGTATTTCGATCAAGAGACAAAAAGGTCTTCACAAAAAAGAACCGGAAGTATGTGGAGATGTGGCTTAAATACGGTGTAGCAGGTCTGTCGTTTCTTACGCCAGTGCTCTTGTCTCCACTAGGTGGTGCGATCCTGGTCAATGCTTTTGGCGGAAGGAAAAAAGACATTTTTAAGTATATGTGGATCAGTAGCATATTTTGGGGTTATCCCATGACGTGGGCGGTAAAATTCGCTGGGCATCTTCTTCCTTTTCTAAACCTGAGTGGACAGTAGCCTGTTGTTTGGTTTATCTTTTCTATTTAAAAAAAGCTAATTCTTTGCTAGTTGGCCTACCACTATTTTGGAATGTAAAGTGGTATCATTTAAACAATCTTTTAATCATTTTCTTACCTTTACTCGCATGAGTAAACCTGAGAAGAAATTATTCCTGCTAGATGCCTTTGCCCTGATCTATCGCGCCCATTTTGCGTTTAGCAAAAACCCAAGAATCAACTCGAAAGGCATGAATACTAGTGCCGTTTTTGGGTTTGTCAATTCTTTATTAGAAATACTCAAAAAAGAAAAGCCAACACATATCGGTGTGGCGTTCGATACCAGTGCGCCTACTTTTAGACATGTTCAATTTCCAGAGTATAAAGCACACAGGGAAGAAACCCCAGAAGACATTCGTACAGCCACTCCGATCATCAAAGACATTTTGAAAGCCTTTAATATCCCTATCCTACAGATGGATGGATTTGAGGCGGATGACGTGATCGGTACCTTGGCAAAAGCAGCAGCACGCAAAGGCTTTGAGGTATTTATGATGACGCCAGACAAGGACTATGCTCAGCTGGTGGAGGAACATATATACCTCTACAAACCCGCTTATATGGGTAATGGTGTAGATGTGTTGGGTGTCTCCGAAGTATTGGCCAAGTTCGAAATCGAAAATGTAGATCAAGTCCGTGATATCTTGGGGCTAGAAGGCGATGCGGCCGATAACATCCCGGGCATACCTGGGGTGGGTAAGAAGACGGCCATCAAGTTTTTGCAAGCCTATGGCACGATAGAAGGTCTGCTTGAAAACACCGCCGACCTGAAAGGCAAGATGAAAGAAAAGGTGGAGGAATTTGGTCAACAGGGCATCTTGTCTAAAGAGCTAGCGACCATCAAATTGGATGTGCCCATTGCATTTGAAGAAGAAGATTTGGTGCATTGCGAACCCAATGAGGCCAAGGTCAGAGAACTATTCGACGAGTTGGAGTTTAGAACCATGCTCAAGCGAATCTTCGACACCGTAGAAGCACCAGCACCTACGGCCACTACCAAGACAGTAGCAAAGAAGCCCGCAGCGGCACCATCTCAGCTCGGTCTTTTTGGCGACCCTCAAGCGGACAGTGAGGCCGCCATCATAGTAGTAGAAAAGAAAAATGCCAAAAGCCACAAGCATGAGTACCATTGTGTAGACACGCCTGAGCTTAGAAAATCACTGGTAAAATACCTTTCTCTCCAAGAGGAATACTGTTTTGATACCGAAACCACGAGCATCAACCCTGAAGAAGCAGAACTAGTCGGAATCGCTTTTGCTTACGTAGCGGGCGAGGCATATTATGTGCCATTCCCAGCGGATCAGAAGGAGGCGCAAGCCATCGCCGAGGAATTTCGATCTGTATTAGAAAACGACAGCATCAGAAAAGTAGGCCAGAACCTGAAGTACGATATTCAGGTCATGAAAAACTACGGGATAGAAGTGAAAGGCAAAATGTTTGACACCATGCTTGCGCATTATTTGATAGACCCAGAGTCGAGGCACAAAATGGATGTACTCGCCGAAAACTATCTGAATTATACGGCTATACCCATAGAAGACCTGATAGGCAAGGGTAAGGCACAAAAGAATATGCGTGATATCGCTGTGACTCAGGTGGTCGCCTATGCTGCTGAGGATGCCGATATCACACTCCAGCTCAAACATAAACTGGCAGCAGAAATTGAAGAAAAAGGACTTGGAAAATTGCTTCATGAAGTAGAGGAACCGCTCAGTATTGTGCTAGCTGATGTAGAGTACGCAGGTGTGAAAATCGATACGGACGTACTCGGCGTGATGTCCAAAGAGCTCAACGACCTGAGTGCAATTGCACAAGAAAAAATATTTGAATTGGCTGGTCAAGAGTTCAACATCAATTCGCCAAAGCAAATGGGCGAAGTGCTGTTTGATAAAATGCAGCTGATAGAAAAGCCTAAGAAGACTAAAACAGGACAATATGCTACGGGTGAAGAAATCCTATCGAAGTTGGCACCTGAACATGAGATCGCCGAGCGCATCTTAGAATTTAGAGAATATCAAAAACTGAAGTCGACCTATGTGGACGCTTTACCCTTGCTGATTAGCCAAAAAGATGGGCTGATTCATACCGACTATCGTCAAGCAGTAGCAGCCACAGGTCGGTTAAGCTCCAACAATCCCAACCTGCAAAACATTCCGATCCGAACGGCTAAGGGGCGAGAGATTCGAAAGGCATTTGTGCCGAGAGGCAATGACTACACGATTTTTGCGGCGGATTATTCGCAAATCGAGTTGCGGATCATTGCGGCTTTCGCCAAAGACGAAAGTATGATACAGGCCTTCAAGGACGGGCAAGACATTCACGCTACCACAGCGTCTAAGGTGTTTGATGTGCCGATGGCAGAGATGACGACAGATATTCGCCGCAAGGCCAAGGAGGTCAACTTTGGGTTGATCTATGGTATTTCGGCTTTCGGGTTGTCGCAAAATATTGGGATTTCTCGGACTGAGGCTGCGGAGATTATCGATTCGTATTTCACGCAGTTCCCGAATATCAAGCGATACATGGATGACCAGGTCAATTTTGCCAAAGAACACGAGTATGTGGAGACGCTCTTGGGGCGTCGCCGCTACCTACGAGACATCAATTCTCGCAATGCGACCGTCCGTGGATTTGCAGAGCGAAATGCCGTGAATGCTCCCATACAGGGTAGTGCGGCGGACATCATCAAAGTAGCGATGATCAACATCCACGATTGGATGAAAAAGGAAAAACTAAAGTCCAAAATGATCATGCAGGTTCATGATGAATTGGTTTTCGATGCGCACAAGGATGAACTGGATTTGCTTAAAATCAAAGTGGAAGAATTGATGAAAAACGCACTGCCTATTGATGTGCCTATGGAAGTAGGTATGGGGACTGGCACCAACTGGCTAGAGGCGCATTGACCTGTATGACAGGGGGCTTTTCAAGTTTTTATATTGACTGATGCTAAGTACAATTGCCCTTAAATGGACTTATAATCGGTATATATTGGATAATTCCAAGATGTGTAATTGAAGGCCAATTTATTTGTAGAACAAATCGCATAATTGGTCGAAAACTGATTTTTTTCTCGATGTTTTCAATCTCCTTTGCACTTTCTCCTCGTATATCATGCATCCATGCTAAAAGCGGGGAGGGAAGCAGTATAAAAGGGAAGAATAATGAGAAAAATTATGTTATCCGCGTTAGCGGTGTTGGTTGGAATAAGCGCGTCTGCGCAGTGCCCATCTAGTAATACGATTACAGCACATGAAACAGTCGGAGGGTGTACTCATCCAGCTAGCTTAACGGTTAGAAATGCATCTACGCTAACGGTATCAGACGATCTCACCATTTCTGGCAATTTGACTTTAGGTCAAAATAGTGGCTCACATTCTGCGATCATTACCATCAATTCTGGCAAAACACTTACGATTACAGGCAATCTAATTGCAGGATATCATGCAGGTACCATTTTGATAAATGGAGGGGGAACGTTGAATGTAAGTGGTAACTTCTCTAGTGACGTGAGAACATCTACCTCTTTTACTTTTTCTAATGTTACAGTATCGGTCAATAATGTGTCTACTACGAGGTCGGTCAATGGGGAGCATTCAAGTCTTAATTTATTAAATAATACGAACCTGACGATAACACAAGGAGGCTATCTTAACAATAATCAGTCTACCCTTACGATACGCAATTCGACGCTCACGTTGACAAGCGGAGATTTTCTTAATGATTACCAATCCACTTCTATAGTGAGAGAGGGAGGCTACATCAATGTGTTAGATGGCGATTTCTTAACGGAAAATGAATCCAGCCTTACGATTGGCATTGGTTCAGAAGCGGGAGAAGTATATGTAAATGGTAATTTCAATAATGATTTTCGTGCAGGAGTAACTGTGAATGAAAACGGAGAACTGAATGTAACGGGGGATTTCAATAATGGAGTGAATCCGAGTGGATCTACTGCCAACGAAGGAAATTTGATTATTAATGGAGGGTCTTTAGATGTTGGTAATGATTTAAATAATAGGTACGGAAGTGATATTCAGCTTTCTGATAACGGAACTATATCTGTAGTAAACAATGTAGTAAATGAGCAAAATTCAGTAATAGATATTAATGAGGGCACATTTTCTTATGGAGAGACCTTGTATGATAATGAATATTCAGGAGGGGTCAATTCTCCGTCAGGAGATTTGGCTTGTGACGATGGCTGCTGTGGCAGTGGATGTGCTTCTCTTCCAGTTACTCTCCTTTCTTTCGATGCTCAAGTGTCGCTAGACCACGTACAGGTATCATGGAAAACAGCTACAGAGCTGAACAATGATCATTTCAATGTGTACAGATCTGTAGATGGTGTAGATTTTGAACTCATTGCCTGGGAGCAAGGAAACGGTACTACGTCTGAGCAAAAGACGTATGAGATAAAAGATTATCCTTCGCAGAAAGGAGTTTACTACTACCAGCTTGAGCAGGTAGATTATGATGGACAAAATGAAATTTTCCCTATGAAGCAGGTTGATTTTAATGTGGGTCAGTCCTCTGCTCTAACGCTCTATCCGATGCCGTTAGTAGCTGGAGATGCTTTCTATTTGGCACTGCCTCAGACTACCGAAGGTGAGGTAGTAGCTAAAATCTACGACATGACGGGTAGCCTCAATCAAGAACTACCATACGTGACCGAATCAGGAAGAATCAGGTTTGAGACGGCTGCTCTAGGGTTGTCTTCTGGCGTATATGTAGTGCAGATTGCCTTGGGCAATGCACAGTATGCACAACGAATCAGTGTGCAGTAATGGTTTAACTAGAAAGTGTGCACGTTCACCGAGAAAGTAATGAGCTTCTTTATTTTTCAAGCAATTTTGATCATCTCAAAACAAAATGCTATGAAAGAATTTTTGAAAAATGCCTTGTTGGTGATCACTGTGGCAGTTTGTGCCTTTGTCGTTACTTATAGTCTTGGTGCAGAAGAAAGTCAACCATCACAGTCGTCCCAAACATTAATTATTTCTGGGAAGTCGTATCAGTTCAAAGCTCATTCGAACCGAAGAATCGATGTAGAGCAAAACACAAAAAGATCTGCACAATAGGCTGACTACTCTCCTAAAATGGTAAGGACTACTTTTCTTGCGCCGCCATAGTTGCGGTGTTCGCAGAGGTAAATCCCTTGCCAAGTACCTAGATTAAGTCGACCATTGGTAATAGGAATTGATACAGAACTACCCAATAATGAGGTTTTGATATGCGCAGGCATATCGTCGGAGCCTTCATAGGTATGCTGGTAGTAGCTGGCATTTTCTGGTACAAATTCATTGAAATGACTTTCAAAATCTTGTCTTACTGTAGGGTCAGCATTTTCGTTGATTGTCAGGCTGGCGGAGGTATGTTTGATGAATATGTGTAAAACACCTATGCTGATTTTCCTGATTTCAGGTATGGCATCGAGGATTTCATCCGTCACCAGATGAAACCCTCTCGATCTTGCGATCAACGCTATTTCTTTTTGAAAGCTCAATTATAAATTTTCTAACAAGAAATCCGTCATCATGGTAAAAAGGTGGACTCTTGTTTTGGTTCCAGACAGACTATGTGCCTTGTCTGGGTAGTAGAAGGAGTCGAATTGTTTGCCTTGATTGATCAATTCATTTTGTAAAGTGACCGCACTTTGAAAGTGGACATTGTCGTCGCCCGTACCGTGTATCAGCAAAAAATCTGACCTGAGTTTACCTGCATTTTTTATGATGGAGTATTCATCGTATCCTGTTGGGTTTTCTTGTGGGCTTCGCAAGTATCTTTCGGAATAAATGGTGTCGTAGTATTTCCACAAAAATGGCGCAACGGCGATGCCTGCCTTGAAAACCTCTGGCCCACTCATGAGCGATAGCGAAGAAACATATCCACCATAGCTCCACCCCCAGATACCTATTCTGTCTTTGTCTACGAAAGGCAGTGTACCTAAGTATTTAGCGGCAGCGACTTGATCTTCTGCTTCCAACTTACCCATTTTCATATAGGTCATTTTTTTGAAGGCCTCACTTCTACCTCCTGTACCCCTACAGTCTATCGCTACTACGATATATCCTTTTTGGGCGAGGAGTTGGTGCCACATATAGTGTCGCCCTTGCCATTCATTTTTCACATCTTGAGAACCTGGCCCACTGTATTGATAGATCAGTACTGGATATTTCTTGGTGCTGTCCATTTGGGCAGGCTGTATCATGTAGGCATTGAGTAGCTTTTTGTCCGCTGCATCTAGTTGAAATAGTATTTTCTCGGTGAGGCCATAGGCTACGACTTTTTCTTTTAAGGCGGCATTGTCTTTTAGTACTTTCACCAGTTTGTTGCCTTTGGTCATCATCAGCGAGACCTCCAGAGGGCTAGCAGCCGAGTGATTGAAACTGATATAATATTTGAAATCTTTGCTCATATCGGCCTTGTTGATGCCTGATTTAGTACTGAGTCGTACTTTGCCTTTCCCTTTGAAATCTACCTGATATACATGTCGCTCGAGAGCGGAACCTTCAGTAGAGGTGTAGTAGAGCACAGGTGTTTTAGTACTTTGATCTATGCCGATCAGCTTTTCGGCATTGTAAGCACCAGAAGTGGCTTTGTATTCTAGTTGTCCATCCATGCGGTGGATATAATAGTGCTTGTATCCGTCGCGCTCCGAAGCCATTAGAAAGTGTGTGCCATTGTCTAAATATATCCACTCACCAGTATAGGTGGTATGGATGTAGGTTTTGGACTTGTCCGTCAGGATGTTGGTGGCTGATTTAAACTTGGTACTGTAGTGAAAAATGTCTTGTTGATTTTGTAGCCTATTGAGGCGTTTGACGGCTAGTATCTCTGGGTTTTTGGTCCATTGTATATTGGGGATGTAGATATCAGTTTCTTTGCCTAGATCCACGGTTTGTGTACTGTTGTCTTTCAGGTTGTACACCTTGATGGTCACGGTTGAGTTTTTTTCTCCTGCTTTTGGGTACTTGTATTTATAGTCTCTGGGGTAGAGTGCGCCATTGTCCCAATATTGCAGATTATATTCTTTGACTTCACTTTCGTTGAATTGGTAAAAGGCAAGTTTTTCGGAATTAGGCGACCAGAAAAAAGCCTTTGTTAGGTATAATTCTTCTTCGTATACCCAGTCGCTAGAGCCATTGATGATACTGCCTTTTTTGCCATCTTTGGTCACCTGATGCTCACTCATATTCACGAGTTTGACATAAAACAAATTGTTGTCGCGCACGAAAGCTACGTTTTGGTTGTCTGGAGATACGGTGGCGTAGGATTGCCTGCCATTTGGCGAAAGCTTTTTTAGTTCTTTGCCCTTGAAAGTGTAGACATAATACTCTGCTGTAAACGACCTGCGATAGATCGACTGCTTGTCGGTAAGCAACAGCATTCTAGATTCATCTGTGGTGAATGAGTAATCATCAATTTTGAGATTGAGCGCTTCGCCGTCGATAATCACAGAATCTGACGATCCAGTGGTCACATCATATCTCAGAATTTTATTGTTTTCCAGTGCAGTGTAGTATTGTCCATCATTCATCCAATTGAGGCTAGATATAGTCTCTTGTCTGAACACATTGTTTTCATAAATGTCTTTTACAGTTAGCTCTTTTTGGGCGAGTGCCGAAAAGGAAACGAGGAGAAATAGGGCACTTACGTTTAATTTCATGCTTATCGGGGTTGTTTGATTTTCACAAATATAAAATATTGCCCGTAAGGGAGAAGGCGAAACGTGAAGAGTGGTGAATTAGTGGTTCGAAGAGGATGGCTTAGCAGTCTCCCTCTTCGCAGGCGCACACGCCGCCAATATTGCACCGGAGGTGTTCAATAAAATTGTTGATGTATACTGGTGCGTCGGGCTGATTTAGGTGGGCTGCATACCAAGTCCGATACAGTCCTTTTTTAGTCACGGGTACAAGTTCTAAATTGTTTTCTGACAGATAGGGCTTTACCATCCAGCTAGCCATTACTTGTACGCCTAGTCCTGCCTTGATCATTTGTAGTACGGCATCGGTGACTTGTATAGGCATTACTTTTTTGGGCTTGACTCCTTCTGGCATCAATACTTGATTGAACAGGGTCACGGATTCGAGCGGATAGGAATGGATGAAAACATTTTGATCACGAAAATCTTCGGCTGTTACATACGGTTGCTTTGTCCAGGGGTGACCCACAGGCACAATGGCCATCATTTCGTCTCTAAACAGTTCTGTGTAGGTCAGCGATGGATGGTTGTCGTGGTCGCTTGTTACGGCTAGATCTAGTTCACCATCGAGGATGAGTTTTGCGGGATTTTCGGTAATGCCTGGAAAGATTTCAATATCCACTTTTGGGAATTCTTTGTTGAAATCGATCATCAAAGTAGGTAGCCAGTGGTAGCAGGTGTAGCACTGCGTGGCGAGTCGAACCAATCCGCGTTCACCGTTCACATATTTTTTTACGGCATCTTCTGCTTTGTCTATTTCTCGTAAAATTTTATTGGCAGAATCGAGCATAATTTGACCAGCACCAGTCAGGATCAGTTTTTTGTTTACTCTATGAAAAAGCTGAGCACCCAAGTGCGTCTCTATTTCTTTAAGCTGATGGCTGAGCGCAGACTGAGAGAGGTAGAGGTTTTCCATGGCTTTGGTTAGGCTGCCTTTGTCGGCGACTTCCCTTACCAGTTTGAGATGACGTAGTTCCATTGATTTGTTTTGAAGTATTAATGATATTCATGGAATTGATAAAATCAATTCATCCAATTCATGGAACGAAAATATGGATCGGGCGTTTCAATCCTCATCATTTATTTTTTACGACGATTTTATTATTAAAACACAAAACATAACCGACATGGAAACACCATCATTACATTTAAAAATAGCTAGACTGAATGGACATGGAAGCATTCAGATAGAACGGCCAGAAAAATTGCAAAGAAGAAAAAGAGCGAGTAGCGAATTTGATCTGGTAGCATACTTGAAGGAAGTGAAAAGCCCGCATATAGGGTTGATGTCTTTCATCAAATAAGGAACAGAAAGCTCAAGTGCTTATCGGCTGCGATGCGTTAGAAGTTGTAGTTGATAGCTATTAACTTTACGACCAAATTCAACACCCCATGAAACTTAAAAATCTACTCTTACTGCTGGTATTGGCTACCTTATGGGGGCCGTCGTTCTTGTTTATCAAGATCGCCATAGTAGAGATTTCGCCCATTACCTTGGCTGCCCTGCGTATAGGGTTGGCAGCCATACTGCTTCATATTTGGCTCTTTATCAAGGGATATGAATTCAATCGGTCATGGACTTTTTGGAAGCATGTGACTGTTGCTGGTTTTTTTGCACAGGCGTTGCCATTTGCACTTATCAACTGGGGCGAGCAGTATATCGACAGCTCGATTGCGTCTATTTTGAATGGACTGACACCGCTGGCTACAGTGGTGATTGCCAACTTCGCCATAGCCGATGAGCGCATGACGGTGGAGCGCATTGTAGGAACTACGTTGGGTTTTATTGGTTTGCTGGTTTTGGTTTCTCCTAATCTGGTCTCAGGAGCAGATGCTTCTGTGTTAGGTATCGTAGCGGTAGCTATAGCGGCGGTCTCTTATGGTGTAGGATTGGTCTATTCTAGGCTCTACCTCATCAAAGAAAAGCCTTTGTACGCGCCGTCCTCACAGCTATTGGTAGCAGCGGCATACCTTATTCCATTTGCTTTGCTAGTAGAAGGGCCAGTCGCTTGGGCTACGCTATCTTGGGGAGCTATAGGTTCGTTGCTGGTCTTGGGCACCTTCGGTACTGCTTTGGCTTTTGTTATCTACTACAAGATTTTGACGAGCGCAAGCGCTTCATACTTGTCGCTAGTCACCTATCTCATGCCTATATACGGTGTGGCTTTGGGCATTATTTTTCTGGATGAAATATTGGCTGTCGAAGCCATCATTGGCGCAGTATTGATCTTGCTCGGGATCATGATCGCCAACCAAACGATCAAAATTCCAACGGGCAGAAAGGGATCGCCGAAAGTAGTTTGATTGGATTCCGATGGAGGTAGAAATGAGTCGCTACTTCCATCGGAGTCTTTTACATATTCCGTCTATACTGCCCGCCCACTTCGAAGAGTGCGTGTGTGATTTGGCCCAGTGAGCAGTGCTTCACAGTTTCCATCAGCGTATCGAATATGTTTTCATTGTGGATGGCAGTTTCCTGCAATTTTTTCAAAGCCGCATTCGATTCGTTGCCGCTAAACTCCTTCAAGTGATGGAGCATTTCGATTTGATATTCTTTCTCTTCTGTAGTGGCACGAATGACTTCTCTAGGCACTACGGTAGGGGAGCCTTTTGACGATAAGAACGTGTTGACGCCAATGATCGGGAATTCGCCCGTATGTTTGAGGGTTTCATAGTATAGGCTCTCTTCCTGGATTTTGCTGCGCTGATACATGGTTTCCATAGCACCCAGCACACCACCTCTTTCAGTGATTCTGTCGAACTCTTCGAGTACGGCTTCTTCTACCAGATCGGTCAGTTCTTCAATGATAAACGACCCTTGAATAGGATTTTCATTTTTAGCCAATCCTAGTTCTCTATTGATAATGAGCTGGATGGCCATGGCACGCCTTACGGATTCTTCTGTAGGTGTAGTAATGGCCTCGTCGTAGGCATTGGTGTGTAGCGAGTTGCAGTTGTCGTAGATCGCATAGAGTGCCTGCAAGGTGGTACGGATATCGTTGAAGTCGATCTCCTGGGCATGTAGTGATCGGCCGCTGGTCTGGATGTGGTATTTCAGCATCTGCGAGCGGCTGTCGGCACCGTATTTCAGTTTCATGGCTTTCGCCCAAATTCTTCTGGCTACTCGGCCGATCACGGCATATTCTGGGTCGATACCATTCGAAAAGAAGAAGGAGAGGTTAGGAGCAAACTTGTTGATGTCCATGCCTCTCGATACATAGTATTCCACGAAAGTGAAACCATTCGACAGCGTGAGAGCCAGTTGAGTAATTGGATTGGCGCCAGCCTCTGCAATGTGATACCCTGAAATAGACACCGAATAAAAATTCCTTACATTCTGATCGATGAAGTACTGCTGCACATCTCCCATCACTCGCAGCGAAAACTCGGTTGAGAAAATGCAGGTATTCTGTGCTTGATCTTCTTTGAGAATATCAGCTTGGACGGTACCTCGTACTTTGGCAAGTGTTTCGGTTTTGATGTGCTGATATACCTCGGTGTCCAACACCTGATCGCCCGTTACGCCCAATAGCATGAGACCCAAGCCGTTGTTGCCCTCGGGCAAGTCACCTTGGTAGTGGGGGCGTTTGTTTTCTCTGCCTTTGTAGATCGCAGCTATTTTCTTTTCAACGTCTTGCTCTAGCCCATTTTCTTTGATGTATAGCTCGCATTGCTGGTCTATGGCGGCGTTCATAAAGAAGGCACATATAGTAGCCGCTGGGCCGTTGATCGTCATCGATACGGATGTGGTAGGAGCGGATAGGTTAAACCCAGAGTAAAGTTTTTTAGCATCGTCTAGGCAGCAGATGTTCACGCCAGAGTTGCCGATTTTGCCATAGATGTCTGGGCGATGATCTGGGTCTTCGCCATAGAGTGTCACCGAATCGAACGCGGTAGACAGTCTAGCGGCAGGCAGCCCTTTCGACACGTAGTGAAATCTTCTGTTGGTGCGCTCTGGCCCGCCTTCGCCAGCAAACATACGGGTAGGGTCTTCGCCCTGTCTTTTGAATGGAAATACACCTGCCGTGTAGGGAAACTCACCCGGCACGTTTTCTTGAAGACTCCACTTCAATATGTCTCCCCAAGCCTCATATTTGGGTAAGGATACTTTAGGGATTTTGGTGTGCGATAGCGATTCGGATTTGGTTTGTACTTTGATGTCTTTTCCTCTGACTTGGTACACAAATTCGTCGGAGTTGTAGTTGTCTACCTTGGTTTGCCACTCGCTGAGTACTTGCTGATTTCTAGGGTCGAAATCTAGTGCTGTTTCCTTGTAGAGTTCCTTTAGTTTGGTGTTTAGCTCTTCGTCTTGCGACAATTTCATGGTACGGTCTATGCCAAACAAGTCTTGAGCGATTTGGCGTTGCTTTTCTACCCACTGATCGTACTCCCGAATGCTGTCCGATATTTCCGAAAGGTATCTCGTCCGCTTAGGCGGAATGATGAAAATCTTCTCCGACATTTCTTCGGAGGCCTGAAAGGTGGATTTTAATTCTGCTCCCGTTTTGTCCGTGATAGCATCCATGATTACTCGATAGAGCTTGTTCATACCCGGGTCGTTGAACTGCGAGGCGATGGTGCCAAAGACAGGCAGGTTGTCTACGGGGGTGTCGAAGAGCTGATGGTTTCTTTGGTATTGTTTTTTGACATCGCGCAAGGCATCTAGTGCTCCTCGCTTGTCGAATTTGTTGAGTGCTATGATGTCGGCAAAATCGAGCATATCAATTTTTTCTAATTGTGTGGCTGCACCATATTCGGGAGTCATCACGTAGAGCGATAGGTCAGAGTGTTCGATGATTTCGGTGTCCGACTGGCCGATGCCGCTGGTTTCTAATATCACCAAGTCATAGCCCGCACTTTTCACCACGTTTACGGCTTCTTGTACATATTTGGACAAGGCCAGATTGGACTGGCGAGTGGCTAGCGACCGCATGTACACGCGCGAATTGTTGATGGCGTTCATGCGAATTCGGTCGCCTAATAACGCACCTCCTGTTTTGCGTTTAGAAGGGTCTACAGAGATAATAGCAATGCTTTTGTCTTCAAAGTCCACCAGAAACCTTCTGACTAGTTCATCTACTAAAGAGGACTTGCCTGCACCGCCAGTACCCGTGATTCCTAGTACAGGTGTGTCAGATGTTTTAGACTTTTCGTCAATGGCTTGGAGGGTGTCTTTGGATTGTTCTGGGAAATTTTCTGCAGCCGATATTATTCTCGCGATAGATTTGGCGTCTTTTTTATTTATTTGTTGGTGTTCTCCATTCAGGTTTTCTCCAATGGCAAAGTCGCTGGCGGCCACCATGTCGTTGATCATGCCCTGCAGGCCCATGGCACGCCCATCGTCCGGTGAATAAATTCTTGAAATGCCGTAGGCATGTAGCTCTTCTATTTCGGTAGGGAGTATGGTGCCTCCGCCTCCGCCAAATATCTTGATGTGTTCACTACCGTTTTCTTTGAGTAGATCGTGCATGTATTTGAAATATTCCACATGTCCGCCTTGGTATGAGGTGATTGCGATGGCCTGTGCGTCTTCTTGGATGGCACAATTTACTATTTCGTTTACAGATCGATTGTGCCCTAGATGTATGACCTCCACACCAGTAGATTGGATGATTCTTCGCATGATATTGATGGCGGCATCGTGTCCATCAAATAAAGAAGCAGCCGTGACGATACGGATGTGATTTTTGGGTTGATACGGGTTGATTTTATTTTGGGTCATACCTTTCAAATTTTAAGTCGACAAAACTAAGAAATAAAATATTTTTCGCTGATTTAATCCTGAAAAGGAAAAAGGAACAATCCCTGCATAAGATGCTCAAATGAGCGTATTCAAATCTCATTTGTGTTTTGATGTAGAATGAAGAACGGAGAATTTTCGCTAAAAGAATGCGTAAACTTTAGATGTAGCGTTCTAGTTTGAAAGTGGTTTTTTGGGTGGACCCATTTCGAGTATACTTCACGACTATTTTTTTGCCTGGGCGATTTCTGAGTAGAGAGCAAAAGTCAGAGAATTCTAGGCTTTCTAACGAGTAACCATTGATGGATTCGATTAGGTCACCTTCTCGAAGGCCTGCATGATAGGCAGGAGAGTCGGCGCGTACGTTGTAGATTTTGAGTTGCTTAAGTTGTTTGCCATCGGCAGCGATGTGCATGCCACTCATATCATGCTCAAATTCCTTGTTAAACATACTTCCTTTTTTGAGGTAGAGATATCCACCAAAATAATCGAAGACTACATTGAATCTAGAGAGTAGTTCGCCTCCTATGGTGCCATTTCTACTGCCTCTTTTGATGGCTTCTCCATAGTCCCCTACAATTGGGAAAGAGGCGATAGGTTCTTCAAATTCGAATTTCCCCAACCTGATAGAAGCCATTCTGCCTAGGTAGCCGTTGATATTGCCGCCAAGCCCACGACCGATTACTGTGGTGATGTTTTGTTCTGGGATCAAAGAATTGTCCTCTGGATTGTCCAGCAACACGGCATGACTAGCGCCTGAGTCTACCATTAGGTGCATGCGTTGTCCTTCTTTTTCGTTTTTCATGATGGTGATTTCTACATAGGGTTTGGTGTTCACCACTTTCATTGGAATCTTTTTATAAGCATTTCTTGCTCTGAATTTTTTTGGCTCGTAGAGTGTGATGTGATTTTCGTCGTAGTTGATCTCTACCACAAATCTGCTGAATAGGTCATAGCCGATCACACCAAAGACGTCGACACCTAGGTTGTTTCGTAGTTTGAGATAGTCCTCTTCTAGTACCACCAGTGCTTGACTAATGCCAGATTCTACGCCTCCAGGCAAACTGAGGGAAACATTATGAGCTACTTTGGCTTTGATGGAATCTGCTTCGCCAGGCCCTTGGATGGTAATGTTTCTGCTATAGTCTAGGTTTAAATATTCACCAAACATTTTCTCAGTGAGAATAGGGTATTGTACGCCCGTGTCAAAGATAAATTTGAGTGTTAGAGAATGATTGATCGTGACGGGTATCACGATAAGGTTGTTGTAGCGTTCGAAGGGAATGGTGACTTTGTGGGTGCCTGATGGAAAATCAAATCCGATCTGTTGAGACATACCTTGACCAACTATAAAAAGTGAAGCCACCAACAGGTATATTCTCAATTGTTTCATATCTCACGCCTTTGTGTCTTGAATATTTAACAATCTGGGATAGATGAATCCCTTATGAAGTTTAATAATTTACAACAAAAAAGAGGGAATAACTAGATGAATAACAGATAATTAGCATTATTGTCTGCTTTTAGTCATAGACCATCGGCTGGCTTCAGTATGTAATCGCTCGTCTATTCAGCACATCTTTTTACATTTGCAAAAAAAGAAGAATCATGCTGAGACGCCCGAGAAGAAACCGAAAATCTACTGCCATTCGTGATATGGTGGAGGAAACCAGATTATCTACTAAAGATTTTATGTATCCTTTATTTTTGTTGGAAGGCAAGTCTAAATCTATAGCCGTGGAGTCTATGCCAGGGATTCATAGGCTGTCGGTGGATCTGATGCTTAAGGAAATAGATACTTGCATGAATTTGGGGATCAATGCGTTCGATATTTTTCCTGTGGTAGACGAAAAGCACAAGGACAAACTTGCAACCAAAAGTCACAATCCAAACTTTTTCTATTTGCAGGCCTTGGAGGAAATCAAAGACAAATTTCCAGAGGCGTGTATCATGACGGATGTGGCGATGGATCCTTACAGTACAGATGGGCACGATGGCATCGTGGATGAGTATGGCAATATACTAAATGACGAGTCGCTGGAGGTACTAGGAGCTATGGCATTGGCACAAGCCGAAACAGGGGCAGACATCATAGGCCCTTCAGATATGATGGACGGACGTGTGGAGTACATTCGTGAGATCTTGGATGACAATGGGTTTGAAGACACATCGATCATGTCATATACGGCTAAGTATGCAAGTGCTTTTTATGGCCCATTCAGAGATGCCCTCGACTCTGCACCTAAATCGGGCGACAAAAAGACCTACCAGATGAATCCAGCTAACTTGCGTGAAGCGATTATAGAAGCAGAACTCGACGAGGAAGAAGGGGCAGATTTTTTGATGGTAAAGCCAGCATTGGCTTATTTAGATGTGATCAAATTACTGAGGGATAATTTTGATTTGCCGATAGCGGCGTACAATGTGTCTGGGGAATATGCCATGCTCAAAGCAGCAGCACAGAAAGGCTGGCTAGACAATGACACAGCCATGATGGAGATGTTGCTCAGTATGAAGCGTGCAGGGGCTAAGGTGATATTGACCTATTTTGCGAAAGAGGCAGCACTCCTGATGAAATAAAAAACGCCTCCCCAAGATGAGGAGGCGTTACAAAATTCCAATTCATACTAACCTGTTCCGAATCTTTCCTATAGCTAATTTATTCGGACCTTGAGGTAATGTCTTTGGCGGTTAAAAGAAAACCCAAGTCCGATAAGCGAACTTGGATTCTCATAAACTGCGCTTTCTTGATACAAGTATAGCCAGCTCATTTAGGACTAAATATTTAATTCGATAGACGGAGGGTCTCACTCGATTATTGCCAGTAGAAATACGGTGATTCGATCAGAAGGAGTAGGGCTTCGATCAGTGGGGGTATATTGGGGATAAACCAGAAAAGAGGCCTAAATGAACTCTAAAACGCCTGATTTACTTGCGGAATTGAGGAATCTGAGTTTAGAGATAAGCTTGATTCTGAAATCGGCACTGATATTAGGGAATCGATCGAGAATCACAAAATTGTGCGATTGATTGCTATTGCGTATAGTATCGATGTAGCACTTTTTGTCGCCAAACTGATACTCTTTTTCTGCAGGGTTGTACCAAATAAACTCAGTCTTCATCTCGATAGTCGTCGAATTATCAAATGGGTTGTCTCAAAAGTACAATAAATAGAGCAATTAATAAAAGTAGTTTTTACGGGAAAAAAATACTTACGGAGTGGCTGCTATAGCGGGTCGAGAAGACCACTGCCACGAGATCAATGCACCAGAGATCAAATGCCATACGCCCCACCAAGCAGCAATGATGGCCATGCCTCCCATGCCGTTGAAATATTCGAAGATTATGACCAGCGCTAAACCAGAATTTTGAATGCCCGTTTCGATGGTGATGCTGCGAGTTTCGGGTATGCCTATTTTGAATAGCTTAGAGAATGAATAGCCTGTGGTCAGCGCTAGAGCATTGTGGATCATGACGAGAAATATAAAATTGAAGATGTAATTTACGAAGTGATCGAAATTGGAGGCAAGTGCTCCTACTACAAATCCTGCAAAAATCAATATGGAGAGTCGCTTGATAGGTTTAGCTATCTTGAGTGTAGTTTTTGGATGTTTTTTATTGACCAGCATACCTAGCACAAGCGGGATCACTAGGATAAAAACAACGGTGATAATTACATCTAGAATGTCGAGTTTGACGGAGTGTAAGATGGCTGCTGTAGGGGCGTATTGGTTGGCCCAAAAGGTAAAATTAAGCGGAGTAGACAAAAAGGCTAAGGACGAGGTAATCGCCGTTAGGCTGACGGATAGTGCTACATTGCCATTGGACAGGCTGGCGTAAAAGTTGGATACGTTGCCTCCTGGACAGGCGGCTACTAGCATCATGCCGAGTGCCATGCTAGGAGAGGGTTTTAGCAAAAGTACGAGTAAGAAGGTGATCAGCGGTAATAAAAGAAGTTGTGATGCTAAGCCGATAAAAATAACCTTGGGTGTTTTAAGTAGATATTTGAAATGATGAACCTTGAGGTCTAGGGCTACTCCAAACATGATGAGCGCAATGCAAGCATTGAGTAGTAGCAGCGACTCCTTGTTAAAGGTAAGGACTACGTGATCCAGATTTTCGTACATAGGGATGAATATAAGCTTGCAATATATCAGAAAGCAAAGAGAATGTCTAGCCTTTTAATAAGGTGATATATGCCTCAGAATCAGAGAGTATTTTGCGCGCCTCTTTGATTTCTTGGTCTTTATAGAGTGCTGCTTCTACTACTCCAGAGGTGTAGTAGTATCTCAATATGATGTGCTTTTCTAGTAACGTTTTTATTTCTGGTTTGAAGGTAATCAAACCGTTAGATTTGATTTTTTCGACAGAAGCAGTGATGCCTTCTATCTCTGCGATGAGATTGTGATATACATCGTCGTCGGTGGCGGCTTCTTCAAGCAGCTCTAGTGTGTTTTCTACTTGAGAAGGATTTTTAAATGTTTTGGTAGACATCCAGTTTATAAAATCCTGATACTCGGCATCTGTCAGCTCAAATACTTGAGGAGCAGCTATGCTGTCGTTTTCGTAGTAGTATTTGGTTGCATAGTCAAAAATAAGATTGCTTTCTGCTAGGTTTTTGGTATAGGATGAAGGTGAGGGTTCTTTGATCAAAATATCAGGGTCTATTCCGCCTCCATCATAGACCAGTCTATTGTTGGAGGTGTAAAACTTTGTTTTAAGAGAATCTGCTACTTTGGTGGCACTGCCGTCAGAGGTGCGATGTGCATAGTCCAGTGCTTGAATACACCTGCCACTAGGGATATAGTATTTGGCAGTAGTTACTTTGAGCTGCGAGTTGAATGATAATTTTCGAGATACCTGTACCAGTCCTTTGCCGTAAGACTTTTGTCCAATGATCACCCCTCGATCATAGTCTTGGATTACGCCAGATACAATTTCGGAAGCAGAGGCACTATTGTGGTTGATAATGACTGCAATAGGAATGTCTAAGTCCAATGGCTCAGCTTTGGCTGTGTAGGAGTGGCTTTGTGCTTCTATTTTTCCTTTAGTGTCTACTATTTTTGAACCCTTAGTGACGAAAAGGTTACAAATATCTACGGCTTCGTTGAGGAGCCCTCCTGGGTTTTCTCGTAGGTCAATAATCAATTCTTTGGCGCCTTGTTTTTTTAGGTCTAGCACGGTTTTTTTCACGTCATCGGCTGCATCATTGGTAAACTCACTTAGCCTTAAATAGCCTATAGACTCATCCATGAGTGTGCTGTAGCTGATATTGGGTATGGTAATTTTTTCTCTTGTGGTAGTGAAACTTAGTTTTTCATTGCCATTGCGGATGACCTCTATTTGAATGTCTGACCCTGATTGTCCTTTCATCAGTTTACCCGCCTGATCGTCGGTAAGATTGCCAAGTCTTACGCCATCCACAGCGGTGATCACATCACCTATTTTGATGCCAGCCGTGCTTGCAGGTGAATTTTCATAAATATTTAGTACGACATGCTGTTCTTTGATTTTGTTGGACTGGATGCCTATTCCTCCATATTCGCCAGTAGCATTGGTGCGAAAATCTTCGATATCGTCTTCTGGAATGTAGACGGTATAGGGATCGAGTTTTTCTAGCATGGCATTGATACTCGTACGGATGAGCTTATTGGGGTTTACTTCGTCTACATAGTATGTGTTGACTTCTCCGTATAGTGAAGCGAAGATTTCTAGATTCTTTGCCATTTCAAAATACTTATCGTCATTGGAAAAAGAAAATATGCCCAATAACAACATAGAGAGGGTTATCCCAATGAGTAGATTTTTTTTTGCCTTGCCCTTCAGTTTCATATTTATTTTATACGGAAAAATGAGTTATTGTTGCTTTTGGTTGCCTTGTTCTAAATTATCTTGGATTTAAAGCGTGTCTTCAAAAATAGAGATAATTTGCTTAACTCCCTTTTTGGATAATGAAGACGAATTATTTCTATTATAGATTATAAATAATGCGGATAAGTTTTAAATTCATAAGTAAAATGAAAAAAACTAAACATGATCAATCTTAACTCAATTTGTAAGACTTTTATTGTCTTGCTATTTGCCGTTTTCCTTTTTCACAATACACAAGCACAGGAGTCTATAGCTACGGCAAGACCTACCTTGTCGGTGGGGCCATGGGTACTACCAGAGCATAGTTTCCAGTGGGAACAAGGCGCACAGTATGTAGATATAAAAGGGGAAGAATGGGCATACGATGCATTTTTTAGGGCATCTATTTCTAAATCTGCAGAGATCAGGGTATTCGTGCCTACTTTGGAGCATAAGGTTGCCGCTTTCGGTGTGAAGTGGATGATGATCCAACCAGAAGGAAAGAAGCCAGGTGTTGGTTTTTCAGTCAATATGAGTTCGTTTGGAGATAATTTTGTGATCTCGGGCTATCGAGTAGCCGTCAATAAAAAACTGATGGACAATTTGGTGGGTTTTGTAAATGCAGGAAAAGCAGCAGGAGGTTATTTTGGAGATTTCACTTTAGCTTATGGCTTGGGTGATCGTTTTACCGTTGTGGGTGAATATTGGCACCATGAAGATTGGCAGCAAGCGCAAACAGGGCTTACTTATTTAATTAACAGTGAGACTCAAATTGATATCAATGGTGGGCTTTTGTTCAACGCAGCTAACGATTATACTTTTGGGGTTGGTTTTGCTCGCAGATTTAAATACAACGGCCCTAGAAACGACGGCTAATTTTTATATTATAAACTTCAACCATGGCTGCATTTCATACTCGAGTAGTACTCCGTCGAAGAACTTATCAGTACATCGCTGTGATGTCGCTGATCTTAGTGTCGGCACTTTTATTTGACTTTTATTCCTACAATAATGACATCGAACAAGAAAGTATTCGCATAGGAAAGGAAGCGAATAATTCGATTACACATCAGCTCGATTCTATGCTCAACGATGTGGTCATTGCTACTGCACTCATTTCCGAAAAAGTGGGTTCAACTAATTATTCTCCAGAGGAATTGCTAGGACTGATAGAATCAGAGAGCAAGGCCTTCGATTTTATTTTAGGCGTTACTGTAGCCTATGAGCCGTTTGCCTTCGATGAGAGGATTCCTTTGTTTGCTCCTTATTACGATAAGCGTTTAGGGAGTTTTATAGACATAGCAGATGTTTATGATTATACGGACACGACACTCACTACGGCAAAGTGGTACTCCGAAGTGGCTCAAAATAAAACTGCTAAGTGGTCTGAACCCTATTTTGCACAAGGAGCTCAGCTTATAGTTTCAGACTATGGTAGCCCGTTGTTTAAGGAGATTGATGGAGAGAAAACATTGATAGGGACAGTTACGCTGACTATCGCTTTGGAGCGGTTGTCTGCTGTGCTAGGCCAGCTTTCTCTAGGCAGTACCGCGTATGCGTTTCTTACTTCATCCAAGGGAGTGATGCTAGCACATCCTACATCAAAGTATATTTTGAACGTAACCCTAATGGATATTGGTCGAGCTTATGGTATAGAACCTATGGCCGAAGAAGTGATGAGCAAGGAGAAGGGTCATTTAGAATACAATAGTGTATATACCAATGTGGACTCGTATCTTTTCTTCAATACCATTCCGTCTACTGGCTGGAAGTCGGTAGTGGTTTTTGCAACCGACGACTTGCGTGGAGGATCTAGGGTTTTGGGCAATAAGGTTGTGAATCTGTCCTTGGCTTCCTCGTTTTTGGTCATTATTTGGTTGTTGGTATTGATTAGAATCAATGAAGATACCAATACCAAACTATGGATTATTTCTACTGTCTTCTCTATACTCGTTGTAGTCAATATTATTGTTATTTGGAATCTCAATGTCAATCATGGCTACTCAGAAGACCCATCCGATTCGGTAAAAATATTGAATAGTACAGAGATGTACAGATACGTTTTCACAGAAAATGAGCGATTGATTAGATTGGGCTACGACCCATACATGACGATCAATACAGGGATTTATGTAGAAGAGATGGAGTTTAAAGATTCCTACAATGTAAGTGTACGAGGTAAGATATGGCAAAAATGGCCGATAGGATTGGATGAAGAGTTTAAACCTGGGTTTCAGTTTGTACAGCAGTCACCTACATTGGGTACGTCGAAAGAATTGGTGTCTATTAAGCGAAATGAAGAGACGTATGAAAATTTATACTTGTGGGATTTTAAAACGACACTTAGGCTACCGCTTAGGTACTTAAAATTCCCGTTTGATTCTCGTGATGTAAGTATAGAGATTGCCTATCCAGATTTGCAATCAAACATCTTGCTGGTGCCTGACATGGAGGGATACAAAGTGCTGAATCCTTCGGCTTTTCCTGGGATTAAAAAGAATATTTACTTTCCTCAAGCAACTATGAAGTCGAGTTATTTTTCGTTTGAGCGAATTGATTTTCATACCGAATTTGGAAATACAGCTTATAATGGAGACAATGAATACCCTATTATGGAATTCAATGTCAACCTCAAGCGCCGATTTCTCAATGCTTTTGTGTCCAATATTATTCCGATACTAGTTGTGGCCTCGATGATCTTTTTGATTTTCTATAGCAATTCAAAAAGAAAAGACTCTAATACAGGGGTGAGTATGATGGGTGTGGTGCAGAGTTGTGCAGGGTTTTTCTTTGTGTTGCTCATGGCGCATATCGATTTGCGAAAGCGAATCGCTTCTCCAGATATTACTTATCTAGAGACATTTTATTTCACGATGTATGTGATGATAGGGTTGTTGGCGATCAATGTGGTGGCTTTTACCAAAACCAAAGATTCTAGTTTCCTACACTACGAGGACAACTTGCTAGTGAAGTTGGCCTATTGGCCATTTTTGTTAGGGTCTTGGTTGATCATTACCTTGTCTAGGTTTTATAATTGATTGTACCATTAGTCTATGATTTACATCCGTAATAAGACGTACCTCCTTTTTACCATAGCTTTTGCTGTGCTTAGTGTTTACTTCGTATATGATTATATGAGCTATATGCAGCATAGAGAGGATGAAAGCATACGCATAGGGCAAGAGTCGCTGGAGAAGGTAGAAGGACATATTATTACAATTTTGGAGGACATCATGGCTGAAGGTGAAAAGCTGAGAGATCAGTTGGAATCTCAGTCCTTATCTAAGGAAGAAGTGATTAGTTTGGTGCACAAGTCAAGTAGGGATTTGTTTTACCTACAAGGTGTTACGATAGCTTATGAGCCATTTGCGATGGATGAAAACACACCGCTTTTTGCTCCATTTTATGATAAACGCCAAGGGCGAACCATCTATCTAGAAGAAAAGTATGACTATACTGCAGATTCTATCCAAACCAATGAATGGTATTTGGGACCAATGCAGAAAAATGGGCCATATTGGACAGAACCATACTTTGCAATAGGGGCAAAACTACTTGTGGCTGATTATGGATTGCCTTTTCATCTCAATGGATCTTCGGAGCCATCAGGTATTATTTCACTTACCCTCGATCTTAAAAAATTTGGATCTAAAATGGATTCGTTGGCTGTTGGTCAGACGGGTACAGCTATGATCTTTGCTGAAAGTGGGAAGCTGGTGGCGCACCCTATTTCAGAATACGTTTTGGATGTTTCTATCCAGTCTATTGCTGAAGAGTTGGGCTTGCAAGATTTGGTAGATGTCATTCTGCTGACTGAAAGCGGCAATCTGGATTTTACCAGATATACGGGGAAAAAGTCACATGCTTTTTACACTGAAATACCAAAGGTAAAATGGAAGGTTTTAATCGTATTCAATTCGTCGGATCTCCTAGGCAATGCCAACCAGCTACATAGAAAACTGGTGAAGATATGTTTGGGTGTCTCAGCGCTGATATTTCTTCTCCTTCTCCTTTTGATCAAAGTAAATACAAATACTAGGCAAAAATTATGGTCTGTCTCAGTATATCTGTCTATTGTGATCGTAGGCAATATTATGGTGATGTGGTATCTCAATCTAAACTATAATTACTCCGAAGGAGGAGATAAAGAAGTGTTTGTAGATAGCCGTACCAGCTTGGCTTCATTTATAAACAATGAAAATCAAAAAGTGATGAAACTCGGGTTGCAAAAATTCATACCCGTGGCCACAGGTATTTTTGTAGAAGAGTTCGAATTCAGAGATTCTTACAACGTGATCATTCGTGGCGAAGTCTGGCAGAAGTGGCCTAAACATTTGGCTAAATTTTATGAAGCAGGGCTTAGATTTCCTCAAGAAGCCTTGGCAGGCCGAACGTTGGTTACTAAAATATCAGAAAAAGAAGAGAAGAATTTTATAACACATACGTGGAGTGTCAAAGTCATGCTCAAGATGCCCTTCAACTACTCCAACTACCCTTTTGATGTACGGGACGTGAAGATAGAAATGATGTACCCAGATGTGGATTCAGGGATTTTGCTGGTGCCAGATGTAGATGGGTATTCGGACATTTTGCCTTACAGCTCTCCTGGTATTAATAAAGATATTTATCTCAATGACTCCAAGCTACTCTCCACACAGTTTTCGTTTGATCTAGTCAATTTTCACGATCGGTTTGGCCATCAAAAATTCAGTGGACTCAACCAATTTCCCATCATGAAATATTCGATCAACCTCAAACGTAGATTGTTGAATGTACTCGTGATGAATATCATTCCTATTATGGTGGTTGCCTCTATGATCTTTTTGATATTCTATAGCAATACCAAAGACAAAGATGATAAATCAGGTGTGAGTATGATGGGAGCCGTGCAGAGCTGTGCGGGTTTCTTCTTTGTGCTCCTAGTAGCGCATATCGATTTGAGGAGAAGACTCAATACGCCTTCCCTTACCTATATAGAGACGTTTTATCTGACCATGTATGTGATCATGGCATTGTTGGCGATCAACGTGGTGGCTTTTACCAAAGGGAAAGAATCGAAGTTTTTGCATTATCAAGACAACCTACTGGTTAAAATTTCCTACTGGCCAGTATTGTTATTTACCTGGATGCTCATCACGTTATTTGTATTCTACACCTAAGTATGAAACAGTTGTTTTTCCTTTTTCTGGCTCTTTTTGCTGGAGTTCAGAGTAGTCGCAGTCAGGAAACGGAAGATCAGTATGACTTGGCCATAGGAGGTGCCGTGCGGATGAACTACCTCTACAAGTCTTGGGACGAATCTCAAAATAAAACAGGAGGTGAAATCGCTTATGATATGATTCGGTTCGACATAGATGCCAATTACAACAACGTAATCACCTCAGCACAGATTAGATTTTACCGCCCTGATTTTGGTGGTATTTTGATTCACCATGCCTATATGGGCTATAAGTTTGAACATAGCGAAATACACATAGGCATAGATCAGGTTCCTTTTGGCATACAGACTTACGCATCCAACAATTGGTTTTTTAATATCAACTATTATGTGGGGCTGGAAGACGACTATGACCTAGGTGTGCAATACATCTACAAGAAAAATAAGCTGGGGCTAAAGGCGGCTTTCTTCAAAAACAGTGAGATGCCCGCTGATAATTTTTCAAGATACTCCTACGACATCACGGGTACACACAGCGAAGTGAATCAGCTCAACCTGAAAGCTACTTATGATTTTAAAAAATTAGAAATAGGCCTTTCGACACAAATAGGTCAACTAGAAGAAACGGCCACGGGAGACTTAGGTAAACAGTCGGCTTATGCCGTGCATGCCCATGGGCAGATGGGGCCATTCGACTATAAGTTGCAAGGCACTTATTTTAAGATAGATCCGAAAGGGAGTGAAAAAGAGATTGTGTACATGTCGGCTTATGGTGCAGAATATGCTGTCACTACCGAAGCGCTAGTGCTCACCGCGGGCTTACTCTATAGCTGGCCTATAGATGCAGGTCCTCTCAAGTCATTGGACTTTTACAATGATTTTGGGATCATTGGCAAGCAGATATCTGGTCAAACCAATTCTCTGATTAATGTATTGGGAGTTGGAGTGAATATGGGCAAAATGTACACTTATGTAGATTGGGCACTAGGCAAAAACCATTCATGGCTTGGCCCTCTGTGGACAGATGCTTTTGGTGCTGGAGATCCAGAGGCCAGCTGGCATGCCCGATTCAATATTAATTTTGGATACTATTTCTGATCTGGAGGGTTATTGAGCCGAGAGGCACAGTTTAGGCAAAACCTTGAGCGGTTAGGCAAGTCTTCTTCTCCGCAGTTCGAACAGGTAATGGTACCCAGTCTTCTTGCATCGGCCATCATCTGGCTTGTCACTATCCCAGTAGGCACTGCTATAATCGCATAACCCAAGATCATGAGAATAGAAGCGGCTGTCTGTCCGAAAATGGTCTGCGGTGCGATGTCGCCGTAGCCTACCGTAGTAATCGTCACAATCGCCCAGTAGATACTTTTAGGAATACTAGTAAACCCATTTTGCCCACCTTCTATGAGATACATCATGGTGCCAGCGATCACTACGATACAACTCACCGTACCCATAAAGACGATGATTTTGTGACGGCTACCCCAAAGTGCCGTGGCCAGTTGCTGTGCGCCACCCATAAAATGGGTCAGCTTCAATATCCTAAATACTCTAATGAGCCTAAAAGATCGGATGACAGACAGAGAGTGAGTTCCCACAAAAAAGAAACTCAGGTAGGTCGGGATGAGAGAGAGCAAATCCACAATACCCATAAAGCTGGTGATATATTTTAATGGTCGCGGAGATGAGACGATTCGAGCGATGTATTCTATGGAAAATAGAAAAGTGAACACCCATTCTATTATTCGCATTTCTTCACCATAGTGCTGTTCTAGGTCTTTCACACTTTCTAACATGACCACCAAAACACTAGCAACTATAGCGACTAGCAAAGAAAGGTCGAATACTCGACCCGCTGTGGTGTGATAGCCGAAGATGACTTCATGTATCTTTTGTTGCCATCTTTTCATTTGAGAATAATCTGAATCCATACCGTTAGGTGCTTAACAAAAAGGCGGTTGTATCTGCTGATACAACCGCCCTCAATTTATATAAATCTCTTCGTTTATTCTACCTCTAGCATCCAAGTGCCGTCTTCGAGCCATTTGGCAGAGAGCATCTCAAATACACCTGCAAGTTCTAGTGAGCTCACGTAGTTTTGTACCAAATTGAGAAACAAGGGGTCGTTTTTAGGAAGTGCCGCACCGATAGGCTCGATTGTCAACGGCTGATCCAAAGTTACCATGCCTTCATTGCCATATTTCATAGCAGAGATCACACAGAAAGGGTAATCGGCTACTAAAGCATTCACGATTTCAGTTCTTACTAGATTGATACCTTCGTCATAGTTTTTCACCTTGGTCATGTCTACATTTTCCATGTAAGTTTCCACAAACGTTTGACTAGTAGACCCTTCGAGCACAGCTACGCTGATTCTGGATCCTTCGTTTAGTTCTTCTGTAGATTCGGCACGAGCCAAGATAGATGACTTGGTTAGGATAGACTTGCCAGAAACCATGTATGGGCCTACAAAAGCCACTTTTAGGTTTCGCTCAGGAGTGATCGTCATGCCAGACATGACCATGTCAATTTTGCCACCATCTAAGGCGTCGATCAGGCTGTTGAATGGGAGTACGACCAATTTAAGCTTCACACCCATAGACTTTGCCAATAGGGTTGCCATGTCTACTTCGTAGCCAATGATTTCACCTTGTTTGTTCTTCATAGAGAAGGGCGGTTGGTCGGCAGTAAGGCCTACCCTTAGCTCTCCTTTGTTTACTATTTTCTTTAATGTTCCCTGAGCGTGTGCTGTGCAAAAAGATACGCAAATGATCAAGATTGCGGATAGGATTTTTAAGGTGTTTTTCATAATTCGATTCATTGATTGTTAATAGTTTTTCGCTATTAGTAATTATTAAATTTTGGTAATTTTAAATTCAACCCGTCGGTTTTTTTGTCGACCTTCAGAGGTGCTGTTGTCATATTCTGGCCGTTCTTCTCCATAGCCATTTGAGGTAAATCTTGAAGGCGAAATCCCTCTTTCTTTCAAGTACTCGGCTACTGCTTTGGCTCTGTTTTCAGATAGAATTTGGTTGTAGGTCATAGAGCCTACGTTGTCCGTATGTCCAGCTATTTCTATTTCTACCTGCTTTTTTGTCCACAAGAACTCTACGAGCAAATCTAATTCTACAAAAGATTCTTCTTTGAGGATATATTTATTTGTTTCAAAATAAATATTGTCGAGTCTAAATACCTGACCTACTTTAGCTTCCTTGAGTTCATGTAGTAAGTCGTCGGGCTCACAAGAAGTAAAACTGACATCGTCTAAGGCAAAATGTGCCCCGTAGCATTCTGAATTCAGGTTCCTGATCGCCAATTGTACATTTGTGTTATTTTTCGAATTCCAAGTCATCGAGTATTGATTCCATTCACAGAGGGTAGAGTCTAGTGTGAAAGTCTTTTTTTGTGATTTTCCGTTGATGAAAACGTCGAGTTGTGCTGGAGAAAATTTGAGCAAAGAAGTGGCCCAAAAGCTAAAAACATAATCTGTATTGGTCTTCAGGTTGTCGAGCTCTTGCTCCCAAGCGTTGTCATTAGGAGAGTCGGATCCATTGAAAACCAGCATCACACCGCCATTCGAAGTATGGTCGAAGCATTTAGGATAGAGTGACATGGCATACTGCGGATTAGTTACTGTGGCAAAAGAGCCAGGTTTAATGAACGTGGCACCGTTGGCATCTCTATTGAAATTATAATCTGATCGAAAATGGTGATATCCCTCGCAAAATCCTGAATTGTCGATTAGATTTTCACCAGCCACATGGCCTTCTTGGCATTGAGCAAAACTGGTGAAAGGGAGTGAAGCAAAGAGAGATAGGAGGGAGAGAGATAAGAGCTTAAAGCGCATGGTACAATGAGTTTAGTGGCGTTTCTACTAAGTACACTAATTAATTGCTGAATGAAAAATAGAGGGTAGAATATTTTCAATTAAGTGCGCTGAAATTTATAATAATTCAAAATAACAAGTCGCTTATTAAAAGTGATTGTCAGGGTAGTCTAATTATATTGTTAAATCCATAATTTTGCCGCCATGGAACGTGCACTTAAAGGATTGGCGAAGAAGCTCGAAGGAGAGCTATTTTTGGATGAAACATTGCGAAAGCTCTACGCTACGGATGCCTCTGCATATCAGGAAATGCCATTGGCAGTAGCCATGCCTAAGTCCAAGCAGGATTTGCTGACACTCATCGAGTTTGCTAATGCCAATGATACCTCCCTTATCCCAAGGACTGCGGGAACCTCCCTTGCGGGTCAGGTGGTCGGTAGTGGTATCGTGGTGGATGTATCCAAAAACTTTTCTAAAGTTTTAGAAGTTAATCAAAAAGAAAACTGGGTAAGTGTACAGCCTGGAGTCATCCGCGACGACCTCAATAGGCACCTTAAACCGTATGGACTGTTTTTTGGGCCAGAGACCTCTACGGCTAACCGAGCCATGATCGGTGGTATGGTGGGCAACAATTCATGTGGGTCCAACTCTGTAGTCTATGGCAGTACCCGCGATCACTTGCTCGAAGTCACAGGTTATCTATCAGACGGGAGTGAGGTCACATTTGGTAGTCTTACGGCTAATGAATTCGAAGCAAAGCTAAAGTTAGATACGCTCGAAGGTGAGGTGTATCGAAATGTAAAAGATTTACTTTCTGCCGAAGAAACCCGAGCGGAGATCGAAAGAGAGTTTCCCAAACCATCGATAGCAAGAAGAAATACCGGCTATGCGGTAGATTTATTGGCAATTAATCAGCCATTTAACGAAAGTGGAGAACTATTTAATTTTTGTAAACTGATTGCTGGATCTGAGGGTACACTCATGTTTATCACAGAGATCAAAGTGGCTACGATTCCTGTACCACCTAAAGACAAGGCCCTTGTTTGTATCCATTGCGAAGATGTAAACGAGTCTTTGATCGCCAATTTGGTAGCACTTAAATATGAGCCACATGCTTGTGAGCTGATCGATCACTACATCTTGGAATGTACCAAAGAAAACATCGAGCAGCAGAAAAATAGATTTTTTGTACAAGGAGACCCAGGGGCAATCCTAGTGGTAGAGCTCGCCGCGGCCAACGAAGAAGCGCTCGACAATCAAGTGCTAGATTTGATAGCTGAACTCAAGAAAGAAAAACTGGGCTATCACTACCCCGTACTCAAAGGAGGTGATGTGGGCAAAGTATGGACCTTGCGAAAAGCAGGTTTGGGGCTGTTGGCCAATATACCAGGCGATGCTAAAGCCCAACCAGTAATAGAAGATACGGCAGTGGACGTAAACGACCTGCCAGCCTACATTCGTGAGTTTAATGAGACGTTAAAAAAATATGATATGAGCTGTGTGCACTATGCACATGCAGGCTCTGGCGAATTGCATCTTCGTCCTATTCTTAATCTGAAGACCGAAGAAGGCCACAAAATGTTTAGAGTAGTGGCCGAGGAGATATCTAAGCTGGTCAAAAAATACAAAGGATCACTAAGTGGTGAGCACGGCGACGGTCGCCTTCGTGGGGAGTTTATCAAAGAGCAAATAGGGGAAAATAATTACCAATTGCTCAAGGACTTGAAAAAGGCTTGGGACCCTAAAGGAATCTTTAACCCAGGCAAGATCACCGACGCGCCACCGATGGATACGGCCTTGCGATATACTGCTGATCAGCCAGATGACGAAATCAAGACTTATTTCAATTGGGACAAGAATAAGGGGGTGCTACGTTCTGCAGAGTTGTGCAATGGCTCTGGAGATTGTAGAAAATCTGCCGGTAGTGGGGGGACGATGTGCCCGAGTTTTATGGCCACCAGAAATGAGAAGGACACCACACGTGCTCGAGCCAATATCTTACGCGATATTCTCACGCATTCCGACAAGGCCAATAAATTTGATAGTGAAGAAATCAAGGAAGTACTAGACTTATGCCTATCGTGCAAGGGCTGTAAGTCTGAGTGCCCGTCTAACGTAGACATGGCTCGTCTCAAGGCTGAATTTCAGCAGAACTACTATGATGCTAACGGTATGCCGCTGAAAAGCCGTATGATGGGCGAGTTTGCATCCAGCATGAAAATAGCCTCCAAGGTGCCTGCGCTATACAATTTTATATTTGGCAATAAATTTACTGGCAATATTGGCAAGGCCATTATGGGCGTGCATTCAGACCGCTCGATGCCTCCTGTCTCTACTCGTACATTGAGCAGCTGGTATGAGCAGAAGAAGAGTAAGTTGCTGAGTAGAAATGCAGAGAAGAAGGTATATTTTTTCTGTGATGAATTTACTAATTATCTGGATGGAGAGATTGGTATCAAAGCGGTGAAGCTATTGGATAAGTTGGGCTATAAGGTGATTATTCCTGAGCACAAGGAGTCTGGCCGTGCGCTTATTTCGAAAGGAATGGTGAAGAAGGCCAAAATCATTGCTGACAAAAATGTAGAACTTCTAGCTGATATAGTCTCTAACGAAATTCCGCTAGTGGGTATCGAGCCTTCTACGATTTTGACGATCCGGGATGAATATCCAGACTTGGTCAATGACCGATGGAGAGAAAAAGCAAAAGCATTGGCGGAAGCTTCGTTGACGATCGAAGAATTTTTGACTAGGGAATTCCGAAGAGGAAATATTAAAAAGGAAAAATTCTCACGAGAGCACAAAGACATCAAAGTTCACGGACATTGTCATCAGAAGGCATTGTCTTCTGTGCTGACGCTCAAGGATACGCTGTCCATTCCTGAAAACTATAAAGTGGAGATGATCCAGTCGGGCTGCTGTGGGATGGCGGGGTCATTTGGCTACGAAAAGGAACACTATGATGTGTCTATGAAAGTAGGGGAATTGGTGCTGTTTCCGACTGTGCGCAAGTCCAGACCTGATACGGTCATTGCAGCACCTGGTACCAGCTGTCGTCATCAGATCAAAGACGGTACAGGCAAGATTGCCAAACACCCTGTAGAGGTGCTTTGGGACGCTTTGGTTTAACGCTTTCGGACTAATTTTATACCAAAATGCTGGTCGAGTTTTACCAAAAATTCATCCTGGTTTAGGATGGGTCGCTCCTCTTTTTTACCCGCAATGATGGTGATCAATTTGTCGTCCGTAAGCGTGACTCTACCTTGCGGAGTGGCTTGTGTGATGAGCTTTTTCTTTGTGAAATGAGAGTTTTTGTTGGTTTGATGATACTGGCACATATCAATAAATTCGACGAATTGCCGTGTTTCTTTCGTAAACAGGTATTTGGCTTCGTAGTCAAATGAATTGTCTGAGCCAAGGAGGATATATTCATCATCTATCGTACGGTCTATTTTGTAGTAGCTGTTGTAGTCCATTTGCACAAGACCTGGAGTGAGTTGCTTGGGTTCAAGAAAGGAATGTCCAAATCCGACATCTGCGAGGTAGACTTGATCTGCGAAATAGACTAAAATAGCTGCATGATCAAATGCTGGCCCTAGATCATTGCCCTTATAAACCTTTGCAGATATAAGATGACACTCAAAACCCAATTGCTTGAGTAAATGATAAAAAAGACCGTTGAGTTCGTAGCAAAAGCCGCCTCTATTTCTGAGAATGATTTTGCGATACATTTTATGAATGTCCAGTATGATCTCATTGTGCATATGGATGTCCAAGTTTTCAAATGGAATGTGAAGTAAATGCGCCTTGTGTAGTTGCTTCAGGTATTTGAAAGATGGTGTATGCTCTTTTGGGCAATTGATCCGTAAGAGATAATGATCCACATCAAATGAAGGCAACTTTGGTGTGTTTTGTATGGGGTTTGATATGGCCAAGGCTTTAGTATGTTAGTCTGAAATCAGGACTTATTCAACTGATCAATCTTATTGGTCATCTGATCTATCTTACCTTCCAAGGACTCTACCTTCGCTTTGAGTTCGTTAATGTTGACCTGAATGTCTTCATCCTCGATGAAATAATCTGTGATCGTACCTGTAAGTGTCGAAAACATAATCATCCCCAGCAGGATCAATGCCACGCTCAAAAACTTGCCTTCTACGGTCACAGGAGGGATGTCTTGCAAAAAACCCACGGTGATTGTCGTCACGGTGGTCCACCATAGACTGTCCGACATAGATGTGATGTGAGGGTTGGCATTTCGCTCCAGATGATAAAAGCTCAAGGTGAAAAATAAAATAATCATGCCACTGATGAGCATCAGATTTCTGAAAGTATTGAATGAATTCTTTTTACTAAAGGCGTTAAAAATATACTTGGCGGAGCGCAATACACGCAATATCCTGATCACACGTACGATGCGTCCCATGCGGAGTGCCTCTATGGTTGGGATCGAGGATATTAGGTCTATCCAGTTGTTTTTAAAATATCTCCATTTGTTTTTGGATCGGAAAAAACCATTAAAAAAATCGAAAAGAAAAAGCATGCAAATGCCAAAGTCGATCCACGACAATGCTTCTTTGACGTTTTCTGGATAATCTAGAATAGTGTCTAGATAGAGCTCTACTACTACATATATAGAAAGTATAAGTAGTAAGTTTTGAAATCCAGGGGACTTCCGGTATTCTTCGGTATCCATGAGGGTGAGTTAACTTTTCAAAAATATGATGGGCTTGTCTTGATGTTTATTAGCGAATATAAAAACATTTAATTTTTTATGTTTGCATGCAAATGAATCACTTCCTCAAAATACTCGCTCAGCTATGAAAAAAACGTTAATCACTGGTTCGAATGGCTTGCTCGGACAAAAACTGGTCAAGCTCCTGTTGGACGAAGGGGTGGACATCGTGGCGACCTCTCGTGGGGACAATCGGATCGATTATTTAGCGACGCCTTTTGAATATTGTGAACTTGACATCACGGATGCTGCACAGGTGGAGGAGGTCATGCACAAGTATCGGCCCGACGTGGTAATCCACACGGCAGCAATGACCAATGTGGATCAGTGCGAGCATGAGCAGGAGGCTTGTCATGAACTGAATGTCGCCGCAGTAGGGTATTTAGTGAAAGCTTGTGAAGCCCACCAAGCTTTTTTGATACACCTGTCTACAGACTTTATTTTCGACGGCGAAGCAGGGCCATACAAAGAAGACGATGAGGCAAATCCGATCAGCTACTATGGAGAGAGTAAAAGAGAGGCAGAGCAGTTGGTACAAGCAGCCCAGTGCGACTGGGCTATCTTGCGTACGGTACTGGTCTATGGTATCACACCAGGTATGAGTCGTTCCAATATCATTCTTTGGGTAAAAGAAAATTTGGAAAAAGGCAAGCCACTCAATATTGTAGACGACCAGTGGCGTACACCCACTCTGGCCGAAGACTTGGCCATGGGCTGTTACTTGGTAGCCAAGCAAAAGGCAACTGGAATATTCAATATCTCTGGCGAAGAGATGCTTACGCCTTATGACATGGCCATGAAAACGGCAGACTATTTTCAGCTCGATGCCTCAGTTATTACCAAAGTCGATGCAAGTACTTTTTCTCAGCCTGCCAAGCGGCCACCCAAAACGGGCTTTGTGCTCGACAAAGCAAAAAAAACCTTGGGCTATCAACCACACAGTTTCGAAGAAGGCATCCGAATTTTGGATGAGCAGGTGAAGACCGTAGGATGACCTATCACTCATGATGGAGAGATCCTTATTTTTTTGAGTAATAAAAAAAGCCCGAATTTGATTCGGGCTAATTAAGGGTTTTATGGCTTAACTCAAGAGCGGTTTATCCTACTCATTGCTTTTTATCAGTTTGTAAGTTTTCACTTGATTGTTTTGTGAGAGCTGGACTAAGTATATCCCACTTGGGATTTGACTCAATTCGGTGACCTCATGTCTGAGTTCGTTGCTATTTAATTCTGCTTGATAGACTCTTGTACCATTTAGACTGTTGATCGTCAATTTATATTGTCCTTCGATCTGATCAGGAAGTGCTATGCTAAATGACGAGGTAAAAGGAACAGGATAGATGCGTACATGGTTGAGTAGCTCGTGAGCTACCGCTGTGACAGGAGGAGCAGCTACTTCAAAAATTTGGATGACAGATAGTGCGGCATCGTATTGATTGTTTCCTGTTTGTATGGCTTCTACTTTGAATAGGCCAGTTTCATTTATGGTTAGCTCATTTCCCGAGATCACACCATTACCTTCGAGCAGTACAAATTCTACCGTGAGGTTAGAGCTTGCAGATGCTTGTAAGGCAATGGGTGAGTCTTCGAGGGCTTTATCGCCTATTGTTGTGAAATTTATGGTTTGCTCTAGCTTAGCTACGGTTAAGAGTTTCGAAGCCTCTCCTGGTTTGTGAGTCAAGTCACCTTCATTATAAGCAGTGATTTCTACTGTACCTCCTCCGATTATTTGTATTTGCATACCTTCTTGAGTCGTGACTATGATTGCGATATCTTCGTCTGAGCTTTTGAAGTAGATGTCCATTCCAGAGTTATTGCTAGCATTTAGTGGAAGGTTTGGATCTCCAACAGTGGCCTCACTTGCCAATTCAAACGTAATGACTTGATCAATTCTATCGTCTGGCACTGTGAAGTCCAACACGGTTACGGTTTCTTGTAAATTTCCGCTTTCATCCTCTGCTACTAGTACGAGTTGATAAGTGATACCTAATTCTAGTGTTGCGAAAATGGAAATATATTCTGGAGAAGACGATCCTTGATATATGGCGCCATCTATGTTTTGATTGGCCAGATCCGCAACGGATGGAATGGGTGCTTCTTCGGTTATAATGGCTGCATGAACCGATCCGTATTCATTAATATTTGCCGTGAGTGAGATCTCCATTTTAGAAACAGCAGTGATTTCAGGTGTACTTGTAAAAACAGGGGGTGTGCTGTCCGATGTTTCAAAGTACGAGGAGTAAGTATACTCGCTGACATTGTCATTTTCATCTTTCGCAACGAAGTACACTTCATATTCACTTGCTGCAGTCAATCCTGTCAATTCGAATTCGTAAGTTTGATCTGCCAGAACCACAATATTTTCCGAGCTAGGTGCAGATTCTCCCGAACCAATTTGCCCATTCATCACTTGTGTTGGGCTAGGAGTAGAGCCATCGTTTGGATCTAGAACGTAGTAGAAGGTGCCAGCTTCGTTTAGAGAAAAAGAGAAGGTGGCGGTAGTTTCCGTTACTTCTATTTGGGTCAGATATGTTGGTGTAACGATGGGAGCAGTTTGATCGGAAGTGGTGGCAGTGAGTTTCACAGGGTCTGTGGTATTGCTATGAGGGTCTTTTGCCACTACAAAAATATCATAGGCCACTTGGCTCGTAAGTTCCGTGATTTCCACGAATACATGGGTGCCTAGCGCATCACCTTCTGAGTTGACTGCTCCTGCTGCTGGTTGTCCTTGATAGTCCTCGCCTGCTACTACCTGTGCGGCCGTTGGCGTTGGGTTTCCGCTGATTTGTGCCACAGCATAGATTGTTACTTGCTCATCGAGCCGTGCCTGAATTTCTATTGCTGTTTCATTGATCGATGATAGCTCAGGGTACCCCTCGTCAAAAACGGGATGGATATCATCTATAGTTGTGAAATCTATTTTGGTAGCAGTTGATTGTAGGTTTTCACTTGCATCCTCAGCCACTAGCCATACGTCATAGTCTGTCCCTTCACTCAGGTTGCTCAGTGTAAAGTTTGGTGCACTTGCGGAAACAGAACCTTCGTCAAGGGCTTGATAATTGCTTCCGTTTTTCAAATTCGCTGGAAAGTGAGTTGTGCTGCTACTCCTAAAAACCGCATAATAAACCATACCAGTTTCTTCCTCTAAGTCGATAGCTACATTCGCCTCCAAAGAAGAGATAGTACCCATTTGAGGGTATCCCTCGCTCCACTCTGGTGCACTGTAGTCTCCTGTCATCACCTCCATTTTGGTCACGTTCGGAGAAACATTGTATTCCTCATCCGCCACTACTAGGTAGATGTCATAAGCTGTAGATTCTGACAAACCACTGATTTGCGCTTGACTATATTCTTCTCCAGCCACTAGAGAATAGGCAGACCCACTTTTGAAGGCACTCGAACCACTGGCATTGTTTCCATTTTGTATCTGCTCCGCTGTGGGTTCATCGCTACCCTCTGGTTCTACCACATAGTATACATTCCCATTTTCTGTAAGCTGCAAAAGAAGTCTGTATGTATCGCAGCAGAAATACTCGAACTGAGGATAGCCCGCACTCCAAGCCAGACTGGAAAGGGTCTCAGTGGTAAGGCTGAGCTTGGTGACCGAAGGTTGCAATTCATTGTCCGCTGATTCCAAAACCAAATACACGTCATAAGCTGTACTTTCTTCCAATCCGTAAATGTCTAGTGTTGTTTCCGATCCTGCGAAAATCTCATCCGCATCCGACCTGAACACCACATCGCCATCAGCATTTCGTCCGGATTGGATCTGTGCTGCGGTTGGAGCAGTTCCTCCACTCGGCTCCACGATGTAATAAACATACCCATCATCTGTGGTCTCTAGAGCCAATCTGTAAATGCCTGAATGGTAATGCGAAATGGTCGGTGAGCCTTCAGTAAAGGCTATATTAGAAACCTGAGTCACCGTTAAAGTTTGTTGCTGATTTTCCGCCGCATTGTAAAATTCATTTCCTGCTTGAGATGCAGTAATGATTGTAGTTCCTGCTCCTTGAATAGTTAGAGCACCTCCATCGACGGTTGCTACGGAAGTGTTCGAACTGTGTTTTGTTGTCACCAAGCCAGAAGTAATGCTAATGTACTCGCTGAAGTAAAGCTCTTCATCATCAGTTGTAGTCCCTGGAAACGGCAAGAAAGTAATCGTTTGATTCGCTTTTTCTACTGTTAGTGTTTGTTGTACACTTGGTGCGGCGTTCCAGTCGTCATTACCTGCCAGACTAGCTGTGATGGTGATTGCGCCGGGTTTCTTCGGATCCACACTCCCGAGTGACAAAATCATAGCAATTTGATCGTCAGTTCCTGCCCATGTGATTTGTCTTCCACTTTTGGATGAGGCCAGGTCATCCAGGTCAAAATTATCAGCATTCCAGACCACATTGTCCAACTCATTGAATGTAATGACGTCATCCCCTTTAGATACTGTCAAGGTTTGTTGCACCTGCGGTGCAGCGTTCCATTCTGAATTACCTGCCTGACTGGCCGTTACGGTTACCGTTCCGGCCTTTAGCGCAGTAGCTATTCCATTGCTGATCTCCAAAATATCGGTGGGACTGGCGTCATAAGTCACCGCTAAGCCAGAAGAAGCAGTAGCTCCCAAATCAAATGGTGCAGCTCCTACTTGCCTAGCATCAGGCTCAGGAAAATCAATCGTTTGATCTTTGATGATGTATACTTCTCTGGTGAGGTAAGATGTAGCTTCGCCTGAGCATGGGTTTACAATGCGAACACCTACCTGTCCGCTATTAGCATCGGCGGGCACAGCAACTGTGATTTGTGTTTCATTGTAACTATCAAGCTCCCATCCTTCTGGTAAATCCCAATCAAAAAAGGAGCCTGCAAGATCTGGACCATGAGATCCGCCGAGATAATAAGTGAACGTTCCTCCCTCATCAGTTACCTCCGAAGGACCGTTCAAGGAAGACTCACTTAGGTAAGTCCCTAACGTACTCATGTCATAATCTGAGCACGCATTCAATGTCATTTTTTGAAGAGAAGACCCTACGTTATCGCTATTTTCTGACCAAAAGGCCAAATCATATTCAGAATCAGCGAGCGCTGATATTTCGAAATCATACGAAGTATTGGGGCCATTATAGGCTATAATGTAAGTGCCTGGATTGGGATTCCAGTTTGGGTCGTATGCGAGTACATGATCGACTGCATCAGGATCGTCATTCTTCCAACTAAATTGAATGACCGGACTGATTGGGTCGACAGACGAAATCACAGGCTCCAAGAGCTTAGGCCCGCCCGGCGGAGCTGCTACGAATGTCACATTGATTTCGTCTGATACAGGACAGCCGTATTCACTATAAACTGTGAGGCTATACGTACCTCCTTCGGTTACGCTAATCGTCTGGGTCGTTGCGCCTGTTGACCATAAATAGGTCACATTTGGCCTATTGGTGACACCTTCTTTTAGCACAACAGTCTCACCAATTGTGGCTGTTTTATCACTCCCTAAAGTGATGGCAAATGATGCCATACATAGTGCATATATCTTAGTCGAACTCCCAGAGCTTCCGATCAATATATTGGCTTGGTTTATTCCTTCATAAGCATGTGTTATGGGAGAAGATGCTGAAGACGTGTATTTAGAAATCTCGATTTGCTCATAAGTATCTTCGTCGAAAGTGACTAAGCCAGGGTATTGAACCCCGTCCTCTACCACATTGCCTAATACAGTTATTTTATTCCCAAACCCAATAAAAACACTTACACCAACAGAACTAGCTGTGCCATGATCGGCATCCAGCACCTTTTCTTCTATCAATGCGCCTGTATCTCTATTAAGAACCAATAACACCATCTCTTCATGTCCAGAAACCGTTTTGGATCCTGTGAGGAGCATTTCACTACCCGTATCATATATATCCGTAAAAGTGTATGAAATATCATACGTCACACTATTTGTACTATTCCTCCGAATATGATACTGTCCATTGGCAAGCTTTAGTAAATACCATCTATCAAATTTTATTAGTTTATCTATGGACGATCCCACATCATAACCACTCGGAGTACTTTCAGGGTCCTCACCACTTTCAAAATAATGATTCCAAGTTGCGTATCGTATAGTGGAATTGTTTTTAAAATATATGGAGACCCCGCTCAAGCTTAATGGAATATCATCCAGTTCACTATCGTATGATGAACTGGCGTCTACATTTAGCGAATTATCAAATCGCCACAGCCGTGCAGCAAGACCCATGCCACCAGATTCTAATCTGGTCGTAGCGAGGTACAGATAGTTTGGTTCATTACCTATGATATGTTGTAGATTGAAATCATATGCTTTTGGTCCATACTTTACGGTATAATCATTTACATTTTCATACTCTGAAAGCAGTGTTCCAGCGTCATTGTACTTATGAATTATAAAACCGTTTGCAACGCTGGTATTCTGGTCATCGTCAGGGTTAATGTTGGTCACAGTGAAAATATTATCATCTTCGTCCAGCGCCACCTTCACGGCAAAATCCTCAGAGTTACCATATGACGATGAATAGGATGCGTCCCATTGGTAGTTGCCGTTGGCATCATATTTGACCAAGATGGCATTATGATCCCCGCCTGTAAAATTGGTTCCAAAAACGTAAACTTCTCCCGTAGAACTGAAGGCCACATTTGCCACATCAAGTCCTCCTTGAATAGAGTAGCTGGCGTCCCATTTGTCTTTGATGAGACTATATTGTCCGAAACCCGTACAGGTCAAGGATAGTAGGAAAACGATAGTGAGTATGTTTTTCATAAGGCAATTTTTGATTTAGCACATCAAATTGCCCCTAGCCTTTGGCTAATGAAAAGGGTTTTTAGCGAAGGGATAAATGTTTTGAGTGAAGGGACATTTTTATTGAGTAATCATTATAGCATACTAAGGCCATCAATGAATTCTTTGCGATAGGACTTTCCAATTTGGACTTTGTGTCCTTTGAGAAAAACGTATCCTTCCGATAGAGAATCTACATGGGCGAAATTGATGAGATACGATCTGTGTACACGTATGAAACCAAATGGCAATAGTTTTTCCTCTATGCTTTTGAGTGTGTGACTGATGATGAACTTTTCTGTTGCGGTGAAAACATTGGCGTAATTGTCGAACGCCTCTACATAGACAATATCAGAAGACATTACTGACACAATCTCTTGACCATTTCTTAAGAAAAGTTTTTCTGGTGAATCTACTTTCGCCTTGTTTTTTCGAGTTCTGGATAGAGCTATTTCCACATTAGCAATAAGGTCCTTTTCGTTGAAAGGTTTCACAATGTATCCGGATGGATTAGTCTTTTTGGCTCGATCAAGCGTGTTTTGATCGTAGTAAGATGTGAGAAATACAAAGGGTACATTAAGTCTTTCTGCGAGATCTATGCCATCTTCGTCGCCTTCAATATTGATATCGAGCAGTGCAATATCTGGATTATATTTTTTAATGGATGCGAATGCGTCTACAACTTCATCTACTATATCTACTACGTCGTATCCATTTTTTTCAAGAATGCTGGCTATGTCGTCAGCTATTAGTGGCTCATCTTCTACTACCAGGACGGAGGGTTTGCTCATACAACTAATTTATATCTAGATAGGGTTAAATACACGGTCGTACCTTGCTCATTTTTCACATTAATCTCTGCCTTCAATTTACGCGAAAGCGATTTGATCATTTTCCACCCGAAGGAATTGGAGGATTTCAATGCATCTTCATCCATTCCAATTCCATTGTCCTTCACCATCACATGCATAGTTTCACCGGTTTCTTCAAGAGAAATGTTTAGTAATCCATGCTCAACGTCTTGAAAAGCATATTTGATGGAGTTCGTAATGAGCTCGTTTATTATCAAACCTAATGGAATTACGGTATCGATATCCATTTTCAAACCTGCTGCATCTATGGCCCAATTCACTTTTTCTTCATCTACTCCGAAAGCACGGAATAACTCTGCGGATAAGTTTTCAAGATAATCTTGTACATCTACTCCACGTACATCATCCGCTGAGTATAGTTTTTGATGAATAAGTGCCATGGATTTTACTCTGGACTGTCCTTCTCTTACGGCATCTTTGGCAACATCATCGTCCAATGAACCCGCCTGGAGGTTGAGTAAGCTGGAAATGACCTGTAAGTTGTTTTTGACTCGATGATGAATTTCTTTGAGCAGTATTTCACGATCTTCTAAGGCCTTGGTAATCTCCACATTCTTTTCTGAGAGCAGCTCAGAGGTTTTCTTTTTGGTAGTATAGCGATGGTATAAAAACCTAATGAAAATGATCAAAATGGCAAACCCAAATATGAATATGTTTCTCTGATTCTGAGAATTGGCGAATGCCAGGGCCGCATTTTTTTGCTCTAGTTCTAACTCAGTTATGGTACGTTCTTTTTGTTCGGTTTCATATTTGATATTGTATTCATTGATGATTTCCTTGTTTTTTATATTGATCAACGAATCACGTAATATTAAATACTCAGACTGAATCTGGTAAGCATTTTGAAAATCTCCCATTGCTTCATAAACTAAGTATTGTGCCTGTTTGGTCTCTATGAAGCGACCAATGTCTCCGAGTTTTTGTACATATTCTAGACTTAAAGTGTAGTAGTCCAATGCTTTGAGGAGGTCTTTTTTCTCACTATATAGCTCTCCTAGTTTTCGATACAGTACGCCTAAACCTTCATGATCTCCGATTTTTTTTTGGATGGTCTCGGACTTGTTAAAGTAATATTCTGCGCTATCAAACTGTTCCATGTAGGAGAAAGTACTCCCTAGGTTGAGATAAACAATGCTTTCCATCAGTTGATCAGTATTATCTACGAAAGGCGCTAACGAACTATGTAAGTAGAAGAGTGAGGAGTCGTATTGTTCAGTCTTGTTAAATATCAGGGCAATGTTGACCATGGATTTGGCTACCTCTGTGGGGTTATTGAGTTGCGTTCTGATATCCATACTCTTGAGGAAATAGAACAATGCCTGGTCGTAATCATATTGCTGATAGTGGAGCGCTCCCATGCCATTGTAGGCCCATGCCAAGTGTTTGGAAGAGCTGATTTGTTCAAAGATCTTGATACTTTCAAAATGCAAGGTAAGGGCCGAACTTATATTGCCTTGGATTTCATCTACAATGGCTAATGTCTCTTTCGATATTCCTAGCTGTAGACTATCATTTTCATTGATCTCTATAGCTTGTAGTAGCAAGGCTCTGGCACTATCCAAGTTGGTGTAGGTATATGCAAATGCTAGGTCGTTTAGTGCTACAAGGTTTTCAGGTTCTTCTACCAGTATGGCCTTCAGGCTGTCCATAAAGTGCTTGTCTTGCCCAAGGCAAATAAGGCGGGACGCTATAAGGATGAAAACAAAAAGTAGGCGAAATTTTATCATTGAGAATATTGAAATGTCATCTAAATCTAGGGAAACAATACTTTAATGGGTAAGAAATGGAGATGATCAAGACAAACCAAACCATGGTTTGCCTATTTCTTACTTTTGTTCATTCAACCCCCAGTCATAATCCATGAAAGAAGTTTTGGTCTTTTGGTTGATCTTAGTTGAAGAATATTGATTGAGGAAATCTACCAATGTGCCGTTTTTGCGAAAGTCGCCTCCATACCAGCTAAATAGCTTGGAGAGTTCTAGACGATCATTACTTATTTTATTTTTATTGAGATTGGCTAAAAAGGCTTTGGTTTGAGCTGTGAGTTGCGCATCTAGTTTAGTGGCGTCATAAGCTTCATTTAGTAATTTGGGACAAGATTTAGCGGCGCAAACCAGAGCAAAGTGAATTCTAGGCTCTTCAAAATGTTTTCGGATGATGCCATGTTCTATATCATTAAGCGACAGCTCTTTCCCATCTTCTATTTCAAAACATTCGATGTCCCAAGGAGTATTTATATAAGGGATTTGAATGGCCGAACCAATATCCTTGATACTTTTGATGGGATAATATTTTAAAATCAGTTGTATAGTCAGTGCATTATACACATTGATCCAATATGTCAGTTTTTCGTCATTGTTCCAGTCGCTGGTTGGTGGTTCTATCATCATGGATACCAAATAGTCGTTGAGCGCTACTTCGTCGGCTTTGAAGGCTTTGTAGTTCACTCCGCCCTGTGCGTCTACATATTTTTTGAGCAAGGAGTCAAAGTCCTTATGCGTAGGCTGAGCCTGCAAGAGTAGGGGGCTGAAGGCTATCAGTGCAACAATGAGATTTTTCATAGGAATAATTTAGATGATATAGGCTGAACAAACCATAGAATGAGAAAATTCCGTTGATCAAATTAATAATAAGAAAGCGTTTCTTTTTGGTAAAAAGAATAAATTTGAACGTATACATCTAGTGTAAAATCATAGCCAATGCAAAATCTTAGTTTAATCCAGACATTAGGCCAGAAGCTGTCTCCACAGCAGATTCAGTTTATTAAGCTGCTTCAGGTGCCCACGGTAGAGCTGGAAGCCAGGATCAAGGAGGAAATGGAGATCAATCCTGCGCTGGAAGAGGGCAAGGAAGAGCAGGTCGATGAACAGACCGAAGAGGTAGAAGAAGCCAGTGAAGAGCTCGACATAGACGATTATCTCAACGAAGACGATTATGCTGGGTATAAAATGCAAGGCGATGGCAATGGGCAAGAAGAAGAACGGGAGATGCCTATCTCATCAGGATCTTCTCTTCAGGAGCAATTGATCATGCAATTGGGATTTGAAAAGCTAGACGAAAGACAAACACAGATCGGGATACAACTGATCGGAAGTATAGAAGCAGATGGTTATATCCGTAGAGATTTGGAAGCCATCATGAATGATTTGGCATTTTCTCAAAATGTAGAAACTACAGAAGAGGAGCTCGAAGAGATCTTGTATAGAATTCAGACTTTTGACCCTCCAGGCATAGCTGCTAGAAATCTAAAAGAATGCTTACTCATTCAACTCGAAAAACGAGACGATCATTCGGAAGAGAGTGTGTTGGCACAAAAAATAGTGTCGAGCTGTTTCGAAGAATTTACTAAAAAACATTACGATAAGATTCTGAAAAAACTAGGAGTCGATGATGACCAGCTCAAATGTGCGGTACAGCTGATTACCAAACTCAACCCCAAGCCAGGAGGAGTCACCGATGGACTGGTGAAAACCCAGTACCTGATGCCTGATTTTATTTTGACGAATACAGATGGCAAGTTGGACTTGACTCTGAATGCTAGAAATGCACCTGAGTTGAGGATCAGTCGATCTTATGCGGATATGTTTCAGAGCTATCACAAAAGCGACAAGAAAGACAAGAAATTGAAGGAGACAGTTTCCTTTGTGAAACAAAAACTGGACTCGGCTAAGTGGTTTATCGATGCTATTCGTCAGCGACAGAATACACTACTCAATACCATGAATGCCATCATCAAGTATCAGTATGATTTCTTTTTGGATGGAGATGAAAGCAAGCTCAGGCCGATGATATTGAAAGACATTGCTGAAATTATCAGTATGGATATTTCCACCGTTTCGCGTGTGGCCAATAGCAAATCGATCCAGACGGAATTTGGTATATATCCATTGAAATATTTCTTTTCTGAAGGGATTGCGACAGATTCTGGAGAGGATGTGAGTAGCCGAGAGGTAAAGCAAAAGCTGAAAAATCATATCGAAGCGGAGGACAAGTCCAAACCGTTGTCGGACGACAAGCTAGAGAAACTATTGAAGGCTGATGGCTACAACATCGCCCGCAGAACCGTGGCTAAATACAGAGAGCAGCTCAATCTGCCTGTGGCCCGATTGAGAAAAGAGTTGTAGTGAGAGAAAAGACGAGTTCTATTATTTCCTACCTTTTTCATCCGCTGCTGATGCCGTCGATGACTTTTTTGATTATTTACTGGCAGCTACCTGAGTTGATCAAGCCGCTTACTTTAGTGACATTACCTTTTCTTTTTATTACCACTTTTATCATCCCTATTCTGAGTGTGGCGATGCTCAAATTTTCAGGTTCTGTCACCAATTTTAAGCTGGACAAGCAAGAAGAGCGCGTGATGCCATTTTCGTTTGTCACGGTTTTTTATGGGCTGACAACCTATCTATTTGTTTTCAAAATTCAGGTCAACGAAGTCTTTGCGCTATTGCTGATCGCTACGACGTTACTTGTGTCTGTACTTACGCTCATTACCGTGTGGTATAAGGTGAGCATTCATTCGGCTGGCATTAGTGGAGTGGTGGGTTTTTTTCTCGCCTTTGGTATGCGGTTTCCCGATAGTGCGGTACTGTACCCATTGCTTGTGCTGCTAGTTGTAGCAGGTTTGGTCATGAGCGCCAGACTAAAACTCAATGCGCATACGCCTAAAGAAGTATTAGTCGGTATGCTGATCGGCTTGACGATTTGTTTTGGTACGTTGTACGGGTTTGCTTAGAGGCCCGTTAGTGAGATGCCAATAGTGGAATAGAGCATGTTTTCAGATCCAATAGGGCCGTCGCTTGAAAAAACATTCGTGAAATATGTTTTATAAAAAACACTAAAGCTTCTGTAGCCTAGTCGGCCATAAGCACCGAGTCTGATATTATTCAATCCAAAGTTGTTTTTCTGCTTGTCTTTCATTTTGTTGCCAAACTCGTCCGTGTATTTGATTTTGGTATGGGATTCGAATCTATAAGCTGCCGAGCCTCCTATGGCTAAAAATATACCGTCTTTTTTCTCGTTTCCGTTGAGGTTGAACCGAACTTCAATAGGCATTTCAATATAATTGACAGCCAGTTGATTTTTCTTTAATCCTCCACCCAATACAGTAGAAAACCCTAGTGTGTCAGCGCCATTAGAATCTTCGCCGTAAGAGAATACGTCCATGTTTTCGGCATGACCGAATTTTTCCAGGCTGACCCCTATTCCTGGGCGCAATTCTAATTTTTTAGAGAATTCGAATGACTTGACAAAGTACAGCCCTAGTGATTTAGACCTCCACCAATGGTAGGGCATGCTAGAGGGATTGTTAGACGAAGAATTGAATCCAAAATCTACCATGATTTGACCAGGCAATTCAGGCGTTTTTTTCTTTACTTCTTCCGTTAATTGTGCTTTTGCAAAGTGACCAGCGGTCAGGAGTAGACAAGCAAAAAGGGCAAAAATAATTTTCTTCATCATGTATCTGTCGAGCAGCATTAGCATTCTAAATTTTGGACTGGCAAAGATAGATTAATTTTCAAATTAAAGCCGTTGAGCTTCAATTATCTACGCTTCGCTTTGACCACCTGACTTATAATGAGGAATTGAGTAGTGGCAGTTGCCTGCACCTTTGGAATAATTTGGTTTTAATGGTTTTTTGTAGCTGTGCCAAGTGCTTGAGGTTGTGTATGTCGGATGCCAAAAAATGAACTTGACCTGCTTCGATCAGTACTTTGGCTAGCTTCTGTGCTTCTTTGGAGTAATAGCCCGATAGTGCACTTATGTTGATTTGCATCAACAGTCCGCTGTCAGCCCATACTTTGGCGAGGTTGTGGTCTTGCTGTAAGTATGTGTATCGCTCAGGGTGAGCCAATATAGGCTTTAGCCCTTTAGCCTTCAGTTTGAAAACCACATCGTCGATAAATACGGGTTTGTTCATAAATGGCGTCTCGATCAGAATATGACCACCTCCGAAGGTTAGTAGTTCTTTCCCTTTGTCAATGGCTTCGATAAAGTGCTCATCTATGAAGTATTCCGCCCCTGGTTCAACTGTGAGATCGAGGCCTTTTTCTGAGACGAGTTTGTTGAGTTTGGTTACACCTTCGCGAATGATTTCAGGTGTATTGGGGTAATAATCGTGTATGATGTGAGGTGTTGTAATTATTTTTTTATACCCTATTTGGTGTAGGGTAGTTAGTATGTTCAGCGCCTCGTCCCAACTTTTCACACCATCGTCTATTCCAGGTATCAGGTGAGAGTGAAGGTCGACGTCCAGAAAATTAGATTTCGGTTTTAGCCAATGAAACAAAACAGTAAATTTTTAGATGAGGGGTGTATTATTCTTCATAGTAGCCATATCCATACCCGTAGCCGTAAGAGCCTTTGCTGGTGTTTACACCATTTAGTATGACAGATAGGTGATCAAACTTGTTGTTTGAAATCAAATTATGAACGGATTTCAAATAAGATCGTTTGGAATAATCCGCACGAACCACATAGATAGGCAAGTCTGCTTTTTTCATTACCAGTATACCATCAGTGACTAGCCCCACAGGCGGTGAGTCTAAGAAGATCACATCATATGTTTTTTTCAGATTTTCCAAAAACTCATCAAACTTCGGGCTTAGCAAAAGTTCAGACGGGTTTGGTGGCATAGGGCCAGCCGAAATAAAGTGAAGATTTTCGAGTTCTGATTCTTTAATACACTCTTCAATTTTATTTTTTCCAATGAGTATGGTACTCATTCCTTTTTGCAAATCATTAGACTCGAAAGCAAGATGCACCTTGGGTTTTCTCATATCTAAATCTACAATTACGACTTTTTGGCCAGCATAGGCAAACACCCCGCCGAGGTTTACCGCAATGAATGTCTTGCCTTCACCACTCACTGTAGACGTTACGGAGATCAGTTGATTTTGACCATTGGTGGCCATAAATTCCATGTTGGTTCGGATAGAGCGTAGGGATTCGCTGATTGCTGATTTTGGGTTGTTCGTTACGATCAGTTTCGAGTGGTCTAGCTTTTCTTGTTTGTAGTTAGGGATGAGCCCGAGAATTGGTGCGTGTAGAATTTTCTCAAGTTCTTTCTGACTTGTTATTTTGTCGTGGAGAAGGAATTGAATGGCCAAAAAGAAGGCGCTCAGCAAGAGCCCTACTACTAGCCCTAAGGCATAGATCATTAATTTTTTTGGGTGAATGGGTGTGCTAGCTACTGCAGCTGGAGATAAAATCACAAAGTTGGTCACCGTTCCAGCTCGTGCGATTTCAAGTTCTATTTTGCTTTGGATCAGAGAGAAGTAAAATTCTTCTTGTAGTGTATAGAGTCGTCTGTTTTTATTGTAGGAGGTGCCCATAGATGGCAGTTCAATAAAATTTTCTTCTAGGAGTGCTCTTTTTTTATTGACCTCTTCGAGATCTTGAATCAAGTTGGTTTTGTAGGAGAGCAGCCTTGAGCTTGCTGAGCGCTTGGCGATTTCAATTTGTTGATCCAGTCTTTTAATGACTTGTGTGTTTTCATTGTATGAATTGAGCTTGAGGTCACGTTCGTTCACTAGTAGATTATAATCATTGACCATAGAAGCGATTGATTCTGGCATTTTAAAAACACTGACTGGATCGTCATTTCTAAAATTTTCGTTGACCAAGTCTACTTCTACTAGGTGATCTCTCATTTTGTAACGTTGAGAATCTAGTGCATTCAGAAGCGCTATTGTTTTTGTGAGGTCGCTAGATAGGTCTGTGGTTCTGTTTTTAATGGTGAATTTTTCAAAATAATCTTCGTATTCTACGAGTTCTTTTGAGGTTTTCGCCATCTGAGTTTCCAGAAATTTGATTTTCTGTTCTACGGCTTGATTTTTAGCATTTTTACTAAAAGCCAAATAAATGGTATCTATAGCTTGGAGCAAATTTCGAGCTTTCACCTGATTGAAGTCTGAGAGGGATATTTTAATGGTATTGGCATTAAAATTTACTGGCTCTACTGTGACGTGGGATTCTAGGAAGTCGATCACCGCGGACTTGCTGTTGATCACAAAGTAGAAATCTATCAAGTCTTTTTGATCATCGAAGTAGCTGGTTTTATTGATGATGAAAGTAAATCCAGTACTTGTGATAGATGTGCCAAATTGGTGCTTTCCTCCAATACGACCACCCAAATAAGTACAGGAGAGATAAAACTCATTGTCATTTAGAATCTCAATATTAAAAGCTTTGTCTAGCAGGCTTTGGTTTTGGAGTTCATAAGTCACTTCAAAAGGGGAGTTTCCATAGCGTTCGTCTACTAAGTGGCTTCTTCCAGGGTGAAAGTATGAAATGTCCATATTGATGACATCAGCTACCTGACTGAAAAATAATCGAGACCTTAGTATTTCTATTTCACCTGCAAGGCCTTTGATGTCTTGTTCAAGTGGATTTTGTAGCCCCAGTAGATTAGCGTCATTTTTAATGTCAAGCTTGAGTGTAGACTCAGCACTATATATTGGTTTGGTATAGCGGAGATACAAAAACACCAATGACATGACGATAAGCATGATCGCCAATACCCATGGCCAGCTAGAGACAAATACTTGTCTGATTTTTTCAAAATCTAAACTTTCAAATGCACTGTCTGAGTCATTCATTTGATGACCTTGAGAATCTTGAGGTATGTGTACGTTTCTTGGATTCAAGGATTATAAATTTTGCAGTACTAAAACTAGCGCAAGTGTGCTGCTAAGTAAACTTAGGATAGGAGTAATGTCTTTGGTCGCATCAAAGAATGGTCGTTTCCAGGGTTCTATATATATGATGTCTCCTGGCTCTATGTCTAGCATGGATTGTTTCATGCCTGAGACAGTGGATAGATTGATCTGATACACTTCTGGGTCAGATAAGTTGCCTCGGATTACTTTGATGTTTTGGGCTTTGGAGTTTATATCTAAACCACCAGCCATAGCGAGTACTTCTACTAACGACACATTTTCATTTGTCAGAGGAATGATTTGTCCGCCAGCTACAGTGGCACCTAGGACGACCACGCGCTTGTTGGCAAATTGTAATTTTACAAAGGACTGTTTGTAAAAATCATCATACTTCTTCTGAAGTATAGACTCCGCTTGGTCGAGCGTGAGGCTGTCTATTTTGACCTGACCTACGATGGGAAATTTTACTGTACCGTCGGTTTTTACTAAATATTGAAAGGTAGGTTTGCCTTGCATTCTTTGCATTCCTTCTTGCAATTCGTTGTTAGGATCTACAATTCTTTCGCCATCATTGGTGAAAACATCGAGGGAAAGCAAGTCGTTCACTTGGATCACATAGTTTCTTTCGGCATGGTTGATCGCAGAAGACAAATCTTGCTCGGTGAAGTCATTATTCAATTTGAACATGACGTCTTGCTTGTAAGCCTTGCAGCTAGATAGTAAGACGATAATTATAACAGGAAAAATAAGAGAGTAAAACCTTTTCACTACGACTTGTTTTGGGACAATTCCATTCAAACGGTAATATAAAACAGAACGGATTTATTCAGATGATAATTGATTTATAATATTGGAAGCATGCTTTAAATATTGGCAAACTACTATTTGTTCATCGAATTTATCCTCTATTAGTTGCCGACCATTGCGTCCCCAAATTTCGAGTTCATGATGACTCATTGCTCCAATTTTTTCCATTTTTTTGTGTAAATCTTCTGCGCTTTTTACTTCACATAATAGGCCAGTTTGTCCATTGATTACTACCTCTCTACAGCCAGGGACATCTGTAGTGATTACAGGGCGGCCACACGCGGCGGCTTCTAGCATGGTCCGTGGCGTACCTTCTCTATACGAAGGCAGTACAACACAAGTAGCTTTTTCTAAGAAAAGCTTCACATCTTCGGTTTCTCCTAGGTATTCAATGACACCAGCTTGTACGGCCTCTTCGATAGTCGTGGCAGGTATGCCTCTGGCATGGTCTGGGTCTAGCTTGCCTAATAGTTGAAACTTGGCCAGCGGGTGTTTTTTTAGTGTCATTTTAGCAGCTTCAATATATTCATTGACGCCTTTGTCGATAATGAGCCTTGCCACCATGAGAAATACGGGTGCTGAAACTTCCGGTAGAGGATAGGGCTGGAAGGAGGATAGGTTGATGCCCGAGCCAGGAACCAGTTCGGTGGGTAATTGTGGTAAAGAGATTTCCGTAAGAAAAGTTTCTCGGTCGTCTGCGTTTTGAAAAAAAACGAGATGAGCGTGTGAAAAAGCCCAACGGTAGAGTTTTTTGGCTACGGTAGAGGCCAGTCCGTTAGAAAGGAAAACGGTACCAAGCCCACTGACATTGTTGATTACGGGTATGCCAAGTACATGTGCGGCAAGCGTGCCATAGATATTGGGTTTGATAGTGAAATGAAATATGATAGTAGGGCGATGTATACGATATACTTTTTTTAACTGTCGATAAAGTTGATAATCGTGCCATGGATTCGATCCTGTATTTTCCATCTGAATAGGCACGAATGTGCAGCCATTTTCCTCTAATTTATCCGAAAAATCGTCTTTGGGTGCTATAGCGACTACCTCGTGACCAGCATCGAGTAATGCTCGAATCAAACCCAGCCGAAAATTGTAAATATTCCAAGAAGTATTGAGGGTAATAGCGACTTTCATTTAGTGCGGAGCTGCTCGGTCATGTTTTTTTTAAGAGGTCAAATATATTTACCTCTCAGTTCATACTTGATGCTAGATCGACGAATATTTGGATTTACTGGATGGATATCCTAATAATTGAACAATTTTGCAAAAATCTGATGGAATGGGAGATTATTACGAAACCAAGAAGGAAATAGAGAAAGCCGTACTCGTTGCGGTTTCTCCAAAAAGACAATCGGACGAGAAGACCGAAGAGTATCTGGATGAGCTGGAATTTCTAGCCGAAACTTTGGGTATTGAAACCAAAAAGTCTTTTGTGCAAAAACTCGACAAACCCGATATCAGAAGTTTTGTGGGAAAGGGCAAACTGGAGGAGATCATCACTTATGTGAAAGATCAAGAGATTGATGTCGTCATCTTTGATGATGACCTTACACCTTCTCAGTTGCGAAACTTAGAGCGAGATTTAGAAGTCAAAATCTACGACAGGAGTTTGCTGATACTTGATATTTTTCTAAAGCGAGCACAGACCTCTCAAGCCAAAACTCAAGTGGAACTTGCTAGGTATCAATACCTGATGCCAAGGCTAACCAGAATGTGGACTCACCTTGAGCGGCAACGTGGAGGAACAGGAACTCGTGGAGGAGCAGGAGAGAAAGAAATCGAAACGGACAGACGAATGATTCGAGATCAAATCTCTGTGTTGAAAAAGAAATTAGAAAAAATTGATAGACAAGGGGAAACTAGAAGGAAAGCTCGGGCCAATGTGGTGCGAGTGGCTCTGGTCGGTTATACCAATGTAGGTAAGTCTACCATTATGAATTTGCTATCTAAGGGCGATATCTATGCCAAAGACGAACTATTTGCTACGGTAGACTCTACTGTTCGTAAGGTCGTCATTAATACCGTCCCGTTTTTGCTTTCTGATACTGTTGGTTTTATCAGGAAACTGCCTCACAATTTGATTGAATCATTCAAATCTACGCTGGACGAAGTTCGTGAAGCGGATGTCTTGCTACATGTAGTAGACATCTCCCACGCCTCTTTTGAGGAACAAATGCAGGTCGTTAACGATACTTTGGAAGAATTAGGTGCTGCGGATAAGGAAATGATTGTGGTCTATAATAAAATAGACCAACTGACCTCACCAGATGAAGGCGAAGAGTTTGATTTTGTGGCTGGTATCGACACTACTGCGAAGAATAAGACGAATATATTTATATCTGCCGTTGAAAAAACCAATGCAGCAGAATTTAGAAAGGTGATTTTTGAGAAAGTCAAAAATCACCATATGAAAATATATCCTAATTATTTAGCACCAGAGTACTATTAGTAATCCTTTACACAGCGACAGCTGTTCATGTTTCGAGCGCTGATCACATCATGTGCTACTTCGTCGTAGTCAGCATAGAGAGAGATAAGGCCAGCGGTTTTTTTATCGCCAAGCTCGGCATCCCATAGGTGAGCGGTTTTTCCTATATCACTGAATTGTCCTTCCACATTTGAAAAGCCTCCCATCAATATATTCAAATTGCTGATTCCGCCTTCTTTCAACTCTTTTGCAGCGGTCTTATAGCCACCATAGTTGAGCATCAGCTCTTGCCATTCGAGTTCAGTAGATAAGTGCCATCCTTCTGGACAAGCGGTTTTGGCATCTACCCAATTGTAGAGCCGCCCGAATTTTCCACAGTAAGCAGGATAGTTTTTATAACAAACAGATCCTTCAGATGCGAAGTTCAAATTTTCAGCCATCCATTCTCTTTCGATAAAAATGCCACCTTCTAGCTCAATTTTAAGCAAAGCGGTTTTGTAAACGTTTCCATCTCGAGAATCAGTCATAGACCCCATTTCTTGGGCTACAGCGCAGAATGAAAATGAAAAAATGGTAAGTAAAGTAAAGATTAATTTCATGTTCGATTTATTAAGGTTTAATCGAGGGTTCACTATTAAACATTCAAAATAGTATAATAATTAGCTATTTGCACCAAAAGTATTAAAATTCTATGAGTTGACCTCATTTTGCAAATCTTAAACATTGTGTTAAATTTAACAAATATCATGTCAAAAGACATATATAAGCAAAGAAGGGAATTATGTGTAATTTAATTTTAAAGTTAATTTGAGTAAATCCTATTGAAATGACACAGAGGAATATTTCTTCTTACAAACCAGTAATCTACGTTCTGGCCATACTTTTTTGCATATTCATTATTCACGTTGCGGAAAAAATCCAGCAGCAGCATCATGAGGAAGAAATCAGAAAATACGACGAGGCCAGTAATAAAAAATTAAGACAGAAGGTCAAAAAGGCCAAATCTTTACAAGAAGCAGCTAAAATGGAAAAGCCCGATACTTTGGTTCGTGTCAGTGAAGCCAGTGTTGATACCGTAGCGGCAATAAAACTTACACCTGAGAAGTCTACAGAAGAAAGTGATGCCGCATACTTCCAGCAACTAATCCAGCAGTATGAAAAGCAAAGAACGGGAGATACCCAAGCTCGTACTGATGTGGTGATTAGATATTACAAAAAAAATAAAGATGGTGATCGTGTATACAAGTTGAGAAACTTGGGCTTTTATATACATGAGCGACATGTGGAAGCTGATTATGATGGATATGCTTCGAATGCCATTTTTTATGGAGATTCGGTAAGCAGAGAAGATCTTATGGTGATTGCCTATGATTTAATAGCAAGTGGGATCAAACTTCAAAGCATTACCTTGTCCAAGTACCATGATGCCTGGAAGGCACATTCAGTAGAGATTGGAACGGATGTGACAGCATTGGATGAGCAACCATTCACGGCGTCAACCCTTAGAGAAAAGTGGCAGGATTTGTAACTTTGTAAGTATGCAAAGTAGGTCCCATATTCAGTTGTTAGTAGATGCACTAAGGCTGAGCCGGTTCAACAATCTTATTATTATTTTCATTACCCAATATGCAGGGTCTATATTTCTTTTAAATCATAATGAGCCAGCTTGGTATGTGCTGGGCGATTTCCGTTTTTTTGTATTGGTATTGAGCACTGTTATTATAGCGGCTGCTGGTTATTACATCAATGATTATTACGACATCAAAATAGACTTGATCAATAAGCCTAGCAAAGTCATTGTGGGACATACCATTAAGCGGCGACCAGTTATGATTGCACACACCACGCTCAATGCGATCGGCATTCTATTAGGTTCGATGGTATCGCTGTGGATTGGATTTGTCCATTTGGTTTGTGCTTTTTTATTGTGGTGGTATTCTAATCAACTCAAGAGATTGCCTTTTGTGGGCAATTTTGTAGTGGCGGCACTTACAGCAACTACACTTCTGGTCTTATTGGTTTATTACCATTCGGTGGATTTACTTACTATGGTTTATGCCTTATTCGCTTTTGGCATCACCCTCATTAGGGAAATCATTAAAGACATAGAGGATGTGGAGGGAGATGCTAGCTATGGGGGGCTTACGCTTCCGGTATGGCTAGGTATCCGAAGAACAAAATGGATTTTATTTATTCTTATCATACCATTTGTCTCCAGTCTGGTGGTCTTTTTACTGAGGGTGCAGAACCAATACCTTCTTTATTATTTCGGTTTACTAGCTGTGCCTTTTCTGCATTTTCTTTACCGGTTCGCCTATGCGGATACTAAAAAACATTTTAGCTACCTCAGTAGGTATTGCAAATGGCTTATCATTGCAGGTATCTTTAGTATGGCGATTTTAAAACTGTAGCGCATCATGAAAAGACTAGCAATATTTGCCTCAGGTAGTGGCTCCAATGCCGAACAGATTACCAATCATTTTCATAACCAAGGGTTGGATGTCTGTGTGGAGCTGATCATGACAAACAAGCCAGATGCCTATGTTTTAGCCCGCGCCAAAAAACTAGGGGTAGAGTCCCAAGTTTTCAATAGAGATACTTTTTATCATTCTAATGATGTAATAGCATTGCTGCAAGACCGAAAAATTGATTTGGTTGTATTAGCAGGCTTTCTTTGGCTGGTACCTCAGGCTTTGATTTCCGCTTTTCCAGATAGGATCATCAACATTCACCCAGCCTTGCTGCCCAAGTATGGGGGCAAAGGCATGTATGGCTCCAATGTGCACAAAGCAGTGGTGGCCAATAAAGAAACCGAATCAGGAATCACGATTCATTTGGTAGATGAGATCTATGATAATGGCACTATTCTTCGTCAAGAAAAATGTGAGGTGTCTTCTGCCGACACGGCCGAACAAGTGGCTCAAAAGATACATCGATTGGAATATGAATATTTCCCCCTCACTATAGAAGAATACTTAGCTAAAATTTGAGTCATAAGCACAAAACTTTAGCGTATTTTTCATCTTGTGCTAAATAAATAAGTAGTTTTGCCCCTTATTTTTTAAAAGGGGAAAATGGGATCAAAAAAAATTAAGTCAGCACTTATTTCTGTCTTTCATAAAGACAATTTAGACAATATTGTAAAAGTATTAGCCGCCAACGATGTAACGATCTATTCTACTGGCGGAACACAAAAATTTATTGAAGATTTAGACATCGCTGTCACGCCTGTAGAGGATCTGACCGCCTATCCTTCGATCTTCTCTGGCCGAGTCAAAACCCTACATCCAAAAATATTCGGTGGTATCCTCAACCGAAGAGACAATACGAGCGACCAAGAAGAAAAGGCGGCTCACGATATTCCCGATATCGATTTGGTGATTGTAGACTTGTACCCATTCGAGGCTACTGTAGCTTCTGGTGCGAGCGAAGCAGACATTATTGAAAAGATAGACATTGGAGGTATTTCACTCATTAGAGGAGCTGCTAAAAATTTTAATGACGTACTGATCGTATCTTCTATGGAGCAATACGAAGAAGTACTCGGTATGCTAGATTCACAAGATTGTGAGACCTCACTAGAGCAACGTAAGTCATTTGCCTGCAAGGCTTTTGACATTTCATCACATTATGATTCTGCTATTTTTAATTATTTCAATAGAGAGCAGGATGAGCCGTCATTCAAACAAAGTGTAAGACAGGCACAGTCACTCAGATATGGTGAAAACCCTCATCAAAACGGTAGCTTTTATGGCGATTTGAATGAATTATTTGAGCAGCTCAATGGCAAGGAGTTGTCTTACAACAATTTGGTAGACGTAGACGCAGCTGTTTCCCTAATTAGAGAGTTTGAAGGAGAGATAGCATTTGCCATTATCAAGCACACCAATGCCTGTGGGGTAGCCAAAGGTACAGATGTAAAAGAGGCTTATTTGAAAGCCTTGTCTTCCGACAATGTATCCGCATTTGGAGGTGTATTGATTACGAATAGCCCAGTGGATTTGGCAGCAGCCGAAGAGATCAACAAGTTGTTTTGCGAGGTGCTGATTGCGCCTAGTTATGACGATGAAGCACTCAAGCTTTTGCAGTCTAAAAAGAATCGAGTGATCTTGAAAATAAAAGACTTGGCTCCTAACCCTGTACAGTTCAAATCTTTGCTCAATGGTGTGATTGTGCAAGATGCAGATTTGAAAACAGATGTAAAAGAAGACCTGACTACAGTCACAAAGAAAGCCCCTACAGCAGCGCAAATCGAAGCGATGCTATTGGCTTCAAAAATATGTAAACATACCAAGTCTAATACCATCGTATTTAGCAACAATGACATGATGCTTTCGAGTGGCACGGGACAAACCAGCCGAGTAGATGCGCTCAACCAAGCGATCGAAAAAGCAGCCAGTTTCGGAATGGACTTAAAGGGTGCAGTAATGGCATCAGATGCTTTTTTTCCATTCCCTGATTGTGTAGAGATTGCTCATAAAGCAGGTATTGCTGCAGTGATTCAACCAGGCGGATCAATCAAAGATCAATTGTCTATTGATTATTGTGATGAGGTGGATATGGCAATGGTTATGACAGGGACTCGTCATTTCAAACACTAAGTTTTCAATTCGGAAATATCAATCGATATTAGAGTTGATTACCTGATTATTTGTGAGTAATTTGTGATCTTTTGATCACCAAAAATATTTGAGTAAACGGAGTTATGGGAATATTTGATTTTTTCTCGAGTGATATTGCGATCGATTTGGGTACGGCAAATACCCTGATCATCAGTAAGGGTGAGGTCGTCGTAGACGAACCTTCTATTATTGCCATAGATAAGGCGAAAAATAAAGTGTTGGCGATTGGGGCTGAAGCCATGCAAATGCATGAAAAAACCCACGAGAGCATCAAAACTATTCGCCCACTCAAAGATGGTGTTATTGCCGATTTTCAAGCTGCCGAATCTATGATTCGAGGCATGATCAAAATGATCGACAAAGACAAGAGAAGGCTATTCCCAGCTTCTCATCGAATGATCATTTGTATCCCTTCGGGAATCACAGAAGTAGAAAAAAGAGCCGTTCGAGATTCAGCAGAGCATGCTGGAGCCAAAGAAGTATTTATGATTCACGAGCCTATCGCAGCAGCGATTGGTATCGGTATCGATATCGAGCGACCAGATGGTAGCATGATTGTCGATATAGGAGGTGGTACCACAGAGATCGCAGTCATTGCTTTGTCGGGAATCGTGTGTGATCAGTCTATTCGAGTAGCAGGAGATGCTTTCAACAAAGATATTCTCGACTATATGAGAAGACAGCACAATTTGTTGATCGGAGAGCGTACGGCAGAGAAAGTGAAGATTCAAGTAGGCTCAGCACTCACCGAGCTAGACGATGGCCCAGAGGATTTCGATATCCGAGGTAGAGATTTAATGACGGGTATTCCTAAGGTGATCAAATTATCTTATTCAGAAGTAGCTTTTGCGATTGATAAATCAGTTTCTAAAATTGAAGAAGCGGTACTCAAAGCACTAGAGATAGCACCACCAGAATTGTCCGCAGATATTTATGACAATGGCATTTATTTGACTGGTGGAGGGGCCTTGCTCAGAGGCCTCGACAAAAGATTGGGGATGAAAACCAAATTGCCAATTCACATTGCCGAAGATCCATTGAAGGCGGTAGTTCGAGGTACAGGAAAAGCATTGAAGGAATTGGAGCGTTACCGTGCCGTATTAATGCAGTAAGTTAAAATGGAAAGACTCTTCCAGTTTCTATATAAGTATAGGACTTTCATTCTGTTAGTCGTGCTGGAAGGAATCTGTTTTTGGATCATAGTCCAATCTAATAGCTATCAAGGGGCCAAATATTATACAACTTCCAATCAATTTGTTGCGAGTATCAATGCAGCCTCAGATCAGGTAGGAGATTTTATCCATTTACCTGACCAAAACAAGCAATTAGCAGAAGAAAATGCCCGGCTCAGGCAGCGCTTATTGTTGCTCTCGGATTCGATGTATATGACCAAGTTTTTGTTAGATTCTAGTCACTTGGGTATCGAAGCCAAAGTCATCGACAATTCCCTTTTCTTAAGAAACAACTACCTCACGATCAACAAAGGAGCTGAACAAGGGGTAAGAAAGGGCATGGGAGTAGTAGGATCGGATGGGGTAGTGGGTCAGGTCATGCATACATCAAAAAATTATGCAACGGTGATTTCTGTTTTGCATGGCAAATCCATGATCTCTGCTCATCACCGACCCACACGTACGCTGTGTTCTGTCGTGTGGAAAGGAGAAAACCCATTGTATGCAGATTTAGAATATTTGCCAAGACACATTCCTATCATGGTGGGGGATTCGGTCAGTACATCAGGGTATAATTCTACTTATCCTGAAGACCAAATGATAGGCATAGTGAGTGAAGTTCATTTAGATGACGACGCTACTTTTTATCGCGCCAAAATTAAGCTTTCAACCAATTTTTACACTATCGATCATGTGTATATGCTAGACTTGGTGGGACAGGAAGAGATAGATTCTTTAAACGTGAAAATCGATCAGCAGTATGAATAGATTCAACGTTTTCGGAGGATTGATTAGAGCTATTTTGCTCATTTTGACACAAGTGATTTTGTTTAAAAACCTAGTGCTATTCGATAGTGCATTCTGTTTTGCTTATATATTGGTACTGCTTATGATTCCTATGGATACCAATGGGGTCGTACAGCTCTTAGTAGGTTTTGCTGTGGGTATGATAGTGGATTCATTTTACAATACGCTTGGAATACATGCAGCAGCCAGTGTGCTGCTAGTCTATGTGAGAATCTATTGGTCACAGGTCATGACACCTAGTGGAGGATATGACTCAGGCCCGAAAATCAACGTAAGAACACAGGGATTGGTGTGGTTTCTGACTTATGCATACCCATTGATTCTAATACATGCCTTGCTTTTATTTTTTGTAGAAGCTGCAGGATTCAACCTTTTTTGGCAAACCCTGACCAAAGCTTTCTATAGCTCTATTTTCACACTTATTGTTGTGTTGATTATTCAGTATTTATTTTATAAGAAGATGAAATAGGCTCATGCCAATGGTTGATGTGTTTTGAACATAGGGAGAATAGCCAACTCCTACAGACAGGAATATTTTTTAATAAATGAATGAAGACAGAAAATATATAATCAGGATAGCGATCGTTTTGGTGGCGGTCATCTTCTTGATTAAACTATTTTCAATTCAGGTATTGGACGACAACTACAAAGCTGCCGCCGAAAGCAACATTATTCAAACAGTAACAGAGTATCCCTATCGGGGATTGATCTTTGATAGAAATGGGAAGCTGCTCGTATATAATGAGCCGATTTATGATCTAGATGCTGTACCCAAAGAATTGTACATCAAGGATACCATGGTGCTAAGCAACATGCTCGGCGTGACGTATGAAGAACTGGTCACTAACCTGAATAAAGCTAGAAGATATTCTTCAATTCAGCCTACTACGATAGTGAAGCAGCTGCCCAATCAGGTTTTTGCACAGGTGCAAGATCAGTTGGTTGAGTACGACGGTATCTACCCCAAAGCCAGAACCATCCGCGGATATCAGTACCCAAGCCTAGCCAATGCTTTTGGCTATATAGGTGAAGTGAGCAAGCACCAGCTAGACCGCGACACGACCAATTATTACAAAAGTGGTGACTATATGGGGATCAATGGGCTGGAGTCTTCTTACGAAAGGTTTCTTAGAGGTAAGCGTGGCGTCAAATACAAGATGGTAAATGTGCGTCGTGTGGAAAAGGGCTCATTTAAGGACGGGGAGCTAGATACACTAGCTGTGCCAGGAGAAAACCTGACCTTGAGTATAGATATAGACCTACAGACCTATGCCGAAAAATTAATGAAAGGAAAGATAGGTAGTGTGGTGGCTATAGAGCCTTCTACAGGAGAGATATTGGCCTTTGTGTCTGCGCCTACCTACAATCCTGCTGACCTTGCTGGGCGAAAATTCAGTGAAAACTTTAAAAAACTATCTACTGATAGTTTAAAGCCACTATTCAATCGTCCACTTATGGCGATGTATCCTCCAGGCTCGATATTCAAAATTGTACAAGGACTGATTGCTTTAGAGGAAGGAGTGGTAGGAGCCTATGATCAAGTGTATTGTGATGGTTCGTTGATTGGAGATCATGCGCCCCCAGGATTTTATGATATGCGAAGGGGCATTATGCTATCTTCCAACAATTATTTCGTTAAAATATTTAGAATGATAATCAATCAGTACCCAGAGTTGAGCCAATTTGAGCAGGCTCCTTTAGGCTTGGCTAATTGGAGAGAACAGGTGGGTCGTTTTGGCTTAGGTCAGACCTTGGGTGTAGACATCCCTAACGAGAAGTCTGGTTTTATGCCTGACCCTGGTTATTACAATCGTGCCTATGGCACGGGCCGCTGGAAAGTGTCTAATTTGGCTTCGTTGAGTATTGGACAGGGAGAGATTTTGATGAACCCCATTCAGATGACTAATCTAGCAGCTATCATGGCCAATCGAGGGTACTATTATCGACCACATATGGTCAAGGCTATTGGAGAATCTAATTACCTTCTGCCAGAGTACAGGGAGAGAATCGAGACGGGCATCAGTGCGGAGCATTTTCCTGTGATCATTCAAGGGATGGCAGACGCACTAGGAGGCACGGCATCCAGAGCGATTATTTCTGATATAGAAATTTGTGGAAAAACAGGTACAGTAGAGAACCCTCATGGAGAAGATCATTCTGTTTTTATGGCATTTGCGCCGAAGGATGATCCTAAAATTGCCATCTCAGTATTTGTAGAAAATGCAGGGTGGGGAGGTAGAGCAGCAGCTTCTACAGCTAGTTTGCTTATCGAAACTTACTTAAAAGGAAAACAAACTCGACAATGGCTGGAAGACTATGTTTTGGCAGGAGACTTTCGTGATCATAAGAGGAAAGCAGTAGACGTCCCTGCACCTGCTTTGGTCGATTCAGTGGGTACGGATAATCAGATACTCGAAACGGAAACCGAATAAGAATGAGAGGAGAGAGTATATTAGATCGAGTGGATTGGGTCACGATTAGTTTATACCTGGCGATGGTTTTGCTGGGCTGGTCTAGTATATATGCCGCTATTTTCGATGAAGAAAATGCTGCCAGCCTTTTTTCATTGGCTTACAATCCAGGCAAACAATTGGTTTGGATAGGAACAGCCATGGTCATGATCATTGGGGTGATGAGTTTAGATTTCAAATTCTACGACTATTCGGCCTATTTCATTTATGGAGCAGTGATCCTTTTGCTCATAGCCGTGCTTACTACGGGTACTGTGGTGGCGGGGTCAAAATCATGGTTTCAGATTGGTAGTTTCAGATTACAGCCTGCAGAGTTTGCCAAATTTGCCACAGCATTGGCATTAGCCAAATACTTGGGCGATGTACATGTGAAATTTGAAAACCCTAAAACGCAGCTAATCGCCTTGGCGATATTAGGAGGGCCTATGTTACTTATTCTTTTACAGGGAGACGCAGGGTCGGCTATGGTATTTGGATCATTTCTCATTGTATTGTTTAGAGAGGGTATGTCCCCTATTTATTTCATACTTGGGTTCGCGTTTGTGCTCTTGTTTATACTGACGCTGCTTGTCAGCAAAACGGTCTTATTTATCGCTACTACTGTGATTTGTGTAATTATGATTGGCGTATCTTTTAAGCAGCCCAAGCGAATATTGGCTACAGTGGTACTCGGTGCCATGGTGTTTGCTACGGTGGTCAGTGTGGACTTTTTGATGACCAGTGTGCTTAAGCCTCACCAGCGCAGTAGATTGATCTCATTGGTAAACCCTGATGCTGATCCGCTCGGTGCTGGATGGAATGTAACGCAGTCTAAGATCGCAATTGGTTCGGGAGGTTTCTTTGGCAAAGGTTTTTTGCAAGGCACGCAGACCAAGTTTGATTTTGTGCCTGAGCAGAGCACGGATTTTATCTTTTGTACGATTGGAGAGGAGCAGGGCTGGTTTGGCAGTTTGGTGTTGATTGCATTATTTGTGACACTTTTGATTAGAATCTCAATTATTGCCGAAAGGCAAAAATCTAAGTTTGCACGAATTTATGCCTATGGTGTTTTGAGTGTATTCTTTTTTCACTTTGCAGTGAATATCGCGATGACGATTGGTTTCTTTCCTGTGATAGGAATACCACTACCATTTTTTAGCTATGGAGGATCATCTTTGTGGTCTTTCACAATTTTACTGTTCATCCTGATCAAATTGGACTCTCACCGCATGCAGATACTTATGCGATAGTAGCAGCCGTATTTTTTTGGAAAATTTCAGACTATCGGAATCGTTTGAAAATTACTTTGAGAAGCTCCTTTACTTCGTCGGAATTCATATCCCAATCGTGTTTTTTGGCATAGTTTTGCACGAGAAGTTCTACCGAAGAATCGAAAGAATCACAGTGTTCCACCTCATCCATAGCTATTTCATAGTCCTGATCATCACCATCAAAAAGATCATTTACAAACATATATCGTTGATTAATGTTGATGTTGTTTTTGAGATTAGAGAGCGATTGGGTTTCTAGTACTGCGGCTACCGTTTTCTCCTTTTCTTTTTCTTCGTATCTCTGGTTTAGCGTTCGGATGTCTTCCTTGTACTGTTCATTTACGTTTGTCGACAGGCCATCTTCTTCCTCATCGACCTCTTCTTCTTGTAAGTCTGCGATGGGTTCGAACTCATCGTTGATTTCTTTTGAGGAGGAAGTATCTGCGGGAGGAGTAGCAACTTTTGGTTCGTCCATGCTAAGTACTTCTTCGAGTTCATCGAGAGGTTCTGGCATGGGCAGCTCATCTACAGCTACTTGTTTCTCTAATATCTCTAGAGCAAGTGTTCGCTCGAATAGTGCCACGTTTTCGGCAAGCTCCGTTTCGTATCCCGTGTAGTCCGATGCGGCTGCCTCGATGGTTTGTTTGGTGCCTGTGTTTTTTCCAAGTTTGATCAGCAAATCGTCAAACAAGGCCTTGTGGAGTTTGATATATTTGCTGTTGGATTTGAGCTCCTGTGCTTTGTCCAATGCATCAGAGTCCATTAATACTTGAGTGTAATACCCTGCTGGGTCATAAAGCAATTGCAAGGTATTGGTCACGGCTTTTTCTAGCAAAGGTTGAAAGTCTTCTTTAGTAATCAGAATATTTTTGGACAAGGTGTTGATCAAGGTTTTGAGCGCTTGATTTACATCGTCATTTTCATAATCAAAATAGGGACTTTTGAACTTCTGTATTTCGCCCTGCCACTCATCAAACAATTCTTTCAATACAAAGAAGTTGACCTGCTTTACAGGGGAGAGAGAGATAATTTGCTGACCTGTAATTCCGTCGTTTTGGCTAAAAAATGCTGAGATAATTTTGGCTGAATAAGACTGGCTGTAGGTGATTGTGGCTTCTTGATTTAATTTGCTACCGTGCATAATATTTGCTTCTTTTGCTAAGTTAAAGAATATGCCGAAAATCGTTATACAAAACCTTCACAACAAGGAGATTTTCATCAAAAACGAAAATAAAAATCTTTTAGATATAATACACGAAAATTATATCGATTGGATGCATGCTTGTGGAGGAAAAGGTAGATGTACTACCTGTAAAGTCCAAGTGCTAGAAGGGATGGAAAATTTCTCGGAAGTATCTCCAGCAGAATTGAAATTCCGTGGGATGAACCGATTGCAAAGCAACGAAAGACTATCTTGCCAATGTCAAGTCTCAGGAGATGTAGTGGTGAGAGTGGCTCCAGAAAATAAGTTTAATCATATCCAATATTCTGACTGAATCGAATGTTTGTAGAGCCACGAATTGATAGTTTTAGAGCAGATCGCAGAAGTGCAGGATGGATCGAGGTGGTCTGTGGCTCTATGTTTTCAGGCAAAACAGAAGAGCTCATTCGTAGGCTCAATCGAGCACTGATTGCCAAACAAAAAGTAGAAATATTCAAACCCGCCATAGATACGCGCTATCACGATACAGATGTAGTATCACATAATGAGACTTCGATTCGCTCTACTCCAGTCCAGTTTGCTAACGATATTTTGCTCCTCTCAGGAGATAGTGATGTGGTGGGCATAGATGAAGCACAGTTTTTTGATAAGGAGCTCGTAAAAGTAGCCCGTATCCTAGCCAATAAAGGCAAGCGAGTGATTCTGGCAGGCTTAGACATGGATTTTCAAGGGGAGCCATTCGGCCCCATGCCAGGTTTGATGGGCATTGCAGAGTTTGTGACTAAGGTGCATGCGATCTGTATGAAATGTGGCGGGGTGGCTTCTTACTCTTATCGATTGACCACATCAGACAAAAAAGTACTCTTAGGAGAGCAGGAGGCCTACGAAGCTCGGTGTCGTCATTGTTTTTATGAAGATTTTAAAGGAGATCATGCAGGCTAAAGTCTCATTCATCATATTGCTTTTTATTGGTACAAGCCTCCATGGGCAGGAGTTGATTCCTATGGATACTTGGCGGTCACACTTCAACTATGAACAAACCTCCTTGGTAGAAAAGACGGAGGCGAACGTGTTTGCCGCCACTTCACATGGACTCATGTATTTCGATACAGAAGATCAGAGCATTAATAAATTATCTAAAGTAGATGGCTTGAGTGATGTGGGAATTACAGCATTGGCGTACTATGCAGATCAAGCTTATTTGGCTATAGGCTATCAAAATGGGAATGTAGACATGATCACCTCTGAAGGAATTCAAAACCTTCCTATTTTACTGAATAGCGATTTGACTGAAAATAAAACGATCAATCACATTTCGTTTTATAATGCCAATATGAATTTGTCGACCGATTTTGGTGTGCTGGTACTTACTGCGGACAACCAAGTGGTAGAAGCGTATCAAAACCTTGGTGAAAACGGAGAAGTCATAGCCGTACGTAGTTCGGCGATATGGAATGAGGTAATGTATCTCGCAACCGAAACTGGTACTATAGCTGGCGGATTGAATACGAGCAACAATCTACAAGATTTTAATAACTGGGAGCGGTACAAAACAAGCGCAGTCTATGGGTTGGACATGGTGTCAGTCGCTGTCGCTAATGATCGTATCTATTCGGCTGCAGCTGACGCACTCTATAAACTTGAAGCAAATACTTGGACGGAAGTGCCAACTACATTGCAAGCGGGGGAGCAGATTATAAAACTGAGATCAGGAGTAGATGGTTTGCTTGTGCTGACAAATCAGCACGCATGGATGGTGAGTGATACGGATGTTTTTTCCTCGATCAACTTGCCTTCTGAGGCTATTGCCAATGATATGATGCAAGACGACACAGCTACTTTTTGGTATGCAGATGGTGCTGAGGGACTTTCAAGGTTGTCGGGTAGTTCGGTGGATCACATCATCTTAGATGGGCCACTAAATGATATTTCAAAACTAAAAATAACAGGGGGTAAGGTATATGCATTCCCTGTTTTGGCTATAGATTATACACAGCCTGTTTCCAACCAACTGGGATATTCGTTTTTTGAGGAGGGAGAATGGCAGACGGTGATGCCTGTCGATCTTTTAGGCTTTACCAACATATCGGACGTACTTATAGTAGATGACCAGACTTATACAACATCATTTGGTCAAGGTATTCTGAATTTACCGAAAGGTGAAAAGACAGATTATACCAATAGCGCATTGGAAGAAAACGAAAATGGAACGGGAAACACCTTAGTTTCAGCTATGGCTCTCGATCGTTCACAAAATATATGGGTGGCTAATTTTAGTGCGAATTCCTTGATCCAATGGGACGGAGCTTCTGTTTGGGAAGCGTATGATTTTGGCACGGTGTCTTCTGAGGAGCCCGTGTCTTTGGCGATCCATTCATTGGGTCAAGTATGGATGAGACTAGGTTTGCAGGATGGAAGAGGCGTATTGGCTTACGATATCGAATCGGCGACTCATCGTTATGTGACTGCTACTGCTACTAGTTTGCCTTCCAATGATGTGAATGATCTTGCTTTTGGGCAAGGTGGGGAAGTTTGGTTGGCTACGGACAAGGGAGTGGCTTACTTTCCATTTGCTTATGGCATTGTCGAAGACCAAACGATCGACGTTTCTTTGCCAGTTTATGAAGGCGGTATTTTGTTTGAGGACAAACAAGTGTATGCTTTGGCAATAGATGGGGGTAACCGTATTTGGATGGGTACGCAGGATGGGTTGTGGCTATTTGAAGAAAATGCTGGCAGTTTGGTTGCACATTTCACCGTAGAAAATAGTCCTTTGCCTTCCAATCAGGTGATTGATTTGGCTTTGGATGCAGAGACGGGAGAATTATTTATTGCTACAGATCAGGGAGTAGTTTCTTATCGGGCTAATGCTACGTCGGGATCTTCTACACATCAGCAGGTTAAAATATATCCTAATCCAGTATTGCCCAATTTTGAGGGATGGGTAGGTTTTTCTGGGTTGGTCACCAATGCGAGATTGAAAATCACGACCATCTCGGGTCAGTTGGTACGCGAGGTCAATGCGGCTGGAGGTGGGGCTTCATGGGATGTTAGGGACTTTTCGGGTCGTCGAGTCAGTACGGGTGTATACTTGGTGTTTAGCGCAAGTAAAGATGGCAGTGAGACATTCGTAGGAAAAATAGCTGTCATTGACTGATGCTACACAAGACCAGAGGTATCGTCTTGAATTATATCAAATATCGAGAGACCTCGATTATTGCCAGAATATACACCGAAAGTTTTGGCATTCAATCTTACATTATCAACAGTGTGCGGAGTCAACGTTCCAAAAAAGGTTTGGCTCTTTTGCAGCCACTTACGGTATTGGATATGGTGGTTTATTTCAAAAATCAAAAATCAGATGGCTTGCAGAGAATTTCGGAATACAAGCCTGCACATAGTTTCACTTCTATTCCGTTTGATGTAAAGAAATCAGCTATGGCCTTGTTTGTAACCGAGCTATTAACCAAGGTGTTAAAAGAAGAAGATGACCGAGGGCAAGTCTTTGAATTTCTGTTTCAATTTATCTTGATGCTAGATCAAAAAAGGGACGGATATGAAAGTCTACACCTTTACTTGATGGTACAGCTTACTCATTATATAGGCTTTGGGGTTCATCATAAAAAAGAACTCCAAAACGATGGGCTATTGCATGAAGTATCGACCAGTTATGAAGAAATATATGAGGCAGTTTTAACTATGAATGCCAACCATCTTTCGGATGTCGTTGAAATGAACAATCTATTGAGGAGAGATGTTCTGAATTACCTTATAGAATATTACAAATTGCATGTCATAGGCTTTAAAGAACTCAAGTCTTTGGACGTTTTGGCTCAAATATTTCGATAGGCACTCACTCGTTCACAAAAGAATCTATAAATTTATCTTACACTAATTCAACACTTATTAATTATGAAATATCTATCCATCGTATTATTTAGTTTAATCATATTTAGTTGTTCATCTCCTAACAAATCAACCGAACAGACGGCTGAGCCTGTAGCGGATCAGACAGAAATCGCAGAAAAAGTAGAGGCAGATTCTGCTTATGTGTTTTTCAAAAGCCCAGCGGATGGAGCCACTGTAGCTAGCCCTGTTTTTGTGGAAATGGGAGTGTCTGGTATGCAAATAGAGCCTGCTGGTCAAGTAAAAGAAGGCTTTGGTCACCACCATATTTTGATTAATCAAGCGAGCTGGCCAGAAGGCGAAGTGATCCCAATGTCTGATTCTACGATTCACTACGGAAAAGGACAGACGGATACCACATTAGAGCTGGAGCCCGGAGAATATACACTGTCACTTCAGTTTGCCAATGGCGTACATGCTTCATATGGGGAGAAGATGGCTACGTCTATCACAGTTACTGTAGAATAAAATAACCCATCAACCCTAAGCATGTACTCATGAGTGAAAAACTGTATAACGAAGTTCCATCGTTGGATTTGGCAGATTTCAATTCTGGTGACGAATCAAGGAAGAATAAATTTGTAGCTGATTTGGGTGCAGCCTATCACAGCATAGGATTCGTAGCAGTAAAAAACCACGGGTTGTCCGATGAGCTTTGTACACAATTGTATCAAGCGGTGCAAGACTTTTTTGCGTTGCCCGATGAGGTGAAACAAAAATATGAAGTACCAGAGCTTTTCGGACAACGAGGGTATATCGGTAAGGGTAAAGAGCACGCCAAAGGTAGAGCGACAGGAGACCTCAAAGAATTTTATCATGTAGGACAAGAGGTGACAGATGGAGACCCCATCAAATCTCAGTACCCTGATAACATTTGGCCAGAAGAAGTTGTCAATTTTGATAAGATCGCACTAGAGGCTTATCGCACACTTGAAAAAGCAGGTAGACAAATGCTGAGAGCGATTGCGATCTACCTAGAACTGGATGAAGACTATTTTGAGAGTCGTGTCCACAATGGCAACAGTATTTTGCGTCCAATTCATTATTTTCCAATAGAAAATCCAGAGGCAGTGCCTGCAGATGCTGTGAGAGCGGCAGAGCATGGCGATATCAATTTGATCACCTTGCTCATGGGTGCCAGTGCGGATGGACTGCAAGTGCTGCGTAGAGATGGTGAGTGGATTCCGATTACTGCCTTGCCTGAGCAAATCGTGGTAAATGTGGGTGATATGCTAGCCCGGCATACCAACGACAAATTGAAATCTACGATACACAGAGTGGTAAATCCTCCCAAGGAATTGATGAAAACTTCTCGGTTTTCAATTCCATTTTTTATGCATCCTCGTTCTGATATGGATTTGAGCTGTCTGGACAACTGCATAGATATGGATCACCCCAAACAATTCGAAGACATTACAGCAGGTGAATTTTTACAACAACGTTTGGCAGAAATAGGGTTGAAAAAGTAATGATTAAGAAGGTTCGATACTACATTTTTCTCAAAGATGTATTGCTCCTTACGCTTGCGGCCTTTGGTGGCCCTCAGGCTCATTTTGCCATGATGTTAGACGTGTTGGTAAAGAAAAGAGGTTATCTCGAAGAGAAAGACCTTATAGAACTGACGGCTTTATGCCAATTTTTACCAGGTCCTACTTCCACTCAGACCTTGACAGCGATAGGTTTTAAGGTGGGTGGTCCCAATCTGGCCTATCTTACACTGCTGATCTGGATTACTCCAGCTTTTTTGATCATGACCTTTGCGGGTATTTTTATTTCTACGCTAGAGGAGTATAATATTTCGATGGAGTTTGCTCGCTTTATCAAGCCCATGGCTGTCGGGATAGTGGCTTATTCTGGATACATTATTATCAAAAAAGTAGTAACTACTAAAATTGCCGTGGTGTTGATGATACTGGCTGCGATGGCAAGCTATCTGGTACGGACACCATTTGTATTTCCGATTATCTTATTGATTGGCGGATGTATTACGGCATTTGATTATAAGCGGCACGAAAAGGAAGAAAAAGAAGGGATTAGGATCCAATGGTCCAATTTTATTTTGTGGGCAGGGGTGTTGATTGGTGCGGCTTTATTGGGAGCATCGATAAATTGGTTAGGTATTCGAATTTTTGAAAATTTCTACCGGATTGGCAGTTTGATTTTTGGTGGAGGCCAAGTACTGGTGCCTTTTATGTATACAGAATTTGTGGAGTTTAAAGAATACCTAACCTCAGAAGAGTTTTTATCAGGTTTTGCTTTGGCGCAGGCTGTGCCAGGGCCAGTATTTTCATTTGCCTCGTATGTAGGCTCTATTTCTATGAAGGAATACGGGATGTTTGGTCAGCTGATGGGTGGCTTTATGGCGGCACTTGGTATTTTTTTGCCAGGCACTTTTTTGATATTCTTTGTGATTCGTTTTTGGGAAGAGCTGAAAAAATTTAGAATTGTAAAAGCATCGCTTGATGGTGTAAATGCTGCCAGTTCAGGAATGATACTTGCGGCGGCAGTATTGCTGTTTCAGCCCCTAATGGGTGATTACCTCAACTATTTTATAATGATTGGTACATTTGCTCTAATGATGACGAAGAAAGTCCCTACCCCATATTTGATAATAGGGGGGCTCTTACTTGGCATTATTTTATGAGCCGAGAGGATTTAGAAAAACGACAAGTGCTTTGGCTTGCTTTGTCGGAATTATATCTAGATACTGAGTTGTCAGATCAAGACTATAATTTCATTAAAGTTCAGGTACTACAGGCAGGTTTCTCTTTGCAAGACGCTGAGTCTATCGACCGCTATGAAGTATTTCCTTTATTGTATTCCAACTTGCTTTCTCCTGTGGGTGTCTGGTCTGGGTTTGACAAAAACTGGCTCTATCAAAATTGTGAGAAATATTATACGATTAGAGGAAGCCTATTTCATCAGTGGAAGTGTGATTGGCTCTGTATGATATATGGGAAAATAAGAAAAGATATTTGGGCTAAGCTGAATTCATAAAAAAAGTCTCGACTATTTAGTAATCGAGACTTTTTAATTTTTTGGATTGATCCTTAGTTCAACTTAGCAGGAGGAGTGATTCCCATTTTTTTGAATACTAAGTCAGAAACGTCATATTTCTCATCAGCATCCAAAAGGATATCTACACCTGGTACGCCAGTGCTGAAAATCATGTCGTATCCGTTTTCAGTTCTTACAGCTTTCACAGCATTGCCAATTTTTTCAAAAAGAGGAGCGTAGAGCTCTCCTTGTTTCTTCTGCAAAGAAGTTTGTGCTTCTCTTTGGAAGGCTTCGAATCTTTGGTTCAAAGACTGCAATTCAGCTTCTTTGTCGGCTCTTACCAAGTCAGTCATGGTAGCAGCACCTTGCTGATATTCTTGCAATTTGGTCTGTAGCTCTGTGCCTTTAGATTGCAATTGATTTTGAAGCTGGGCTTCGTAAGCTTTGAATTCAGAATCTACTTGCTTTGCTTCTGGCATTTGGCTCAGAATGTACTCCACATTAGTATAGCCTATTTTCATTACTACACCCTGCGCACTTGCAGTCAGGCTAAATGCAGACAATACAACTGCAAAAATTATCGATTTAACTTTCATAATTCAGTTCTAATTAGTTGTTACTTATTACATCGTTTTTATCACCGAGTCCAAGTTCCTCCAGCACGTAGTCCGTATAGTCATGAACCGGATCGGTATAGATCATCACCAAATCTCCAGACTTATCAAATACAATTTGCAAGCGATGGTTTTTGGCTACTTTCTCTACAGCATCAAATACTTGATCCTGTACAGGTTTTATTAATTCTTTTTTCTTTAGGAAAAATAGGCCTTCAAACCCAAATATCTTTTTTTGGTATTCTTTCACCTCATCCCACTTTAGATCAATTTCTTTTAATCGATCATCTTTCATTTCCTTGGTCAAGAGCACTTCTTCTGCTTTTAGGGAAGTTTCCATTTCCTCTATTCCTTTATACATCTCCTGAATTTCCTGTTCCCAAGCTTTTGATACTTTTCCTATCTCGGCTTTAGCTTCGTTATATTCAGGCATTTGGCTTAGAATATAATCTGTATCCACGTAGCCAAATTTCTGTGCAAATGTATCATTTAAAATGAAAACTAAAAGCACAAGAATTAGAGATGTATGTCGGGCTACAATATTCATACCGATAAAATTAGCCTTTGGTGTTTATATTATCGAATAATCTCATGCAATATTCTTTATTATCTCAATTGTTGGCCAATAGAGAAGTGAATTTGACCCCCAGAATTAGATTGTTGGTCAGGTAATGTGTCAAATCCATAACCCCAGTCGATACCCAACAAACCAAAGGCTGGCATGAATATTCTAACTCCAAACCCAGATGATTTATACAATTTGTTTGGGTTAAAGTTTTCAAAACCATCCCAGTTGTTTCCTGCTTCTGAGAAGGCCAAGAGATAAATGGTTGCTGATGGGTTGAGAGATACAGGGTATCTTAATTCCATGACAAATTTGTTGTAGATATTTCCACCAGTGATCCCAGTCACAGGGTCATAAGGTGTGATTGAATTGTTGTCATATCCTCTCAATCCTATCACGTCGTTTCCTAGTAAGAAGTTGGTGCCTGTGAGGCCGTCTCCTCCTAGCTGGAATCTCTCAAATGGGCCTACTCCTACTTCCTTTTGGTAGTAGCCCATGAATCCCATATGTGCACGAGCTTCTAGCACGAGATCTCCTGCCAATTGCATATAATATTTCGCATCAAACATCCATTTGTGGTATTCTACTAGCCTGTATTTTTCACTATTTTCTGCTGTAGCATAATCGGTGTCATTCCATAGTGACCATGGAGGAGTCAAAGCTAAACTCAACGAAATAGACGAACCTGATCTTGGATACATCGGGTTGTCAATACTGTTTCGTGCGAGTGTGGTATTGAAGGTAAAGTTGTTGGCCACACCTGTGCTAAAACCTAGCGAATACCCATAGTTGAACAGATTGTATCTCAAATAAGAGAGCGAGTTACTTAAGGTGAAGTAATCATCAGGCCATTTCACTCTTCTGCCTAAACTTACAGTTGTACCAAATACTTGCAACGAGCCAGTAGTTTTGTCTGTGAAGTAGTCAATATTTCTCTGAATAGAGTAGTTGAAGCTGACTCCAAATGAATGTGGTTTTTTGCCACCTAACCATGGTTCGGAGAAGCTAACAGAGTAACTCTGGTATCTCTTGCCGTTGGCTTGTAGTCTCAACGAAAGTTTTTGACCGTCTCCTACAGGCAATGGCCTCCACTTATCAAAGTGCGGAATATTCCTCAAAGAGAAGTTGTTGAATGTAAGTCCTAAAGTGCCTACAAATCCAAAAGTACCACCCCATCCTCCAGAGAGTTCGATCTGATCACTTGGTCTTTCTACGAGTTCCCATTCGATATCTACTGTTTCGTTTACTGGGTTAGGAATAGGTTTTGGGTTTACTTGTTCAGGGTCGAAATAGCCAAGCTGAGAAAGCTCTCGCTGAGTCCTGATCAACTCTGCTCGACTAAACTTCTGACCAGGTAGTGTTCGGAGTTCACGCATGATTACGTGATCGTTTGTACGGTCATTGCCTGTCACAAATACTTTTCGGATGGTGGCTTGTGCTCCTTCATAGATTCTCATTTCTAAATCTACAGAGTCACCTTCTATTTTTACTTCTACAGGGGTCACACTAAAGAACAAATAACCATTGTCCATGTAGAGCGAACTAATATCTGGCCCGCTAGGATTATAGTTTAGTTTTTTGTCGACGAGCTCGAGGTTATAAATGTCGCCTTTTTCTATTCCTAGGATTTGATCGAGCGTACGATCGTCGTGTATGAAGTTGCCTACCCAATTGATATCTCTGAAGAAGTATCTTGGCCCAGGGCTTACTTTGATATTGATGTCCACAGACTTGCGGTCTGCAAATACAATAGTGTCTTCAATGATCTCTGCATCACGATGCCCTTTTGAGTTGTAAAAACTGATAAGTGCCGCTTTGTCTTCTTCGTATTTTTCTTTTACAAATTTCGAAGATTTAAAAACGTTTAATTTTACGTTTTCGTGAATGACTTCGAGCAAGGTATTAGACACGTTATGTTTTATACTATCATCTACAAACTGAAACCTTTCTTCTTTGGGCTTAAACATATCAAAGCTAGAGGCCAAAAGAGCACTGATCAATTTAAAACGTGCACGTTCGCCAGAGTTTTTCATTTTGCTTTTGAGCTTGGAGTCCGTAAAGTGCTCATTGCCCACGAAGTTCACATCTCTGATTTTTACTTTCCTGTTTTTTTCAATGTTTACATCTAGCAATACACTGTTGTGAATTGTACTGTCTGTCCTGTATCGAATATCTACTTCAGTATTGAGGTATCCTTTTTCGTAGAAGTATTTTTTGATGGTGAGTTCTGCATTTTTTCTGATGGCATCAGTCATCACTCTACCTCTAATCAGGTTTACTTTTTCTCTGATGTCAGATTCTTGGCTTTTGGTTAATCCGGTAAACTCAAACCGACTTAATCGTGGTCTTTCGGCTAGTTCGATGGTGAGGTAGATGTCGCTTCCCTCTACTTTGGAGGCATAGATTTGGATGTCGCCGATCAGTCCTTGTTTCCAAAGTTTTTTGATGGCTGACGTAATACCATCTCCTGGTACTTTGATTTTGTCTCCTACTTTTAGTCCAGAGATTGAGATCAGAGCGATTTTGTCGAGGTATTCGGCGCCTATTACCTCTATATCAGCAATTGTGAACTCCTGAGGGTTAGAATAGCTGATGTTGACTTTGTTAGGGTTTGTTCGGCCCTGACTGCCATATCTAATCTGACCAACAGCAGCTGTTGAAATGCAAAGAAAGAGTAAAAGTATTTTGGATCTCATCGTTTTTCCTGACCTATCTGTTGCTTTGAATTTATTTTTGAATCAGTTGTTCACTTGTCTTTCCGAGGCGTCTTTCTCTATTTTGAAAATCCAAAATAGCTTCATACAAGTGTTTTTTCCTGAAATCTGGCCAAAGCGTTTCCGTAAAATGTAGCTCTGCATATGCAGCCTGCCACAATAAAAAGTTACTAATTCGATGCTCACCGCTGGTTCTGATCATTAACTCTACATCTGGAGCGGTATGCTTATCAATATATTGATTAATGAAGTTGATATCTATGTTATCAACTTCGGCCTTGTTTTCCTTTATGTCGTCAATGAGATCTTTTACCGCATGACTAATTTCCCACCTACCGCCATAGTTGAGCGCTAATGACAAAATCATTCCTGTATTATCCTTGGTTTGTTCTATACCAAGAGCCAAGTTCTTTTGAGCACCTACAGGTAAATGCGTGATATCACCAATTGGTTGCAAACGAATATTGTTTTTCACCAACGTAGGGATTTCTTTTTTAATGGTAGAGATGAGCAGAGACATGAGACCGTCTACTTCGAGCTTGGGTCTGTTCCAGTTTTCGGTAGAGAAGGCATATAGCGTAAGGCGTTTTACACCCAGTTCAGCACATCCTTCAGTTGTATCCCGAACCGCCTCAATGGCATTTCGATGACCAAACAGTCTAGCTGCTCCTCGCTTCTTTGCCCACCGTCCGTTGCCATCCATGATGACGGCTATGTGTGCTGGAATTTTTGATGGATCAATCGTCTCTTTCATGCCCTTTTTGTTGGCCTTTGGCCAAAACCAAACCGCAAATTTGTGCTTTTTTTTAGTTAAAAGGAATTTATGATGGATTTAATTACCTGCGCATGGACCTGTTAGGTTGATACTTATAGGTGCATGGAATTTTAAAGATCAAGTATGAGATGGAAACATTGAAGAAATGGTACCAGTCTTTGTCGTTAGGGTTGCCAAATTGAGTATTGGTCTTGTTGTATACATCTCCATCGGAGATGCCATCTAATTCGTCAAAGAAAGTTTTTCTTGCGCCAAATTCGATGGCTGCACTAAACTGTTTTCCTATTAAATATTTCACCCCCCCTCCGAAAGGAAGGACTGGTTGGATACTGCCGAAGTTGTCGGTCTGACTATCTAGGTTTAGGAATTTAGCAAGGCCAAAGCCAGCAAAGAAATAGGGGGACCATTTAATAGTGGAATTTTTGTCTTTATAGTCAAGAAAGTGGTATTCTAATGTGGTGCTGGCCTCGAAAAATGATCTGTCGAAGGATGCATTTCGAATTTCTCCTAGGGCATCGTAAGGATGGCTGTCATCGCCAGATACTTGACCATACAAGAGGGCTATTTTGAAGCTTACATCCTTCTCAAAGTTGATTCTGTATAGCCCTTGTATGCCTATGCTTTGATTGGCAATTTCATAGCCTCTATATAAATCCCCCGCATAGCTGACACCTCCAATCCCAACGCCAAATTCCGTTCGTTGAGCCAAACAGAAAGTTTGGAGCAAAAGAAATGCCGACAGAATCGGCAATTTTTTTATAATGGTATGACTAATATTTATTCTCAATCCACGGTTTATCTAAACTTGCCTCTAGAGGCTCCTTTCTTGTCAAAGATATAAACGAGGCGAATTTGAGTAGTGATATAAAAATCTTTATAATCTGATCCTCCTCTTGAGTTTTCTTGACCAGGAGCATACCCAGATCCATGAGTATAAGGCCCCGTCATAGCTATATCGCCCCCTCCGACGGTTGGATTTAGTCCTCTGTCTGCACCTGTCAGGGCACTGGTGGTTTCAGCTCCTCTTTCAGACATCGCTCTTGCCAAATTATCGTCACCAAAAGCATCTAAGTCAACATAAGCATTACTTACATCATCGAGGTAATCTGTGAATGTTTTTCTAAAGCCAATTTCAAAATTCAAGTCAAAATTGTGATGCAATTTCACTTTGAGTCCCAGGCCTACTGGAATTACAAAAGCAAATTTGCTGTAAGGGTCAATTCCTAGACTGTCAATATTCTGGCCTTCAGTGCCTAAATCTCGAAGATTCACCCACTGTCCCGCTTCTTCAAGCGCATTGCCAGCTTGATCGGTTTCAGGGGCAATGGCTTTAGGGGAGTGTGCTATTACAGCCGCACCAAAAAATATGTAGGGATTGATAGGAAATCTACCACGTACGCCCCCATTGTTTGGAATCATGTCTGCTTCAAAGCCTACAGAAAGTTCGTGAATATTGTTTTTGAAATGTAGGTTTCTTAGATATCTTCCACGCAAACTAGCGTCTCCAGATCCCTGATCTCCATTCGCTGAATCATCCCCTTCAATGACTCCGTAATTGTAACCAGCTCTAAAAAAGATCCCTGGGTATACCATTCTGGAACCAGTGATGCCAAAGCCAAATTTAGACTCGCCATAATTAGTACTCAGCCGCTTGTCGCTAGGGGATAAATCTCCATAGTAGTTGAGCACATTTACGCTAAGTCCCATTGTCCAGTAGTTGGTTTGACCAACTCCTCGATAACTTGTGCGTCCACCGCTATAGTTTGAGTATTTTTTATTTTTATACTTGTTATAGCCATAGCGTCTTTTCTGAGCAAATGAGTCAGAAGCGCACACGACTAATAATAGTAATACAAGGGAGGTTATTAAACTTTTACGCATTTTCAATAATCAAACGACCAAAAATCTTTTTATATAACTGGCGCAATTTATTCTAAACGATAAAATTATTGTTTTTAACTTCTAATTCCTAACGTCTTGCCCCCAATTTAGCTTATTCCTAAGGGTATCAAAGAAATTTGAACCTGAAAGGTTTACTAATTTGGCGGTAAAATTGGCTTTTGTTAAAGATATTTTCACTGTGCTATTGACGGTATGTGATCTTGAATCGAGCGAGACTAAGAAAGAACGGCCTTTTCCTTCTATTTCGAAGGAGATTTCGCTTTTGTCTGAGACGACTAGTGGACGCACATTTAAATTATGTGGGCTGACTGGAGTAATGATAAAACTATCTGACTGCGAGAGGACCAAAGGCCCTCCACAGCTCAGTGAGTATCCAGTAGACCCTGTGGGGGTGGAGACCATGAGTCCATCTGCCCAATAGGTATTAACAAAGGCGCCGTCTATATAGCACCTTACTATGATCATAGAAGAAGTATCTCGCTTAAGTATAGCCACTTCATTCAATGCAAAATTTTGTGCGTCAAAAAGTTCACTGTTACTATTGAGGTGGAGTAGTGTTCTGTTTTCTAGTTCGTATTGCCCGTCAAAAAGTAGGTCTAGTGCTGTGCTGATATCGCTCTTTGCAGTGGTTGCCAAGAATCCCATTGTGCCTAGGTTGATTCCTAAGATAGGAATTTCATGAGCACCTACGATAGAGACTGTTTCTAAGAGCGTACCGTCTCCACCCAAGCTAAAGAAGAAGTCGATGGAGTCGAGATTAGCTAGAATATTGACTTGGCGATAGGACGCTAAGTAAGCTTTGGCTTCTGATTTATTTTCTCGTGCACAGACATCGGTTATGAATATTTCATGTCCGTTTTCGAGTAATTTATTTGCGATGGTTTTGACATATGGAAAGGACTCTTTGGAGAACTTTCTTCCATGCAGCGCGATTCTCATGTTGGTATTGAATTTAGACTTTGAGGTATCTCAGGAGCGTATCGAGCCTTTCTTTTTCGATGAGTTCTTCGTCTCCTTTGCCAAAGATAGAACTTATTGTGTATCCAAATCTCTCCAAAGAGGAGATTATAGCTGAGCCGTTTTCTACATTGAGCTTAATGGTTACTCGTATTTTGCCAGGTTGTTGGTCGTTATTTTCAATAAAGCTGCTGAGAATTTTCCCTCCTTCAGATTCTATGATTCGGCTCAACTCTGTCATGGAATAATCTGTCTGAGCCATGGATAGTACGATGATAGTTCCAGGACTATTGATCGAAGACATTTTAGAAAAAGCTTCTACCACATCTTGTATAGTAACGGCCCCTAGGTAGTTTTTTTCTTCGTCTACCACGGCTACGAGATTGGAACTAGCTTCATAGGCTTTTTTGAGTACTTCATAGTAATGCTCATTTTGATCAACAAATAGACTAGTGCCCATAAATTGATAGTCTTCTACTTTCTCAGCGCCAGTAAAGTGGTCGAAAAGCAAATTCTCGTTGAAAAGCCCTAAGAATTTGCCTTTTTCTACAATGGGTAGTTCGTGTACATGAAACTCACTCATCCACGATTGTGCCTTCTCTATATCGTCAGATGGCTTTAGTGGTGGGATGGTATAGTTTATTAAGTCTTTGGCTCTCATACGGGTACCGTTTGATTCAAAAATTCGTCCAGTATTTCATTATATTTTTCGGGCTGTTCCATCATAGGGGCATGGCAGCATTCATCAATAAAACGTAAGGTAGAGTTTTTTATTAGTCGGTTAAAATCATGCCCCACACTTGGCGGGGTTATGGTATCGTTGAGTCCCCAGATGAGCAGGGTTTCATTTTCTATTTTGTGCAGCTCTTCTGCCAGATTGTTTCGCTGAGCGGATTTGGCCATAGCGATGATTCTCAGGCACTTTGGGATATCATTGGTGGTCTCAAAAATTTCGTCGATATAGGCTCTGGTGGCTGTATTAGGGTCGTAGAAAGTGTACCGCACTTTTTCTTCTATATAGGAGTAGTTGCCTCTTTTTGGATAAGAGCCACCCATTGCATTTTCAAACAATCCAGAGCTTCCAGTCAATATCATGCGGTCTGTTTTTTCTGGGTGTTTGAGTGCATACATCAGTGCGACGTGTCCGCCTAGAGAATTTCCCATGATATCGAATTGGTCGTAGCCTTTATGATCAATAAAACCCTCACAGAATTCGGTCAGTTTAGTAAGACCTGTTTCGCGAACGGGCAGATCATAAATGGGCAACATGGGAATGACTACCTTATATTTTCCTGCAAACCTATTGACTACAGCTTCCCAATTGCTCAAGGCACCAAAAAGCCCATGAAGCAGCAGCAAGACTTTTCCTTCACCTTCTTCAAGGTATTTGAATTTGCCTTCCTTTTTTATGTTGGACATTTGTAGCATTCTCTCTCTAATAGTTTGGCTAATATTAGGTATAATATATTAATTTCTGATGAATCAAACGTTAAGTTCTTGCTGATTTACCAATTCCTTAGAGTGTTCGAAAAAGTCCAAAATTGTTGGAAATAAATCTGAAATTAGATTGAATAATTTAGGCGCAAATGCAGCGATTGGCCCATATAATAGACTGTCTTCAGTTGTAGTGTCGCTAATTTTTCCTCCAAAGGATTCGAAAATCCAAAAAAATATACTGATGAATAGAGCCCATTTTATGATGCCCATCATACTGCCAATAATGTCGTCCAAACTACCGAGTAGTGTAAGGTCCAAAATCCGTTTGACCACCTTGCCTAGCAAATTGAGCATCACGATGATACCAATAAAAATAATGGTAAAGGCAATGATAGGAAGGAGAGAATCATAACCTTCGATATACTCAGCTAAGATCGAAATGCCCCAATCCAACAATTTGATGCCTGCGAGAATGGCTACAAAAAAAGCAGCTAGAGATACGATCTCCATTAGCATGCCTCTTCTGAAGCCAGTGTAGGCGCCGATTAGCAAAAAGATAAGAATGACAATATCTATGGTGTTCACCTTAAGTCAGTAGGTTTTTTACCATTGCCGAAATCGATTTTCCATCGGCTTTTCCTGCTAGTGTTTTTGTTGCAAGTCCCATCACTTTGCCCATATCTTGAGGGCCATTGGCGCCTGCTTGCTCGATCACTTTTTGAAGAGCTACTTTTAATTCATCTTCAGAAAGCTGCTTGGGTAAATACTCGCTGATGATGTCTAATTCGCCTTGTTCTTTGTCTGCCAAGTCGTCTCTGCCTTGTTCTCTGAATAGATCCACAGAATCTTTTCTCTGCTTAGCTGCTTTCATCAAGAGTTTCAATTCGGTGTCTTCGGATATCTCTTCTGAGACTCCTTTCTCTGTTTCAGCTAAGAGGATCATAGATTTGATTGCTCGTAGGGCAGTCAACTTTTCTTTCTCCTTGGCTAGCATGGCTGCTTTTATATCTGCGTTTATTTGATCTTTCAAGCTCATAATTCTGGTTTCTTTAATCGGTGAATTGATTATTTTTGCGGCAAATTTAATCAGAAAGAATTCTAACCCAATTCGTGACCCAAGATACAAAAGGTCCGTATATCACGTATGACAAAACTGAGTGTAAACGTAAACAAATTTGCTACCATCAGAAATGCTCGAGGTGGCAACAATCCAGATCTTGTAAAAGTGGTGAAGGACTGCGAGAAATTCGGCGCACAAGGCATCACGATACATCCTAGGCCAGATCAAAGGCATATTACTACTGAGGATGTGTATCAGCTCAAAGAAGTAGTAACTACCGAATACAATATAGAAGGCTACCCCGATGAGCGCTATCTCAAATTGATAGAAGAAGTAAAACCTACACAAGCCACTCTGGTACCTGATCCTCCAGAAGCGATTACTTCTAATGCGGGCTGGGATACGCTGACCCATGCGTCTTTTCTACAAGAAACGATCGGCCGGATCAAAGCTGCAGGGGTGCGTGTATCTATTTTTGTAGATCCATTGGCTGAGCAGATCGAAGGAGCGGCCAAGTTGCGATCCGATCGGATCGAACTGTATACCGAAGCCTATGCTACGGGCTACCTCAAGGACAAAGAGGCTGCCGTAAAAGCCTATGCGAATACAGCAAAATTGGCCAAAGACCTAGGACTGGGTGTGAACGCAGGACACGATTTGGACTTAATTAATTTAGGTTTTTTGCAAGAGCAAATCCCATTTATGGACGAAGTATCTATAGGTCATGCATTGGTTTGTGATGCGCTGTATTATGGATTAGAAAATACGATTGAAATGTATAGAAGAGAACTGAAATAAATGGAGCAATTGAATTACAAACGGTTTGGCGAAGGCCAACCACTCCTGATCCTCCATGGCTTTCTAGGCTCGCTGGACAACTGGCTGACCTTGGGAAAAAGATTTGCAGAGCACTATGAGGTAATCTTGGTGGATCAGCGTAACCACGGCAAGTCCTTTCATTCAGATGATTTTGGCTATGATGAGATGGTATCGGATTTAGAGCACCTTATCGATCATCTACAGCTTGAAGACCCGATCATTTTGGGGCACTCCATGGGCGGCAAGACGGTGATGCAGTATGCGGCCTTTCATCCACAAAAACTAAACAAACTGATCGTGGCAGACATTGGCCCCAAAGCCTACCCCGTACACCACGATCAAATCCTCTCTGGATTAAATGCCATCCCTGTAGATAAAATACAGTCTCGACAAGAGGCTGACGAGCTATTGTCTAGCTATGTAGACAATGAAGGCACCCGTGTTTTTCTGTTGAAAAACCTCAAAAGAACTTCAGATGGCTTTGAATGGAAAATGAACCTGCCTGTGCTTTGTGAAAAAATAGGAGAAGTAGGCAAGCCTTTGATTCATCATTTGCCTATCGATACGGATACGCTATTTATACGTGGTGGTAGTTCAGACTATATACCAGACGAGGACTGGGACGATATAGAAGAAATTTTCCCGAATGCTGAATTGAAGACCATTGACCACGCAGGTCATTGGCTACATGCAGAAAACCCTGACTTATTTTACGAGCTTGTGACTAACTTTCTGGCATGAGCGAACAAAAACTATACATGATCCCGATGGTGATCGCTGACGATACCGAGCAAATGGTGATTAGCGATCAGGTAAAACATGTTATCCAATCGTTGGATTACTTCTTGGTAGAAAATGTGCGCACCGCGCGTAGATACATCAGCAAGCTGAGATTGGGCTTGACCATAGAGGAGCTCACATTCGAAATCTTAGATAGAAAGACGAGCCAAGAGGAGGTGGAAGCTTATTTTGCCAATGCGAAAGGAAAAAATATAGGCATCCTGTCCGAGTCTGGCTGCCCAGGGATTGCAGATCCAGGGGCAGTAGCTGCCGCAGTGGCTCATCGCCAGGGGCGCAGAGTGGTGCCGCTTAGTGGCCCATCGTCCATATTTATGGCATTGATGGGATCCGGCTTCAATGGGCAATCTTTCGTGTTTCATGGATACGTGCCTATAGATAACAAGGATCGTGAAAAGAAACTCAAAGACATGGAAGATGCTGCCATTCGTCTGAATCAGACGCAGCTATTTATGGATACGCCTTATCGGAATCAAAAATTGTTTGAACATTTAATCAAAGCTTGTCATCCTAATACGCTGCTATCTGTGGCCAAGGGTATCACGGGAGACGAGGAGTATATAGCCACCAAAACCATTGGAGAATGGAAACGAGAAAAAATTAACTTGCATAAAACCCCAACCATCTTTTCACTTTATGCGTGAGGGGACTGAACGGTTTTTAGATACAAATCATTTATCATAAATTTGCCGACTTCAAATTAGAAATCATATCATACTATGCCATATTTATTTACTTCAGAGTCTGTATCCGAAGGACATCCAGACAAAGTAGCCGATCAAATCTCTGACGCACTTTTAGATCATTTCTTAGCCTTCGACAACCAGTCGAAAGTAGCTTGTGAAACACTAGTAACTACAGGTCTTACTGTATTGAGCGGAGAGGTAAAAACAGAATCATACATCGATGTGCAGACCGTAGCCAGAGATGTGATCAATAGAATTGGATACACCAAAGGAGAATACCAGTTTGATGGCAACTCATGTGGAGTGATTTCTGCCATTCATGAGCAGTCCCCAGACATCAACCAAGGCGTAGAAAGAGCCAGTGAAGAGGAGCAAGGCGCAGGTGACCAAGGGATGATGTTTGGCTACGCGACCAATGAGACCGAAAACTATATGCCATTGGCATTGCAGCTATCGCATATGCTGCTGATCGAGTTGGCAGCCTTGAGAAGAGAAAATATAGCGATCAAATACTTGAGACCTGATGCTAAATCTCAGGTGACTATCGAGTACAACGATGACAATAAACCTGTAAGGATAGATGCTATCGTAGTGTCTACTCAGCACGACGATTTCGCTGAAGAATCTTCGATGTTGGATAAAATCAAATCTGACATTGTGAAAATTTTGATCCCTAGAGTGGTTGCTAAGTTGAAACCTGAGATTCAGGCTTTGTTCAACGACGACATCAAATATCACATCAACCCTACTGGGAAATTTGTAATCGGTGGTCCACACGGCGACACAGGGCTGACAGGAAGAAAGATTATCGTAGATACTTATGGTGGTAAAGGTGCTCACGGAGGAGGGGCTTTCTCAGGCAAAGATCCTTCGAAAGTAGACAGATCGGCGGCTTATGCGACACGTCATATCGCTAAGAACTTAGTAGCGGCAGGTGTGGCCGACGAAATCCTCGTACAGGTGTCTTACGCCATCGGTGTAGCAGAGCCAATGGGTATTTTTGTGAACACCTATGGCACGGCTAAAGTTGGACTCAACGATGGAGAAATAGCAAAGAAAATCACTGAAATTTTCGATATGCGCCCTGCGGCTTTGATCAAAAGATTGAAATTGATGAACCCGATTTACTCTGAAACCGCAGCCTATGGTCACATGGGACGTACACCAGAAGTGAAAACCGTAACTTTCTCTAGCCCCGCTGCGGCAGACATCAGCTTAGAGGTGGAAACTTTCACTTGGGAAAAATTGGATTACGTAGATCAGGTAAAGCAGTCTTTCGGACTGTAATATCATCTGAACTTTTTTAGTATAAATTGCGATTATTAGGTTTGATAAAACACAGAAGTGAAATGAAGAAAATAATTGCAATTCTATTTATACTATCAAGCATTCAAGGTTGGGCGCAGATCCTCAAGCCAGCTACTTGGTCGATCGCCGTGTCCAACCCCTCAGCACAAGTCGGAGAAGAAGTTGATTTGATTTTTAATGTCAAGATCGACGACGATTGGTATTTGTATTCTACAGATTTCGATCCTGACTTGGGGCCTATGGTCACGGAGTTCGAATTTACCCCGCATGCGAGTTATGAGTTGGTGGACTCGATAGCTCCGATAGGTGCTAAGCGAAAATATGATGAACTCTGGGAGGGTGAGTATACCTACTTTCGGCATACGGCCAAGTTCATTCAGAAAGTAAAAATTCTTACTGAAAACCCAGAGATCAAAGGCACCTACGACTATCAGGTGTGTACAGATGTGGATGGCAAATGTATCCCGTTTGGTGATGCGTTCGATTTTGAGCCATTGCTCTCAGGAGATACTCGTTCAGTAGACGCGACCACCGAACCAGCTACTCCACAAGAACAACCTGCAGAATCCACGACCGAAGAAATCCCTCAATCCCCAGAAAAAGAGAGCGTGCTAAACCAACGGGACGTAAGTGATCCTTATAGTCTTTGGGCGTTTATGCTTGCTGCATTTTTGGCAGGTATTGCTGCTATTTTTACTCCCTGTGTATTTCCTATGATTCCTATGACAGTGAGTTTTTTCACTGGTAAGAATTCGAAAGGACTCGGTGTGGTGTATGGCTTGTGTATCATCATTATATATACTTTGATCGGATCTATACTGGCGCCGTTTATGGGGCCAGAGACAGCCAATGAATTGGCTACCAACTGGATTCCGAACGTGATCTTTTTTGCCGTATTTGTGATTTTCGCCTTATCTTTTTTAGGTCTGTTCGAAATCACCCTGCCTAGCAAGTTTGTAAACAATATTGACAAGCAGGCCGACAAAGGAGGATTGGTTGGGGTGTTTTTTATGGCTTTCACCTTAGTAGTTGTTTCTTTCTCTTGTACGGGGCCATTGGTGGGGACTATTTTGGTAGAGAGTGCTGGCGGACTGATTCTAAAGCCTGTTTTGGGCATGTTTGCTTTCTCTTTGGCATTCGCCTTACCCTTTACGGTATTTGCCTTGTTTCCAAGCTTGATGAACAATCTGCCAAAGTCTGGGGGTTGGCTCAATAGTGTGAAAGTAGTTTTGGGATTCTTGGAACTCGCCTTTGCTTTCAAGTTTTTAAGCATTGCCGATCAGGCCTATCATTGGAATTTGCTCGACAGAGAAATATATCTAGCCATTTGGATTGTGATCTTCTCACTCATGGGTTTTTACCTTTTGGGAAAAATCGAATTGCCACACGATAGCAAAACAGAGAAGACCTCTGTTGGAGGTTTAATTTTAGCAATTATTACTTTTTCATTTGTGGTGTATCTGATCCCAGGCATGTTTGGTGCACCACTCAAAGCGTTGTCAGGGTATTTGCCACCACAGACCACTTTGGATTTTGATCTGACTTCACCTAGAAGTGTAGAAACAGCGAAAAGTACGATATGTGAAGCCCCCAAGTATGCAGACTTCTTGCATTTGCCTCATGGCATCCAAGGCTACTTCGATTATGACCAAGCGTTGGCTTGCGCCAAAGAACAAAACAAACCCTTGTTTATAGATTTTACTGGACACGGATGTGTGAATTGTAGAGAAATGGAAGCCAGAGTGTGGTCCGATCCAGAAGTGCTGCAGCGACTCAAGGAAGATTTTGTAGTGGTGGCGCTTTATGTAGACGACAAAACTACATTGCCTGAATCGGAGTGGTATACTTCAAGCTACGATGGTAAAACTAAGCAGTCGATAGGCAAACAAAATGCTGATTTTCAAATCACGAAATTTAATAACAATGCCCAGCCTTATTATGTCATTCTCGATACCGATGGAGTGCTTATTCCTCCGATCAAGGCGTATGATTTAGAAATTGCTAATTTTGTGGCGTTTTTGGATGAAGCCAAAGCAGAATTTTTGAATAGACAGTAAAGAGCAGTATGCAGTTTTTGAAGAAGTGGGGTTGGGGTATCGTGTTGTTTGCTGGGATAGTACCAGCGGTTATTTATTTCTCATTTTTATATGAGCCCATTCCAGCCAAGGAGCTAGTGGAGGTGCCAGGTGAGCTGGAAGACACCGTTCAAGCTTACATCCCTAAAAAATATTTTGGGATTATCGTAGACTCACTTCAAATCGATGAAGGCACAATCAAACGAAATCAAAATCTATCTGATTTACTACAACCCTACAATGTGCCGTATGAAAAAATACATTCGGTAGCGCGACAGTCCAAAGAAGTCTTTGATGTGAGAAAGATTGTGTCAGGCAAGCCGTATTCGATGATATACAAAGGAGATAGCATCAAAGAAGCCACTCATTTCATCTACCAACCGAGTGCTATTGATTTTGTGGTGATAGACTTTCAGGACTCTGTGAGGATGTATCAGGGAACCAAAGAAATAGAATTGAAAGAAACTGAAATGAGCGGTGAAATTTTTACTTCTTTGTATGTGGATATGTTAGCATCTGGCGGTCATGCCGATTTGGTAAATAAGCTGGTGGATGTATTCGCCTGGCAGGTAGACTTTTTCGGTATACAACGTGGAGACAATTATCGACTGATCTATGACGAACAATATGTAGATGGAGAGTTGGTTGGTATTGGAGAAATAAAAGCCGCCTATTTTGAGCATGTAGGATCGCCTTATTTTGGGTTTAGGTTTGAGCAAGACAGTAGCACCTGTGATTATTTTGACGAAACGGGTCAGAGCCTTCGCAAGGAATTCTTGAAAGCGCCGTTGAGTTTTACCCGTATCAGTTCGAGATACACCGGGCGTCGCTATCACCCCGTTCAGAAAAGATACAAAGCACATCTGGGGACAGACTATGCCGCACCAGTAGGCACGCCGATCAGAGCAGTAGCCGATGGTAAAATCATAGCTGCCCAGTACCACCGATTCAATGGCAATTATGTGAAGATTCAGCACAATGGCAATATTGCTACGCAGTACCTTCACATGTCGAAAATAGCCAGTGGTGTGCGCACTGGCGTCAAAATCAAACGAGGAGAAACGATCGGTTTTGTGGGTTCTACAGGGCTTGCGAGCGGGCCACATCTGTGTTATAGATTTTGGAAAAACGGTAAGCAAGTAGATGCACTCAAAGTTGAATTGCCACCGTCAGAGCCGATATTGCCTGAGAATATGGCTACCTTTGATTCACTACGTCAGATATGGCAACAGCGATTGGCAGAGATGTATCTGCCACAGGATGCTGCCGACAGCGTAGTATATGCTAGCCTAGGGTATTAAACCAAACAAACCGATGACCTACGACAAAGCACAAATTTCTGAGTTGATCAAAAATCGCAGGTCGATTTTCCCTAAAAACTATTCTGGAGAACGAGTACCAGATGAGGCGATCGCCGAAATGCTAGAAAGTGCCAATTGGGCTCCGACCCACAAAATGACAGAGCCCTGGAGGTTTACCGTTTTTTGTGATGAGGGGATAGAGGCTTTCGCCAATTTTCAAGCAGAGCTATATCTAAAATCTGCTGGAAAAAAGCCCGACAAAGACAAAATAAAAAAGCTCAAATCTAAGCCGCTGATGTGCTCACACATTATTTCTATCGGCATGAAAAGAAATAAGTCTGTACCTAAAATGGAAGAAATAGCGGCGGTGGCAGCAGCTGTACAAAACATGCACCTTACGGCTACTGCGCTCGGAGTGGGCTGCTACTGGAGCACAGGTGGTGTGACTTATGAAAAGAAAGCCAATGCATTTTTTGACTTGAGTGAAAAAGATTTGCTCATGGGTTTTCTTTATATCGGTATGCCAAAGTCGGGCAAGTGGCCCACAGGAAAACGCAAGTCGATACACAAAAAGGTACGCTGGGTTAGGGAGTCTACTTCCAAATAATCAGCTCCCAGCGAAAGGCCCATTGCCAGGTGAGGCTGTAGTTTTTAATATTTGCCCATTTCATATACTTTTCTAATTCTGATCGGGTAAAAGCGCGTGCTACTGAAAGTGTAGCATCATATTTCACCATTTCGGATTTAGACCAGCGGGTGATCAGGTGTTTTGTGAAAGCGTAAGACAGCCAGTGCCTGTGCAGATCATTGATGACCACGCCTACTCGGGCTTGGTCGATGAGTTGCTTTAAGAGGACTATAATTTCCTCGTCTTGTAGGTGGTGTAGAAACAGACTGGCATGTGCAATGTCAAAGGTCTTGTTGCGAAACTGACTACTCAAGAGGTTGTCGGCACTGAAACTGATGTTCGGATATTTTCTGCAATTTTTGAGGGCGTAGTCTACGATGTATGCATTGGCATCTATACCGAGCAATTGTAAGTGTTGGTGGTGGCGCTTGCCCCATTTGGCGAATCGCTTGAGTGTATCTCCTCCGCCACAGCCGAGGTCTACGATCTCATAGCTGTCTTTGGGATGTTTGATTAGTAATTTTTTGATTGCATTCAGCGAAAGCTGATCTCCTCCCAGATAGGTATTGATCTGGTGGAGTTCGCGAAGAGTCTGATCTACGACTTCTCCCTGACAGTAGAAGTCGTCCATGATTTCTTCTTTGAGCGAACGCTGATTGAGAAACTCAAACATGATTAGATGGTTTTGAATAATAGGCTTTCCATAGTCAGGCCAGGACCGAAGGCGAAAGAAAGGATTTGTTTATTAGGTTGTGTTTTCAAATCTGACCATACTTTTTTTAGTACAAATAGTACCGTTGGCGACGACATATTGCCATAGTTTCGAAGTACCTCGTAAGCGGCTGCGTTTTGCTGTTTAGATAGGCCAAGCTCAGTTTCAATTGTTTCCAAAATCTTTTTGCCTCCAGGGTGAATAGCAAAGGCGTCGATATCCGTCAAGGAAAGGCTAGTCTGAGCCATCAGTTTGTGGGTCAAGGCGGAGATACCTCCTTCTATGATTTTGGGGACGTAGGCCGTCAGTGCCATTTGAAATCCCGTATTGCCAATTTGCCAAGCCATATCACTTTGCCCATTCACGAGTAGTTGGCTGGCGGTGTGGAGAATGGCAAGCGCAGGTTCGTTGGGCGCAGACTGCCCTTTCACCACCACGGCTGCCGCACCGTCTGCAAAGAGCGAATGGGCAAGTAGGTTGTCTTCGGTTTGCTCCTTTTGCAGATGCAGACTGCAGAGCTCTACACTTACGATGAGCACCTGGGCTACAGGGTGATTGTCGCAGATGTCTTTGGCCATGCCCATGGCGTTCATGGCGGCATAGCAGCCCATAAAATTCAGGCTATTTCTCCTGATATTTGCAGATAGGTTGAGTGCCTTGACCAGATCCACGTCTAGCCCAGGGGCATACATACCGGTGCAACTTACGGTGATCAGATGGGTAAATTCTGGAAAGGGGTGACTGTTGCCCAAGCAGTCTGTAATTGCAGAGATGGCTAGTGGCAGTGCCTTTTCTCGATAGATAGCCATGCGTTTTTCTGTGCTGGGAAAGGTGCCTGCATGGTTTGGATAAAAGCTGAATGTGCCGAGTTGTTTTTTGTAGTCGTCCAAGACAGAGTGTCTGTATTGAATGCCTGTGGCCCGATAGAGCACTTGTAGTTTTTTTGCTTCTTGTTCGTCGGCCGTCAGGTGTTTGCACATAAAATGCGCAAGATCTTCTTGTGCGTAGCGGTTGGCTGGATTGGCGGTTCCTATGGCGGTGATGTATGCTCCCATTTCTAGCTTGAAAATAAAGAATTTTCTGCACTATCCATTTTAATAAATTGAGTGGTGAAGAAAATAGAGCCATCGCATTCAACAGGGTAGATCACCCAAAGTAACCCTCCAAGGGTTGTTTTGGATGATTGTAGGAATTTTTGTTATTTCAGGATAGCTTCTTTGAGAACCCTTGGAGAGGTTTTTTTCTAAATTCGTTTTCCCAAGTGCAGAATAGTAATCCTGTCATTTTTATGAAAATTTAGTAATATGCTCATTCAATGAAAAAGTCCACTTTTTTACACCTTCGGTTTCCATTTTCATTTTATCTCCTGCCGGTATTTATTTTCGGCGTGGCTATATTACACCCTACAAATTGGGGGCGATTGGGGCTGGTTTTTTTTATTCTACACTTTCTTTTGTATCCTGCCAGCAATGGCTACAATTCTTATTTTGATAGAGACGAGGGCAGTATTGGAGGGCTGGAGCATCCGCCAGCTACTACGAAGGACTTGTACAAATGGGCACTTATACTGGATGCCTTGGCACTGATGCTTGGGTGGCTGGTGGATTGGAAATTTAGCGTGATGCTTTTGATGTATGGATTGGCCTCCAAGGCTTATAGTCATCCACTTGTACGGTTGAAAAGGAGGCCCATTTGGGGCTGGTTGGCCGTAGGTTTTTTTCAGGGTTATTTTACTTTTTTGATGACAGTATATGGTGTAGCCGAAATCGAGCTGTTCGGGTTGTTGAGCTGGACGTGGCAGTGCCCGGCTATGTTGAGCACGTTGCTGTTGCTGGGTAGCTATCCGATGACGCAGATCTACCAGCATGGCGAAGATCAGCAGCGTGGCGACATCACCTTGAGTCTGCGGTTGGGAGTCAAGGGTACATTTTATTTTACGGGGCTATTCTTTCTGATTTCTAGTTTGGGTTTTTTCTTCTATTTCAAGGAAACTTTCACTATTCAGATAGGTGGGTATTTTATGGTGCTGTTGCTGCCTGTGTGTGTCTATTTTTTGTCTTGGTTTATGAAAGTATGGAAGGACGAAAGCCAGGCCGATTTTCGACACACCATGCGGTTAAATTTCATATCTGCCTTTATGCTCAACTTATTTTTTTTAATTCTGCTGTGGTTGACTTGATCGAAGAAAAGAGTGTTGATATAGATTTTATTACAAAAAGCTTTTGGAGTTGATTATCACTTATTTTTTTACTTAAATTTGCCACCCCAAATACAAATCGGGATGTGGCGCAGTCCGGTAGCGCACCACGTTAGGGACGTGGGGGTCGCAGGTTCAAATCCTGTCATTCCGACCAGAAAAAGAGCAGTCAATTTATGACTGCTCTTTTGGTTTCTACCCAGTAGAAGAGTTGATTCGATCACTTCTTTATCAAAGTACGTATTATTTATCCTAATACAGGTTATTTTAACCTTTGCTTTTAAAACACAATTAGAATTAAAACCACCACTTATGAAAAAGCTAATCTTAACCCTTTGTATAGCTGCTTATTTAGGCAGTTTTACTTGTCTAGCACAAACGGATGATGCGATTGAAAAAGTTAAAACTGGACTTTTCAAAAATCAAGCAGCGTATAAAAAATGTGGAATCACGATGAGTAGTGCTCAGTTCATGACCTTGATGAAGGATGACCCTAATATGAGTGAATTTGTAAAGCCCCTAGCGTTGAATTCTATGGGAGACGCCTTGCTTACGGCAGCGTCGAGTGTTCTGATTTTTTGGCCGATCGGTGAGTATATCGCCGGCAACGACGACCCCAACTGGACTTTGGCTTATATAGGTGCTGGCTGTGCGCTGTTGTCTATCCCTTTCAAAAAAGGGTTTGAAAAAAATGCAGACAAAGCCATGAACTACTACAACAATGGGTATAAAAAAGTGGCCGTCAATTTTAATTTCAATATCAACACGAATGGACTAGGCTTGGCGATGCGTTTTAGGTAAATTAATTAAGGCACTTGGCGGAGGAGATGTTTGGTGTCATATGTAGATTTAAAAAACATTTGGAATGTTACTCCATTTTTAAATAATTCCTATCACTTTGCATTTCTACAATATAGACTGATTTATGAAATTCTTTTTTGCGGTGTTGATACTTGTCCAATCGGCTAGTTATGCACAAAGTCCCTCAGATTACTATTTTGAAATTCCTGCTTATCCATCGTCTTATACGGCTGGCACTGTGGCGGCTCGTATGGTCGATGCCTTGGGGTTTAGGTATTATTGGGGTACAGAAGGTCTGACAGCTGAAGATTTGGCCTATCAGCCATCGCTCGAGGCACGTACAAGTGCCGAGACAATCGATCATATCTATGAACTCTCCAAGGTGTTGGTAAATGCGACAAAGCAATTGCCCAACGATTTCACCAAAAGTGAGGGAGAAGTGTTGGCGTTTGAGGAGAAAAGAACACAAACGTTGAAGAACATTCAAGAAGCAAGCGAAATTCTCAGAGAAAGTACGAATGACGATTTGGAGTTATATAAGATCGTGTTCATTTCAGATAATGGACGTACTGAGTATCCCTTTTGGAATCAGCTTAATGGTCCATTGGCAGATGCTATTTGGCATGTGGGGCAAGTGGTGTCTTTTCGTCGTGCGACAGGCCATCCTTTCAACTCTAACGTGAGTGTACTCAGAGGAAAATTGAAAGAAGAAAAATAAGAGCAGTATAAGTCGCTGTATCTGATCCGTAAAAATACGTATTTTACTGTGTATTAAATGCTAGGTATTAACCATTGCTTTGCCTTTAGGCATTTTTTGATAGTTTTGGCGCATGGTAGAATACAACCCCAAGAGCTGGCTAAACTTACTTTTTCACAGCTACAGTAGATATGTTTTTAAACGTCTGCTACCCGCACTCTTATACGTTACGGTATATACTTCGATTATCACCTATGTATTTTATGAGCTGAATATTGATTTTATCAGTACGACATCGGTTCACAGTATCTTAGGTATTGTACTGGGTTTCTTTTTGGTTTTCAGAACCAATGGCGCCTATGATCGGTGGTGGGAAGGTCGTAAAGTATGGGGAGAGTTAGTAAATAATACGAGAAACCTCGCCATCAAATTTTCGATAATGGTGCCGATGAATCATCCAGAACGAGGTTATATCAGCGAGTGTATTTCTGCCTATCCTAGAGCGTTGAAAGACCACCTGAGAGAAGGCGTACCAGCTGAGGTAGCAGCCGAATTGGTGGAGAAATTGAAAATGGAAAACCTAGACCATATTCCTAATGCCATAGCCAAAAGGCTGATCGGCATTACCAATAAATTGAAAGGAGAGAAGGTGATGGATCCAGAGCAATACAGAGTGCTCGATGGGGAACTCAAATCACTGACCGATATCATGGGTAAGTGTGAGAGAATCAGAAACACACCGATCCCATATTCATACAGTATGTTTATGAAGAAATTTATCTTCGCCTACATTGCTACATTGCCTTTTGCCTTTGTGACAGTGTATCACTATTGGACGATCCTTATCGTTGTTTTGATTCTCTACATTCTGATGAGTATTGAGCTACTGGCAGAGGAGATCGAAGATCCATTTGGCTCAGACATCAATGACTTACCTACAGATATCCTAGCAGGTAAGATTGATAAAAATGTAAAAGAAATTTTTGGCTGATTGGGTCATTAGGCAAAAAACCAGAAATCTTTGACTGGTTTTTTGCCCCATTTTTCTAGCTGCCGACGAATCTCTTTTTGTCCGTCAGGCGAAGCTACCACAATCATAACCTGAGGATATTCGAGTCTAGGTATTTCCTCAAAGTGCGTCAATATCACGCCGTATACATCTCTTCCTATTTTGTTTTCATTGTCGCATACCCAGTGCAAATGCTGTTCTTCTTTTAGGAGCAGTTTGGCCATGTCTTTGCCATTTCTGCCCGCACCCCATAGCACTAGTGGTCTGTTTTTGTCTCGATCCAAGGCGTAGAAATTTCTGACTTTTAGATCGAAGTATCTATTGTCTTTGTACTCTTCCCACGTCCGTGAAATGCGATTGGATCGATCTCGCCAGTGGTGTAAGACTTTGTCTATACCAGCGATTTTCAAACCTTGTTTGTAAAATCGAAATGTGAGGTCGTAGTCTTCGGGGTAAATCTCTGAATCGAAGGCTCCTGCCGCGTCTAAGTCCTCTTTGTGTGCCATCCAGCTGTGCGATGGGATCACGCATTCTTTGTAAATCTCCTCATAATGTGCACTACGTTTTGCTACATCGTTGAGCCATTTTTCGTAGCGTAGAAACCCATCGCCTACTTCGCCATCATCTACAAAGTGCTCGGTGCCTCCAGCGATCACAGTACCCTTGCCGTGCTTTAACCATTCGTTTACAAGGGTTTCTATTTTGTCTGCAGGCATCTTGTCGTCTGAGTCCATTCGATTGATGAGAGTGCCTCGTACGTGTTTATACCCTTCTTGCAGGGTCGGTATGAGTCTGGGTCGGTCGCTATGAAATACGCGTACCCGCATGTCTTTTGCCGCATAGGTCTCTAATATTTCAGGTGTCCGATCAGAGGAATGATCATTGACAGCGATGAGTTCCCAGTTTTGGTAAGTCTGTGCCAGAATAGAGTCTAGACAAGCAGGTAAATAAGGCTCTGTGTCCTTGGTGGCCATGATAATAGAGACGAGGGGCTGAGATTCGGTATTCATGAGGCAAACCTGCCAAAATCATTTAGAAATACCAGTCTATTTGAGTAGAAATTGCTGCGAAAGGTACGGCGATGTGCTGTCATCTGTATGGGATCAGGTTAATCTCTTTTTTGTCACGTTAGTTTAGCGTAATTATTTTAGTCGATTTCTCTTTAATTCTTATATTTGAGATTCATCCATGTAATAATAAACTCAGTATGCAAGTCAGAGGATCAGTAATTAAAAGTATAGATAATTTTGTCGCCGATGTACATGCGAGTAAGTATGAACAGTGGAAGAATGGGTTGTCTGCGGCCTCCAGCCTGTTATTATCTTCAGTGTCTACTTCCAATTGGTATCCAGTAGAGCCAGGGGTGATTGCTCCTACTCAGGTGCTTTGTGATTTGTTATACACGGATAAGAAAAAAGGAGCTTGGGAATCTGGACGTTATAGTGCAAAAATGGGTCTTACGGGCATCTATAAAGTATTTGTGCTGATTAGTTCTCCAGCATTTTTGCTCAAAAGGGCTTCTCGTGTCATAGCTACATTTTACGACCCTTCAGACTTGACAGTAGCACAAAGCACGGATTATTCGATGGTGATTCAGTTCACTCAACTGCCCATCAAAAACGAATTGATCGAATATCGAATCGCAGGCTGGATGGAAATGGCCTTGGAAATCTGTGGCTGTAAAAATCTGAATGTAAAAATCACAAAATCTATGGCTCAGGGAGATCGTCTTTTTGAGACATCTATTACTTGGGAATAACATTCTAGCCTCTCCCTGAATAGGCTGTGTTTTTATTAGAGTTTGAAATCTGGGTTGTAGATCAGGCCAATAATGTTGCCCCATGGATCTTTGACTGATGCAACCACAAGAGCCCCGCCTACATTAGTAGGAGGTTCGTGCTCTGTAGCACCCTGAGTTAGTATTTTTTTGAACCTGATGTTGATGTCATCCACTCCCCAATAGTTGATCACACTCTCTGCTTTGTCGGTAGTGGGATTGGTCTCTGGCTGTAGCCCTAGTTCATAGCCTGCAATATTAAATCCCACGTATTCTTCGTCTATGAAGTAGGGTTGGGTTTCAAATACTTCGGTGTACCATGCTTTCGCCTCTTCTATATTGCCAACCTTGTATATGGTAGTTCTCAGTCCTAATATTGCCATCTGATTTCGTTTTTAATGTTGGAATCAAATGTAGTAATGTTTTTGATTTTTGAAGAATCCTATCAGGATATAATTATCTCAATAGTTTATCAATTCATTCAACTCAATCGCGCTAGCCACGTATCTTTCAATGAACAAAACTAATTGTATGAAAAAGCTGCTTTTTATCTTTCTTTCTATTTCTGCTTTTGCATGTACACCTAGCAAAAAACCTCAGAAGATCATAGACCAAACCATAGCTGCACATGGAGGGCAGCTCTTCGAAGGACGCACGGTCACTTTCGATTTTAGAGACAAACACTATCTGGTACAGCGGAAAAAGGGTAGTTATACCTATATCCGAGCATTTGAACAGGATAGCGTCACGCAAGTGAAAGACGTATTGGTAAATAGCACGGAACTAGAGCGGTATATCAATGATACCCTTCAGGTATTAAGTGATGAAATGAAGGTAAAATATGCTAATTCTGTCAACTCAGTGTTGTACTTTTTTCAATTGCCATACGGTCTCAATGATCCCGCAGTTGTCAAAAAATACCTAGGTCAAAAAGTGATCAACAAGCACCTGTATGACAAAGTAAGGGTAACATTTAAACAAGACAATGGGGGTGAAGATTTTGAAGACGTGTTCGTGTACTGGATTAATGTAGAGACGGGCTTACTAGACTATCTAGCTTATTCATATCTAACTGATGGTGGGGGAGTTCGTTTTAGGCAGGCTGTGAACAGACGTACAATAGAGGGTATGGTTTTTCAAGATTATATCAATTTTAAACCCGCCCGAAAAGATGTGGAGGTTCAGGATTTGGATCAAGCCTTCATTGAGGCATCGCTCATTGAACTTTCTCAGATAGAAAATGAAAATATAGCCGTGAGGTAGCAAAGAAGAGCCTCAGTCTGATGATGGCATCAAGTTTTGAGAATGCTTCTTTTAGAAAATTATTATCCAGATTTAGATGGGCACATTTACATGCCGTTCTGCATGGTACGAAGATCTGACCAAGGGTCCAGATTCTACATATTTCAATCCTCGTTTTAAGCCTTCTTCTTTGTATTTTTCAAATTGATCTGGATGGATAAATTCAGCTACTTCAATGTGCATCTTGGTTGGTTGTAGGTATTGACCTAAAGTCAATATATCCAAACCATTTTCTACCAGATCATCCATCGCCTTGTGTACTTCGTCTATTGTTTCTCCTAGCCCTAACATAATGCCAGATTTGGTGCGCTGGCCATAGGCTTTGGTCAGCTTGATTTGCTCTAGGCTACGTGCATATCTCGCCTGAGGGCGAACCCTTCTGTATAGACTTTCTACCGTCTCCATATTGTGAGAGACTACTTCTTGTCCTCCATCGATCATACGATAGAGAGCGTCCCATTTAGCTTTGACGTCAGGGATTAGAATTTCAATCGTTGTTTCTGGAGAGGCTTTTTTAGTTTCTACTACGGTTTGGTACCAGATTTCAGCACCACGGTCTTTGAGTTCATCACGGTTTACCGAAGTGATCACGGCATGTTTTACTCCCATCGTTTTGATAGCATCAGCCACACGTTTGGGTTCGTTGGTATCATACTCAGGTGGGCGCCCAGTGGCTACTGCACAGAACGTACAGCTTCGCGTACAGACATTGCCCAATATCATGAAAGTAGCCGTGCCAGCACCCCAACACTCACCCATATTAGGGCAATTGCCGCTTTCGCAAATGGTGTGTAATTTGTTTTCGTCTACAATCTTACGCACATTGGCATAACTCTGTCCTACAGGCAGTTTTACTCTAAGCCAATCTGGCTTGGTGCGTTTTCTGGCCTGCTTCCCGTCGATTACTGGTAACTCTATCATGAAACTAAAATTTGTGCAAAGAAACAAACAAGTGGATTAACTTGAAGGGTTTACGGCTGGTTTTTTAAAAGGATGGGGGTCTCAGGCTTTATTTTCGATGCCCGTAGAATAAGGTGATGAAAGCAGAGATAAACATCGAGCGATTGTCTTCTTCGGGCATAAGTTCTATTTGACCAGCATAGGCTTCTATCAGTGTACCTATCTCGAACCCAGTAACGTTGCTTTTGAAAGAACCCAGTTCAAAGACCATAGCAGCTTTTAAGTTAAGTCCTGGTTTGATCGAAGACTCTCCAAGCCCTTGAAATAAATGTCCTGTGCCTGTGATGGATTGGTAGGAGTAGAGCATTGGATTGCTGGAGCCTGTAGTCCTAGGATCGTAGCCAAATGGAACGGCCTGCCCACGGTCGCCACCGCCACTGGCCACTTTTACATAATAAGGAGCTACGATGCCGATCGTAGGACCAGCAGCAATAGAAGCATTGATTTGTACGCCTTGTTGAGGCGATTTCCTAAACAGGATGAAATCTCGGCCATACTGTGCCCGGATGGCGTAGAGATAGTTTGATTTGCCATAGATGAAAGGATTGCCTGCTACTGAATTTCTTCTGAATTCTTTAGGGTGCTTCACATTCATCAGTTCAAAACCAATGGTTCTAAACTGTGTTTCGCTAATGGCACTAGAAAACTTCATCACAAATCCACCGATCAGACCACCATTGGTATTTTTGTTTACTCCCCAGATAAATTCTTTGGTATACTCGTATTGTCCTGAGGACTGAGCAAATCCACTGGTGGCTAAAAGTACAAGGCACGATATAAGTATGAGTTTCCTCTGCATATTCTTATAAATCTAACAACTCCACTTACTTATTACATTATCTCAACAAAATAAAATTCTGATAACTTTTGATTTGAAGCGCAGGTGCTTAAGCTTTGCAAAATAACGTTTTTTCAAAATCTAAAGTTTAATGGGCACCTTAAAAAATGAATATCTGGGTAACCTTCGTACCGAAGGCACTCATCTCCCGTCTGGAAATAAGATCATTACTGATGCACCTGTGGACAATATGGGAAAGGGTGAAGCCTTTTCCCCGACGGATCTTATGTCTTTCTCATTGAGTGCTTGCATGATGACCATCATGGGGCAAGTTGCCGACCGAGAGCACATTGCCATGGAAGGGCTCACTACAGATATCACCAAGGTAATGTCCGCACAGCCAAGAAAGGTGTCCGAAATTCATGTTAATTTCAATTGGCCTAAATTAGACTTGAGCGATAAACAAAAAACGATGCTTATCAATGCGGCAAAAACTTGTCCAGTTGCTCTTAGCATTCACCCAGATATTAAATTAGAAGTAACTTTCAACCTGAAATAATCACCTTTTTTGGGGCGACACCGTATAACCCAGTTTTCATTGTCATTAAAACCATCATCCATGCTGAAAGATCTTCGTATCAATAACTCCCTTTCAGGGAAAAAGGAATTATTCGAGCCTATCCATGCACCTCATGTGGGGATGTATGTCTGCGGGCCTACGGTCTATAGCGATGTGCATTTGGGTAACGTCCGTACTTTTTTGAGTTTTGATGTGATTTTCAGATACTTGATGCACCTTGGGTATAAGGTCAGATACGTACGAAACATTACGGATGTAGGGCATTTGGTCAATGACGAAGATGAAGGCGAAGATAAAATTGGTAAAAAAGCAAAACTCGAAAACCTAGAGCCGATGGAGGTCGTGCAGCGCTATACGCAGGATTTTCATCAGGTCATGGCCATGTTCAATACCTTGCCTCCGAGTATAGAACCGTCGGCAACAGGACATATCTTAGAGCAGATCGAAATGATTGAGCTTTTGATAGAAAAAGGACTGGCTTACGAGGTAGAAGGGTCGGTTTATTTTGATGTAAATGCTTATCAAAAAGATAATGACTACGGCAAACTTTCGGGTCGAAAAATAGAAGAGCTACTATCCAATACTCGCACACTCGACGGACAAGAAGAAAAACGGAATCCTGTGGATTTTGCCTTATGGAAAAATGCATCGCCAGAGCATATCATGCGGTGGAATTCACCATGGGGGGCAGGTTTTCCTGGTTGGCATTTGGAGTGCACCGTAATGGGCAAAAAATATTTAGGTCAAACGTTTGACATTCATGGTGGAGGGATGGACTTGAAATTTCCGCACCACGAATGTGAATTGGCACAGTCGGTAGGGGCACATGGTACAGATCCTGTGAAATATTGGATTCATACCAATATGCTTACCGTGAATGGGCAAAAAATGAGCAAGTCTCTAGGTAATTCCTTTTTGCCAAGAGAGTTATTTGCAGGAGACCATCCTCTCTTAGACAAGGCGTATAGTCCAATGACTACTAAGTTTTTCATGCTGCAATCTCATTATGCGAGTACTTTGGACTTTTCCAATGAAGCCTTGGGCGCAGCACAAAAGGGCTACCGCAAATTGATGAACGGGCTAAAAACATTAAGGAGTATGTCAGCTGAAGGCATTGTTGCCGCTGATCCAAATGAAAAGGCAATTCAGCAGATCAACAGTCTTTGCGACAATTGCTACCGTGCCATGAACGACGATTTTAATACGGCATTGACTATTGGCCATTTATTCAATCTCTTGAAAAAAATAAACTCCATTCATACTGGTGCTTTGAGTATCGCTGAAATTGGTACCGACACATTCATCCGAATGAAGGAAACATTTGAAGGCTTTATCTTGGATGTTTTGGGGCTAAAAGAAGAAAATAATGTAGATGCCGATGGCCTAATCAGTGTACTACTGACGATATACAAAGAAGCTAAAGAAGCTAAGGACTACGGCAAAGTAGATGAAATCCGAAATAGCCTAAAAGCACAAGGTGTAGTGCTCAAAGACATGAAGACGGGCATCGACTGGGCTTACGAAGAGTAGTTATCAAATTTTAACTGCATTACATCTAAGCTCTCTGTAGACCCTACGAAAGTCACTACATCACCTACTCTTAATCGCGTGAAGCCGTGGGAAATAATCATTTGCCCCCCACGGTGAATAGATAGAATCAGTACATCTGATGGTAACCTGAGATCGCGTAGCGTGATGCCGTGCAAACTTTGATCCTGTAGCTCCAGGTCTCTGGTGTCCTGACCTGGCTGCATTCCCAATAGGAGAGAAGTGGCTTGAGGTGATCGGACGTAGTGATCGAGCAAACTGACAATTGCTGTAGACGGGTCTACCACTCTGACCCCCAGAGCCAAAAATTTATCATAATACGAACGATCACCAAGCCTGACAATCATGTCTGGTGTGCCAAAATGCTTGTAAGCCAATTCACAGGCTTCTAGGTTTCTTCGGTCGGACATGAGACATACAATGGCCTCTGACTTATCGGCATTCATGGCTTTAAGTGTATCGAGATCCACTTGTTCGATATGTCTTAAGACAATGCCATCAGGCACTTCTATTTCTTTGGGTTTTTTGCGAGTCACGATTTGAACTTGCCATCCATTGTTCATGAGTTGGCGAGCCAAAGAAACGCTTTGAGATTCATAGCCAAAAATAATAGCATCTCGTACGCCATCGAATTTGAATGATCCTTTGTTACGATTTTCACCCGCTTTGGTGATTGCGTATTTAAACAGTGGCGGCCCTACGATCTCATTGATCACGACTATGGCTATGATGAAGGCTGCAAAGTCGGGCCCAAAAGAAGGAAATTCATTGGAAACCACGGCAGTCAACCCTAGTGCTACTCCAGCTTGAGTGACATATGGCATCCAACCTACATGGATTTGTGGCCATGGATCTTTTGCCATCACTCCTCCAAAGTAATTGCCTGCCATGATGGACAACAACCTGATGAAGAAAAAAAGTAAAGCAATCAAAGAAGCGTCCATGAGCGCATATAGCGAAAGGGAAGCCCCAGTCAAAGTAAAAAAGGCTGCATAGATCAGCGGAAAAGTTTTGTCCAGAATGGATAGAAACTCAGGTCGGTTTTTGGTGTAATTGGCCACATAAAAACTCGCTATGATACAGATAATCAACGGCTCGATGGTAAAGGCATGAGACATAAACCCGGTTGAGATATCTTGTATGTAGAGTTTTATTATATATACCGAATAGCCCAATGCAACAATGAGGATAGATTTGACATAGCGTCTGATTCGAAACGAGATAACGATATTGAGTACTTTGCCTAGTAGAAATCCTATGCCTAAAGACACGGAAATTTCAACCAAGAGGAAGATAATACTGATGTAGTTGAAATGATCTCCACCAGATAAGCTAACCGCGAATGACATGGCCACCGCAAAAAGAATGATGACGAAAAAATCGGTCAGTACGGTTACACCCAATACTGTTTGTGTCAAAGGCCCTTTGGCACGTAGCTCGTTGATGATGGCAATGGCACTAGTAGGAGACCGTGCTACGAATATAGCACCAGCTAATAGCGAAACACTCAACCGGGTGCTGAAGTCTGTATCTGCAATAAATGGGATCAGGTCAGACAGAAAGAAAACCGAGAGACCTCCAAAACCAAAAGTAGCGACCAGTTGACTAATGGTATTCCATTTGATGCTTTTGAACCGTGAACGCAGTTCCCTCAAGTATAACTCAGAGCCTGCAGCAAAGGCAATGAATGCCAACGCAATTTCATTGATAAAATTGAGCTGGTGCGAAGATTCCTTGGGTACCAAATCCAAAATATAAGGCCCTGCTAAAACACCAGTGGCCAAAAAACCAGTGATGATAGGCAAATTAACCCTCTGGAAGAGGGGTGCAATGCGAGATGCTGCTATACAAATCACAGCAAACCCTAGACTCAGTACGATGAGTTGCTGATATGACTCAAAAGAAAAGTTCATTAACTGGTGTTTGGTTTCGACTAAATTCTAAAATAGTCAATAACTTTAAAAGGGTCAGTTTCTGACGCTTTTTTCAACATTAAAATTTGATTAGAATGCATGTATTAGTCACGGGAGGCACAGGATTAATTGGACAGCGACTGGTGGGGTACTTACGGTCGTTGGGTATGCTCCCGAGGCTCGTAAGCCGTACCGAACAACTTTCGGCAGAGTCGCCGCAGTACAAATGGAGCTTGCAGAATGGATACATAGACCCCAGAGCCTTGGATGGAGTGGAGGTGGTTATCCATTTGGCTGGAGCCAATATAGCCGAAGGTCGCTGGACGGATGCTCGAAAAAAAGAGATCGTAGACAGCAGGATACTTTCTACCCGATTGCTCTACGACGCCATTGAAAAAATGGAGAAGAAACCCAAAGCGCTGCTTTGTGCATCGGCTACTGGTTATTATGGCTTTAGAGATTTTGAATATGTGTCGGATGAGGAGGATCGATCAGGAACCGATTTTCTGGCACAGGTATGTGTTCAATGGGAGACGGAGGCCGATCGTTTTTCTGCACTAGGTATGCGAGTGGTTCGGTTGCGTACAGGGTTGGTGCTAGATGGTGCTGGGGGTGCGTTCCCAAAGATGTTGCTACCTGTTCGCTATTATGCAGGTGCAGCTTTGGGGTCTGGACAGCAGTATATCAATTGGATTCATTGGCAAGATTGGTGTGGAGCTGTAGGACACTTGATCGAGCAGCAAGAGCTATCAGGGGCTTTCAATTTGGTGGCACCTTTCCCCGTAACTAATGACGAACTGACTCGTTTGATAGCGAGAGCTATTGAGCGCCCATTGTGGCTACCCAATGTGCCAGCATTTATCTTCAGAGGTTTGCTGGGCGAGATGTCTGCGGTGCTTCTACAAGGGCATAAAGTATCATGTACAAAACTTCAAAATTCAGGTTATCAATTTAAACACCAGTTAGTGAAGGAGTCGCTTAGCGAATTGTTAAGTCAGGATTGAGGCTTTGGCCAATTATCTCTACCTTTGCCGGCTTGGCATTTTTTGAAACCATAAATATTTAATAACCAACGAATAAGAAATAAGATGGGAGACGGATCTAAGAAAAAAGCACATGTTGAAAAAATAAAAAAAGCCTTTAAAAATCGAAATTGGAATGAAATTAAAAGTGCAGACTCATGGGTGATCTTCAAGGTCATGTCGGAGTTTGTAGAAGGCTTCGAAAAACTGGCTAAAATTGGCCCTTGTGTATCCATTTTTGGATCGGCTAGAACACAGCCCGATCACAAGTATTATCAAATGGCCGAGGAGATCGCAGCCAAGTTGGTCCGTCATGGATATGGCGTGATTACGGGTGGAGGTCCTGGTATCATGGAAGCGGGCAATAAGGGCGCTCGTAGTGAAAATGGTAAGTCTGTGGGGTTGAATATCGATTTGCCATTCGAGCAAAACAACAACATCTACATAGACCCAGAAAAGTTGATCAATTTCGATTATTTCTTTGTGAGAAAAGTCATGTTTGTGCGTTATTCACAGGGCTTCATCGTGATGCCAGGCGGATTTGGTACGTTGGATGAAATGTTTGAAGCACTAACCTTGATTCAAACCAATAAGATAGAAAAATTTCCTATCGTATTGGTGGGCAAGGACTACTGGGGCGGATTGGTAGATTGGCTCCAAGAGGTATTGGTCAAAGAGAAAAACATCAACGCAGAGGACATGAAGTTATTCCATTTGGTAGAAACCGAATCTGAGGCTGTAGCTGTTATTGACGATTTTTACGATCAATACAAATTGTCTCCGAACTTCTAAACACAGCATGTTAAAAAAGCACCAATATTTTTTAGTGGGATTGTTGATTGGAGGCGTAGGTATCTATGTGGCTGATCGTGTGTTTACCAGAGATTTCGATACTACTGTGCAGACGGTGGCTATATCTGAGCCAGAGCCTGTGGTGGAGATCAAGCAAAACAATCATGCCATCAAAGGATATCCCGTACCTGAAGTCATGACATTTGCTGGCGAAGCGGTGCCGCTCGACCGAATGGATGTAAGAGAGCGGTTGGATCGAGAACTTCAAGTCAACGCCTTTTGGCATTCCAATTCCATCATACTGATCAAAAGAGCCCAACGTTGGTTGCCACTTTTGGACTCTATCCTAGCAGCCAACGACGTGCCTACGGATTTTAAATACTTGGCAGTAGCCGAAAGCGGACTGGCGCAAGTAGTCTCGCCCGCCCAAGCCGTAGGTTTCTGGCAAATTATGAAGGGCACAGCAGGAGATTTTGGTTTGATTGTCAACAAAGAAGTGGATCAACGTTACGACCCTATTCGTTCCACAGAAGCTGCCATCAAATATTTGAAAAAGGCGTATGAGAAATTTGGGGACTGGGCACTCGTGGCTGCTTCGTACAACATGGGTATGAGTGGTGTGGCTAAGGTGCTAGAAAATCAGCGTGCAACTTCCTACTACGACATGGTAATGACCGAGGAGCCCTCAAGGTATGTGTTCAGAATTTTGGCACTCAAAAATATGCTTGAAGACCCTACAGCTTATGGGTTTGAGATAGACGAAATTTATACCCCCGAACCTATAGAAAACATTACAGTAGAGGCCTCGATTGCCAATTGGAACGATTTTGCCGAAGCGCATGGTACCAATTATTACCAATTGAAAAGACTCAACCCTTGGATCAGAACGTATGATATGCGTGTGAAGCAAGGCCAAAAATTTGAAGTAAAAATACCAGCAAGAGAATAATGGCAAAGGCAGTACAAGTAGAAGAACCCACCATTTTGGATTCGCTAGAAGGAGAGCATACGGATTATATAGAAGTATATGGCGCCCGCGAGCACAATCTCAAAAACATAGATGTAAAATTTAAACGCAATCAGCTGGTTGTGATCACAGGTATCAGTGGGAGTGGTAAGTCTTCGTTGGCTTTCGACACCATCTATGCCGAGGGGCAGCGTAGGTATATGGAGAGCTTTTCTGCCTATGCGCGTAGCTTTATGGGCGACATGGAGCGACCCGATGTAGACAAGATCAACGGACTTTCTCCTGTCATTTCTATCGAACAAAAGACCACCAGTAGAAACCCACGATCTACGGTAGGCACAGTTACAGAGGTTTATGACTTTATGCGATTGTTGTTTGCTAGAGCAGGTATCGCCTACTCTTATGTGACAGGAGAGAAAATGGAAAAGCAGACCGAAGAGCAGATCTTCTTTCATGTATTGTCTTTTTTCGAAGATCAAAAAATTTCTATTCTGGCACCAGTAGTCAAAGGTCGAAAGGGTCACTACAGAGAGCTGTTTGTGCAGATCGCCAAGATGGGTTATACCAAAGTTAGGATTGATGGCGAGCTGCAAGACCTCGTGCCCAAGATGCAAGTAGATCGATACAAAACGCACGACATAGAAATCGTGATCGATCGAGTGCAAGTACGAGACAAAGACAAGATCAGAATCAATGCTTCGCTCAAGACGGCCATACAGCAAGGCAAAGGCATCATGATGATTTTGGATGAGCAAGGCGAGATGCATCACTTCTCCAAAAACCTGATGGATGCCAAGTCGGGGCTGGCCTACGACGATCCCGCTCCCAACAATTTTTCATTCAACTCGCCCTATGGCGCTTGCCAATGCTGCAACGGACTGGGGGTCATAGAGAAAATTGAAAAAGAAAATATCATCCCAGACGATACTTTGAGCATCAGCAGAGGAGCTATTTTGCCTTTAGGCGAATTCAGAGACATTTGGATATTCAAGAAAATTGAAGCCATCCTAAAAAGGCACAAATACAGTCTGACTACTCCGATCAAGGACATCAAACCTGCTGTGCTCGATGTGCTGCTATATGGAGAAGACGAGCCTGTAGCCGTCAGCTCCAAAAAATATCCAGGGCACGGAGTGGAATACTGAGTTTGAAGGGATTGCCAATTTCTTGGAAAAACAGAAAGATAGCGGCACTGAAAAAATTCAAAAATGGATCAAGGATTTCACCACTACCACGACTTGTCCAGAGTGCGATGGTGCTAGGCTCAGAAAGGAATCTTTGCATTTCAAAATAGCAGATAAGAATATATCTGAATTGGCTCGATTGAATATCAATGATTTGACGGACTGGTTTCATGACATAGAAGATCGATTGACGGAGCGCCAGAATATGATCGCTGTAGAAATCCTCAAGGAGATTCGAAAACGATTGGGTTTTCTGTTGGATGTGGGGCTAAACTACTTAGAACTCAACCGACCACTTCGGACTTTGTCTGGCGGAGAAGCGCAGCGGATAAGGTTGGCTACTCAGATCGGAACGCAGTTAGTAGGTGTGTTGTACATCCTTGATGAGCCGAGTATTGGCCTGCATCAGCGAGACAACGTGAAGCTGATCAAAGCACTAAAAGACCTCCGTGATTTGGGTAATACCGTGATCGTAGTGGAGCACGACAAAGACATGATGCTAGACTCAGACTATATCATAGACATAGGGCCAGGTGCTGGGCGTCATGGCGGACAGGTGGTTGCAGAAGGCACTCCAGCCGAGTTTGTCAAAAAACCAACGACTACATCTGGTTACCTCAATGGTCAGCTAACGATAGCCGTGCCAGACAAAAGAAGAGAAGGTAATGGTAAAAAAATAGAGCTGAAGGGTGCTACTGGTCACAACCTGAAAGATGTGGATCTCATTTTGCCTTTAGGCAAAATGATCTGTGTGACGGGTGTGTCTGGTAGTGGGAAATCTTCGTTGATTCATGAGACTTTTGTACCCATTCTCAATAAGAAATTTTACCGATCGAGGAAAGACCCCTTGCCATATAAAAGCATAATAGGTACAGATGAGGTGGATAAGATCATAGAAGTGGATCAGTCCCCTATTGGGAGAACGCCGAGGTCGAACCCAGCTACTTATACGGGTGTATTTACAGATATTCGAGCATTGTTTTCTCAGTTGCCAGAGTCTAAGATCAGAGGCTACAAGCCTGGCCGGTTTTCATTCAATGTGAAGGGTGGGAGATGTGAGACGTGTGAAGGTGCGGGAATGAAGCTGGTAGAAATGGACTTTTTGCCAGATGTGTACGTGCCGTGCGAAACGTGTAAAGACAAACGCTACAATCGCGAAACGCTCGAAGTAAGATTTAAAGGCAAGTCGATCTCCGACGTGCTCGACATGACGGTAGAGCAGGCCGTAGACTTTTTTGAGCACCAGCCGAAAATTGTACGCAAAATTAAAACTTTGAAAGAGGTAGGGTTGGGTTATATCACACTGGGACAGCATGCCACCACTTTGTCGGGCGGTGAGGCACAGCGCGTCAAATTGGCCACAGAGCTGTCGAAAAAAGATACTGGCCAGACGTTTTATGTGCTCGACGAGCCTACCACAGGCTTGCACTTCCAAGACATACAGCATCTACTCAATGTGCTCAATATTTTGGTGGAAAAAGGCAATACAGTCATGATTATCGAACACAATCTCGACGTGATCAAGATCTCGGATCATGTGATCGATCTAGGTCCAGAAGGAGGCCATGGCGGAGGGCAGATCATAGCCGAGGGTACACCAGAGCAAGTGGTGAAGATAAATGCGGGTTACACAGCCAAGTTTTTGGCGGAGGAATTATCATCTTAAAATATTTGGCCTATTTTGGCGGCTTTGAAAATTGAGGAATGGCAGAGACTAACAGGACAACCCACAGAAAAAAACATACTGGCGAGCAATTGATCCCTTATCAGTGGTTTTGGACTAATGTGTATGGAGAACGCATGGAATTTGGGGAATGGGTGAAGTCCAGACCATTTACGCTGCTGTATTTGGTTGTGGTTTGGTCTATTATTGCTGCTTTGGGTTTTGCGTCTACGCGCAATTGTGACGAAACCTGGCAGCTGGCCTTTGCCTGCGATCGAGCCATATGGATGATCAAGATGGTCACTGAGCCACTCAATTATGTCATCAGTTGGTTTACCGCTCCGTTTTTTCATAACGGGCTGGATCACATTCTGTTCGTGACCATATTCGGATTTATGATGCCCGTACAGTCATTCGAAGTGCAGCACGGAACCAAGGCTACTGCCATTATCTTTTTCGTGTCCTATATTTTTGTGGGTGTCTTTTTTGGTACCATGTTCAATATTGGCATCGCTTATTGGCCAGATATTTCCTTTTTCCAGTTTGGCTTTGAACGTAACTGGATGGGTGGATCTGTTGGGTTTTATGCTTTGATTGGAGCATTGGCATATATGAGTAGAAAGCCGTGGGTACTGCTCGGATTGATTGCTTGTTTCGAAACTATCAATCTTGCAGTAATCGGCATTGATGTCCACATTTCTTTCATTCACGTGATGTCGGCCACAAGTGGATTTATTACTTGTATGTTGCTGAACAAAAAAGACTTGCTGAAAGCGAATTAATTATCGTTTTTCTATTCGTTAATTATTATTATTTAGTTTAAAATTTCTGAACTTCGCGTCTTCTAAGATCGTTAGATTTTAAAGTACTCAAACCGTATAAAAACATGGTAGGCGAAAGTGGGGAGATCAAAATTCCTCAATCAGAATTACCCAGATTAGTAGTAGTAGGTGGAGGCTTTGGAGGCCTCAGATTTCTTAAAAAACTAGACACCTCACAATTTCAAGTAGTATTGCTCGATAGGTATAACTATCACACGTTTCAGCCCCTCCTGTATCAGGTAGCCACGGCTGGATTAGAGCCGGACTCAATAGCTGGGCCGCTCAGGAAGAGTTTTCAAAACAGGAAGAATTTTTACTTTAGGATGGCCACGGTCAGTAAGATAGACGGTGAAAATCAGATAGTAGAAACCAATATCGGGAGTGTGAAATATGACCGACTGGTATTGGCCTGTGGGTCGTTGACCAATTTTTTTGGTAATGACGATTTCGAGAAGAAAAGTTTTCCTCTTAAGCAAGTACCGCATGCCCTCAACTTGCGTAGCCAAATCTTACAAAATTTCGAAAAGGCGGTACTCAAGACCGACGAAAATGAGATGCAGCGCCTGATGAACTATGTGATTGTAGGCGGAGGGCCTACTGGCGTGGAAGTAGCTGGTGCGCTGGGCGAATTGAAAAAACATGTGTTGCCGAAAGATTTCCCAGAGCTCAATCTCAACAAGATGCAGATTTATCTGATCGAAGGGCAGGAGCGATTGCTCGGTGCGATGTCGGAATATTCCAGCAGGAAGGCATTTGACTATCTCAAAAAATTTGACGTCAATATCTATGTAGGCAAAGTAGTAAAAGCCTTTGATGGGGAGACGGTCACACTCAACGACGGTATGCAGATTCCTAGCGAAACGCTGGTATGGGGCGCAGGAGTGAAAGGTAATGCGATCGAAGGACTGACGCATGACATCACTCCCGACAAGCGATTTAAAGTAGATGAGTATAGTCGTGTGGTGGGCTTCGATAATATTTATGCCATTGGAGATGTGGCCAGTATGATGGATGAAGATCATCCGAGAGGCCATCCCATGCTAGCCCCTGTGGCGATACAGCAGGGACAGCTTTTAGCCAACAATCTAAATGGCTTGTCTAAAGGCAAACCTTGGAAAGCGTTTAAGTATTTGGACAAAGGAACCATGGCTACTGTAGGTAGAAACAAGGCAGTGACCGAACTGATGGGTAAATTCAAGTACGGAGGTTTTATGGCGTGGCTTACTTGGATGTTTGTGCATTTGATCCTTATCGTAGAGTTTCGTAGCAAGATCGTGATCTTTGGCAATTGGCTTTGGAATTATTTTACATACGATCGTGGTACACGCCTGATCATTAGACCATTCGTAAAAGCCAAGGCGAGGAAAAAAGCAAAACCAGAACCATTAGTAGAGGTATAATATTCTCAATTAAGGCTGTCTCAAAAGCTAAATGAAGGTGAATGGAGATTTTGAGACAGCTTTTAAATATAGCCATAGACCTTCTTATATCACCACTGGTCAAATCATAGTAGCCCTATCGTTGGGTTTCTATATTTTTGACAAATATGCAGATCACAAAGCAGCGTGCCTATTGGTTGTGCCAAATTATTGGATGGTCCTTTTGGGGCTTGCTCAATTTTAGTGTGCTTTTGCTACAAAGCCGCAAGGTCACTTCCACGGATTTTTTTGGTGCAGTATTTCAGGTCGTATTTTATATTGGTTCGACTCACTTCCTGCGTGTTCAGATCAAGAAAAAGGAGTGGTTTGCTTTTTCTTCAATTCAATTGATTCCTCGTATTTTGATTTCCAACCTTGTTTTAGGGTTGGTCAACTATGTGTTGCTACTTTTGGTATCTTATCTGATGGGCACGCTCATTATGTCGGTGGAGCTAAAGCCTATCAATATGTTGTTGAGTATTTTGGGGCCTACCTCCATGTATTTCTTGTGGTCGCTAGTGTATTTCACGTATCATTATTTTGAGGAGTACAATAAGTCTTTGCAGTATCAGGCTGTAATTAGGGACACCGAACTGAATAATCTGCGTGCTCAACTCAATCCACATTTTATATTCAATGCCTTGAATAGCATTCGGGCCTTGGTAGATGAAGACCCTAAAAAATCTAAATCGGCGATTACTCAATTATCTAATATTCTAAGAAATTCACTTCAAGTGGATAAAGAAAAGCTCGTTTTGCTCCAAGACGAAATGGCCACCGTAGAAGATTACCTCAGTCTTGAATCGATCAGATATGAAGAACGTTTACGGGTAGAACTAAATATCAGTGAACGGACATATAAGATAAAAATCCCACCCATGATGATTCAAACCTTGGTCGAAAACGGAATAAAGCATGGTATTTCAAAATTGAAGTCTGGAGGCACCATCAACGTGATGAGTAGAATAGAAGGAGATTTTCTAGTTGTTCAAATTAGAAATTCGGGTGTATATTTAGAAAATAAACCAACCAAAAAGAGTGGGTATGGGCTGGTCAATACCCAGAAGAGAATAGAACTGATCTATGGAGACATGGCTCGGTTTTCAATCAAAAACGAAACTGAAAATACCGTATTGACTGAACTCGTTTTACCCAAAGGATATTAGTATGAAGGCAATTATAATAGACGACGAAAGACTGGCAAGAAAGGAATTGACCTCACTGCTGGTTGAGTTTCCAGAGATAGAGATCGTGGATGAGGCGGTCAATGTGGACGATGCGATTGAGAAAATAGAGAAATACGAACCTGATCTGATTTTTCTTGATATTCAGATGCCTGACAAGACGGGATTCGAATTGCTGGAAATGCTAGAAAAAACACCTTTGGTCGTATTTACTACAGCCTATGATCAATTTGCGATCAAAGCTTTTGAGTTCAATGCCTTGGATTATTTGCTTAAGCCAATAGATGCTAACCGACTGTCAGATGTAGTAAGGAAAGTGCTAAGTCAGACTGTTAAACCTGTGGCTGTCGCTGTAGAAACTTCCGAAAAACTCAAATCTACGGATCAGGTTTTTGTAAAGGATGGGGAAAAATGTTGGTTTGTGAAGTTGGAAAATATTCGTTTGTTCGAATCTGATGGCAACTATATCAAAGTGTTTTTTGATGGCTTTAGACCCATGATTCACAAGTCTCTCAATGCACTGGATGAAAAACTGGACGACAAATCCTTTTTTCGAGCCAGTAGGAAGCATATCATCAATTTGGGTTGGGTAGAGTCGATTGAACCATGGTTCAATGGTGGCCTTATGGTACAGCTCAAGGGAGGAGAAAAAGTAGAGGTAAGCAGAAGACAGGCGTCGAAATTTAAGGAACGAATGAGTCTCTAGCCCTCGCGGACACGCTCCATCAATTCGGACTGAATGTCCCAGTCTTTGGCCAGGTTGATCATGGCGGTGGCCTCCATTTCAGTCATATATCCTTTTTTGTGATTGTCTTGCCATACGGCAATGAGATGATCGAGCTTTTGCTCTTTGGGCAGTACGCCAATTACTTTATTTAAGAATTCGCGGGCACGCTCGAAGGCCGACAGAAAGTCTTCGGCAATGAAGGCATTGGCCCAGTCCAACTCCCGATGGGCATCATATTGCATGGCACTTTCTTCTAATATGGCTTTTTCGTCTTCGTCCAAACCATGATAGTGAAATATCAACGATTTGAGTAACATCATTGCCCTTTTTTCTTGTTTCGTCATATTTAAATGCCAGCTCATTTCTGCGTGTTCATAAATAGTCAAACCTTTTGGTAAGTACTTAAGTCACGCCACAATTTTTCTTTATAAATGATGAATATAGTCAGATTATCAGTTTTTCAGTAATGAAATCGGCAAGTAATTTACCATGAGTAGTCAAGCGAACAAAATCTCCGTTGGTTTCTAACATTTTCATCTCTACGAACTGATCTATTTCGGAAGCCCTCTCTCTCAAAAGGTCAAACCCAGTAGTTGATAGGAGTAGTTGATGGTTCACTCCCTCTATCAGCCTGAGTTTGGTGAGGAGATACTCATTGATTTGGTCTTCGGGGGTTAATTTCTCTATTGAGGTAGGTAGTTTTCCTGCTTGGATTTGTCGAATGTACTTGCTGTTGTGTGCTAGGTTGAATTGTCGCTCTTCGCCATTGTATGAATGTGCGGCGGGCCCCAATCCTAGATACTTTTTACCATGCCAATAGGAAGAGTTGTGTTTGGATTCGAAACCTGGCAAGCAGAAATTAGAGATCTCATACTGCACATATCCAGCAGCCGAAAGCGTAGTCATGATGAGCTCTAAATGCTCCGCAGCGATATCCTCATCCATGGGCTTGAGCTTATTCTGTTTTTCCCATTTGCCAAAGACGGTGTCTTTTTCTATGGTTAGGCCATATATAGATATGTGAGGTGTTTTTAATAGAAGTGCTTGCTCAAGGTCTTTTTTAAGGCCAGCTGTTGATTGGCTGGGAGCTCCAAATATGAGGTCGATCGAAAGGTTTTTAAACCCTAAAGCTTGGGCTTGCTGTACGCACTTCGTGGCCATGTGGGCATCATGGGCGCGATTGAAGTAAGTAAGTAAATCGTTGTCGAATGATTGAATGCCGATGCTTAACCTGTTGATGCCTGCTTTTTTGAGAGCCGTCAGTTTGGCTTGACTGAGGTCGTCAGGGTTGGCTTCTAGTGTGATCTCTGCGCTTTCGCTAATGTTGAAATTTTGGCGAATGCCTGCCAAAGTAGAGACTAGTTCTGCACTGCTTAGCATGGATGGCGTGCCGCCACCGAAGTAAATGGTTTCTACAGTTTCTGCTCCGAGATAATTTTTCTGTATTTCAATTTCCTTGAGGATAGCCTCGATTAAATCTGATTTGGTGTTTAGATTGGTGGAAAAATGAAAATCACAGTAATGGCAGGCTTGTTTGCAGTAGGGAATATGGATGTAGATACCAGCCAAGTCGTTAGAATTATTTTGAGTCGCTAATGTATAGAGTATTTGGAAAACATGTGGCTTCTTTTTTTCTGGCGATAGGGGTAGCAAGTATTACTTGGGCACAACCTATTGCTTACACGGTGGTATATGAAGGAGTGGATCAGTCCTATGTGCCTAAGTGGTCGAGGATGGATAGCTCTGAAATCAGATTGGCCAATAAGGCAATGATAGAAGAGCTTAGAAGAGATGGCTATTGGCTGGCTAGTATAGATTCTAGCTTATTGGCAGTAGATACGATACGTTTATGGGTGTATCAAGGCCGTGCCTTCGAGGCTGTAGCTATCACCATTATGGATGATCAGGAAGTAATGGGCGGCTTGTCACGCTTTCCGAAAATAAAAGTGAATCAGGAAGTGATTTCACCTGATCAGGTTGTCTCCGAAGCGCATGAGGTTTTAAAGTATTTAGAAGCCAACGGATATCCATTTGCCACCTTGGAACTAGAAGGACCTGCTAAAGTAGAAAATGGCTTTTTGGAAGTAGAGCTCAGGCTTGATCTGGGTACGCAAATCACCTATGATAGTTTGGCTGTGAATCCACAGGGTCTGGTGAAACCAGTATTTCTAAGTAAATATTTGGGTCTTGATTATGGCAAAAATTATGATGAAGAAGATTTGGCTAGAGTTGAAGATAAAATCCAACACCTTCCATTTTTGTCTTTGGAGAGAATGAGTACTTCTTTTCAATTAAAAAAAGCACGCGTAGCTTTAGAACTGATGCCGCGTAAAGTCAATTATTTTGATGGAATATTAGGGGTGGTGCCTGAGGCAGATGGAGAAGGCCTAGAGGTTACGGGTGAGTTGGATTTGAGTATCAACAATTTGTTTCAGTCTGGCAAAAAAGTGGAAGTCAACTGGAAAAAATTGGAGCCAGGTTCGCAGCAGTTGCATGCGAGTTACCTGCATCCAATATTGTTAGGCTCGCCGTTGGACTTTTATTTTTCTCTAGATCAGATTCGACAAGACACGGTGTACTCGAATCGGTCACTACAGTTGGCATTCGACTACCGCCCGTCGAAGCGAGTAAGTATGCGAATGAGTTATGAAAGTCTATTAGGAAACGAATTGGATGATCAAACAGGGGCTAGTGGTGATTTTAATATTGATTATTATGGACTGGCAGTCACTTGGTATAAGCTCGATCGATGGCTTCAACCCAAAGATGGTTTCAAAACACAATGGATCACTAATGTTGGGAGAAAGTCTGTGAGCACTATAGGTTCGTCTATACCCGAGTCTACCCAATATCGCTTGCAGGTGATATTAGAAGCGTATAAGCGGATTTCTCCAAGGTCAGTGTTGTACCTGTCATCTCAAAATGGAGTGATATTTAACGATTATCTGTATCTCAATGATTTGTATAGGCTGGGTGGGCTAAAAACGATAAGAGGTTTTAATGAATTAGAATTTTTTGCTTCTAAGTATGCACTGGTAAATTTGGAGTGGCGATATTATCTGGATGCGGCTTCTTACTTAGTAACGTTTTATGATCAGGCTTTTTTGTCTTATGACATTATTTACGGCAGCTATTCTGATCGTCCAGCAGGGTTGGGAGCAGGTATGCAATTCGCCACTGAACGTGGAAATTTCAAAATACTCTATGGTTTGGGCAAGCGGGATGGAGAGTCGTTTTCGTTTGCCACATCTAAAATACATTTTGGTTATACAGCCATTTTTTGAAAAGGTATTGACTTTGACTTACTTTGAGCAAAATTCAACTCGCACATGATCGAATCCATACTGATATTTTGTTGGGCACTTCTGATTTCTATGTTTTCTATACCCACTATTATCAGTGTGGCACATAGTAAACGGATCCTCGACGAGCCAGATTTTAGAAAGTTTCACGACATCGATACACCGCGCTTGGGTGGGTTAGCCATTTTCGCTGGATTCATGACTAGTGTGGCCATTTTTGGACAGATGTCATTGGGTATTCAGCAGTTGCTAGCTGGGAGTTTGATTATATTTTTTGTTGGGGTCAAAGATGACATCAACGGTGTATCAGTTTTTAAAAAATTCTTTGTGCAAGTACTGGCCGCTGGCATTGTGTTGTTTTATGCCGATGTTAGAATCTCCAGTTTTCAAGGTTTTATGGGGGTTTATGATCTTGAGGTAGGAATAAGTTATGCTTTTAGTTTTTTGGTGATTCTTTGTATCACTAATGCGGTCAATTTGATCGATGGAGTGGATGGTCTAGCAGGCTCTATTGTAGTAGTTATTTGTATGACCTTCGGCGTTTATTTTTACTCCTATGGAGAAGAAAGTTATGCCTTTGTTTGTTTTGCTCTAACGGGTGCTATGGTTGGTTTCCTTAGGTATAATTTGCTTAATGCCAAGGTTTTCATGGGAGATACGGGGGCATTGGTTAGTGGATTTATTATAGCTATTCTAGCTATTCATTTTATAGAAATGGATAAAATAGCTTCGGCACCAGCGATTGCCATTAGTGTGCTTTTTATTCCTATTTTCGATACGCTTAGAGTATTTACGATTCGAGTATATCGTGGCGTTTCTCCATTTATGCCTGACCGCAACCACATACATCATTATCTTTGCGACATGGGATTATCTCATCTTCAGGTTGTGTTTGTTTTGATTATAATCAATTTAAGCGTAGTTGGGTTTTGTATTTTCTTTTCTCATTTAGGTAATTCTACCTTATTACTAATCATAGGTGCTTTTGCTGTTTTTATTAGCACAGTTTTGGAGGTTTTAATCAATAAAAGAAGAGCACAGTTAGATGTGTAAGAGGGTTGTCACACTAGTTTTTTTGTGGGGATTATTATTCCCGATAACTAGTTATTCTGGTGATGTAGAACTTAAAAACCTGCGTTGGAATTGGGAGGTTTTCGATGAAGACGAAGAACTTTATGTGCCTTATTTCAAGCAGTCTAAAACAAACGTAGTTCGTTTTGAAGTAGATCTGAAAAAATTCAGTGGGGCATATCTCAAACTCACTTTTCCAGAGCAGCACTTTGTATGGATTCAACGCGAACTGGTTTATGGAAGTGAAGTGTATCAGTCCGTCTATTTGTCATTGGATAGCTTGCATCAAGTCTATAGGGAAAACCGAATTTATGTTGCTATTCATAGTCAACAGCTCAATGCTTCTATGATCACTACCCAGATAATTAAAAAAGAAAAAGGGGAGGAAAATGCCGTTGCTCAATCCTCTTTTCTAGTGCGAGGAGGACATAAAAAACTGGATTTGTTTATTATCATCTCTATGGTCACTATGTCTTTGGTTGCCTTACTTAGAGCATTCAGTTTTAGGTTGTTCAAAGAATATTTTTCTGTAATAAAAGCCATACAAGTACGACAAAACTTTGATCTTATAATAGCCCACTCGCCCATGGCTTGGCCTAATATCGGTTTTGTGGTTTTCTATGCCTTATTAGTAGGGAGCACAGTGATTAACATTGGCCTGTTTCACCCAGACTTTTTCTCGTCTTTTTCTTTTTACTCTGATGGATCAGGTATGGTCAAGGTAGGCCTAGAGGTTTCCGTGTATTGCTTTGTGTTGATATTGTTTAAGTTGATAGTGGTATCCATCAATACCCAGCTGTTCAAAATCAAAAAGGTTAGGCTCATTCACTTTTTTGCCTACTTTAGGCTTTCATTGATCATTGCCACAGTTGCATTTTCGCTTAGCGTAATCAATGGTATTTTTGGTGGATTAATCCTCTCAGAACATGCTACATTTATAAAAATAATTGTCCTTTTATCTTGGATAGGACGCCTTATTCTAATCTTTTTTGTTTTAAATAAGATTTATACTTTTCGAAAACTTCATTTATTTTCTTACCTTTGCAGCACGGAATTGATCCCTCTGTTACTATTCTTTAAGATTTTCTTAAAATAGTTACATAATAGTTTTCAAATAGGTCCATTGGAATGAGCGAAGAATTATTGATTGAAGACAAGGCTAGACTAAAGAAAGTATCAAGTATTCTGGTTTCTCAACCAGAACCTGTAGGTGATAAGTCACCGTATTTCGATCTAGCTGAAAAGTATAATATTAAGATTGACTTTAGACCCTTTATCCAAATCGACCCAGTCGACATAAAGGAGTTTAGAGCTCAGAAAATAGACATTTTGAAGCATACGGCAGTGATTTTCACAAGCCGAAATGCGGTTGATCATTTCTTTAGATTGGCTGCAGAAAGCAAGGTGGAAATACCCTCTGATATGAAATATTTTTGTATTTCAGAGCAGACAGCCAACTACCTGCAGAAGTATATCGTTATTCGAAAAAGAAAAATATTCACAGGTTCTAGAACGGCCAACGAATTGATCGAAGTGTTGAAAAAACACAAAAACGAGAAATACATATTCCCTTGTTCTAACATTAGAAAAAATGATATCCCTGACTTTTTAAACTCAAATGGGTTTAACTGTACAGAAGCGATCATATACAAAACAGTGGCGAGTGACCTTTCTGATTTGGCTGATGTTAATTATGACATCATTGCTTTTTTTAGTCCTTCAGGGATCAATTCATTATTGGTGAATTTCCCAGATTTCAAACAAAACAATACTCGAATTGCTGCTTTTGGACCTACTACGGCTCAGGCAGTGAGAGATGCTAATTTGATTCTTGATATTGAAGCGCCATTGCCTAATGCACCATCAATGACAGGAGCAATAGAGCTTTACATTAAGAAAGTAAGTAAGAATTAAGACCATAGTTCGACTTATTTGTATTGAACTAGATAAGGGTATTTTCAATTTTTGATTATTATTACATACTACGCCATTAGATTGGCGTCATTGTAATTACAAACCCTATGTGGAGATCCTTAATTCTTATTCTTGTCATTGTTGCGTTTGGGTATAAATCCATAGCGCAGCAGGATCCGCATTTCAGTCAATATATGTTTGCAAAGTCCTATTGGAGTCCTGCGCTAACAGCATTGGATGGCAAAGGGAGTGTCAGTGTCATTAGCCGAGCACAGTGGGTGGGTTATGAACCCACGATCGAAAATGATGGCGGCGCCCCATCTACACAATACTTGAATTTTTCAACCCCTGTCTCGCTTAAAAAAATACCGCTAGGGGTAGGGATCAATGTTCTATACGATAAGGTAGGCCCTATCAATACTATAGAAACGCAGGTGTCTCTAGCATATCACAAGCGTTTGAATCGGGGTACGATTAGTTTTGGCATTCGGCCTGAGTTGATCAATCGTACATTAAGTGGTGACCAGCTCAGGTTTGTGGATGGTTCAGACCCTTTCAATTCTCAAAAACAGGAGTCTCAAATGGTAATAGATTTAGCTTTTGGCGTAGGCTACTCAACCGAGGAGTTTATTTTAGCGGCAGGGGTCAATCATTTGCTTCAGCCAGAAATGAACTATTCCCTATCTGGAACAGGCGATGCGGATAACAAGACAAGTATGATATACAATCTATATGGAGAGTATAATTATCGCTTGACTTATAATGTTGATCTTACGCCGTCTATTTTGGTGACATCAGATATTAATACTTTTTCGATTGATTTGAGTGTCATTGCTACCTACAACCAAAAACTTTGGGGAGGGCTGTCATACCGGAACAATGAGGCCTTGACCTTACTTATGGGGTATTCGTTTTTGGAGAACAATCAGCTAAAAGCTGGGTATTCATTTGATTACATAATCAAAGAGCAATCTGCGAAGCAACCTACATCACATGAGATTTTCATTAGATATGATTTGCCCTCGATATCTACAGGGGCAAAAAAGATCATACGCACACCAAGATTTCGATATTAAAACTATAATTAGTTGTTAGAAAACCGTGGGAAAGAAAGTGCTTTTCTTATTTTAGTGGCCTGAAATAATTTTTGTTCGAGATTTAAGGTATCTTGAATTGTAAAGATTATATTTATGGTTTAAACCGTGCAATATATTTTGTGTATACTTGTTATGTTAAAGTATGAATGTTATAAATTTTGTGTTATGAATAAATTTAGTGTAAGCCGAATTTTTTCGTTCCTTTTTCTATCTATTGTTCTTATTGGTACTCAAGGCTGTAGTATAGCCAATATGTTTGGCGGCAACAAAGGTCAAGCTGTGGATACCAATGGTGAATTGATAGGAGCTCAAGGACGAGAAGGTTGGGAAATGAGCCGGCCATTCGGTATGGTAGCAGTTCCTCCGGGGACATTCCATATGGGACAGGCAGATGAAGATGTAGCTGCTACTCAAATCAACTACAACAAACAGGTGACGATCGGTCCTTTTTATATGGATGATACGGAAATCACAAATAATGAATATCGACAGTTTGTAGAAGACATTACCGAAGGATCAGAGACTGATCTTCCAGAAGGATTCGTTGTGGAGGACTTAGTTCCGGATTCTTCTGTTTGGGTAAGAGACTTTACACATCATATGGGAGACCCAATGATGGTATACTACTGGTCACATCCAGCTTTCGACCACTATCCAGTGGTAGGGGTTGATTGGGAAGCTGCGAAGTATTTTTGCAAATGGAGAACTGATCATTTGAATAATTTCAGAGCTGATCGTGGACTTTTTCCAATGCCAAATTTCAGGTTGCCTTCAGAGGCAGAATGGGAGTATGCAGCAAGAGGCGGTAGAGATATGAACAAATACCCCTGGGGTAGCCCATATATCAGAAATAAGAAAGGTTGTCTTTTGGCGAACTTCAAGCCTGGTAGAGGTAACTATTTCGATGATGGATTTGCTTATACATCACCTGTAGGTACATTCTTTGCCAATGATTACGGACTATATGAAATGTCAGGTAATGTAGCCGAATGGTGTGAAGATGCATTTAATCCTTCCGCAATGCCATTGGTTTGGGACTTGAATCCAACGTATTTTGATGATGATGAACCTAAGAAAGTCATTAGGGGCGGGTCTTGGAAAGACATTGCTTATTATCTAGAGACAGGGACAAAAACTTACGAATTTAAAGACTCGACTAGAGCGTCTATTGGATTCCGATGTGCAATGACACATTTGGGAAGATCTGGTGGAAACGAATTTTAATTATTAAAACTGTATTAAATAACCTAAAATATTAAATAATATGAGTGCGAAAAAAGGTGGATTTAAAGAGCTTTTGTTTTCAACAATAATGCCTAAAGTTTATGGCATTGGAGCTGCCGTAGTAATTGTTGGTGCCATGTTTAAAATCCTTCACTTGCCAGGTGCTAGTGAGATGCTTACCATTGGGTTAAGTACTGAGGCAGTTATCTTTTTCTTAAGTGCATTTGAACCAAAGCATGCAGAGATTGATTGGTCTAAAGTTTATCCAGAATTGGCTGATGATTATGACGGTCCTAAAGCTCAACCACGTGTAGCCGCTCCTGCAGCAACTGGCGGAGTATCACAACAAATGGATAAAATGTTGGCAGATGCCAATGTAGGTCCAGAATTAATTAAAAGTTTAGGTGACGGCATGAGAAATATGGCAGAATCTGCTAAGAAAATGTCTAACCTAGGGGATGCGTCAGTGGCTACAAGTGAATACGCAACCAACGTAAAAACAGCATCAAAGTCACTCATTGAAATGAACAAATCATACGCTAGTACTGCATCATCGATGACAGATATGGCGAATGCTTCAAAAGACGCCTCAGAGTATCACTCACAAGTGAAAAATGTAACTAAAAACCTAGGGGCACTAAATGCAGTTTATGAAATGGAATTGCAAGATGCGAATAGTCATGTGAAGGCTATGAACAAATTCTATTCTAATGTGACGTCTGCAATGGAGGGTATGGCAGAAGCTGCAAAAGATACCGAAAAATTCAGATCTGGAATGACTAGTTTGAATACCAACATCACTTCATTGAACAAAATTTATGGAAGCATGTTGGCAGCTATGAGAGGTGGGGGAGATACTTCATCAGCTAAATAAGTTAAATAATTTTTTAACCTTAAAAAGCGAAAATTATGGCTGGAGGTAAACAATCCGCAAGAGACAAGATGATAGGCATGATGTACTTGGTACTGACTGCCTTATTAGCTCTGCAAGTAAGTAATAGCGTTCTTGAAAAATTTATTTTCATTAACCAAGCTTTTGAAGCTACGAATGAAAATAAAATCAGTAACAACGCTAAAAAAGTAGAAAGTATTCAGCAAACGGTTTCTGATGCTGGAAATAGAGAAAAGGACTTAGCTGTTCTTACCAAAGCTCAAGAGGTTCGTGCTTCTACAACTAAAATCTTGAAAGAGATTGAAGCATATAAAGTAGAACTAGTAGCAAGAACGGGCGGGGTCACCGAAACAGGTGTGTATATTGGTCAAAAGGATATTGATGCTTCGTCTGCGATGTTTGTAACTGAAAAAGAAGGTGATAAACTGAAAGATAAATTGAATGGTTATTCAGATTTTTTAAGAACAGTAACTGGAGACGAATCTATTAATGATATTGCTAAGGACGCAAAAGATATTTCCGTTTTTAAAGACGATCCGAATCAAAACACAAAAGGGTTTTCTGAGTTAAACTTTGGTAGTAGCACACCAATGGTTGGTGCATTAGCTTCGCTTAGCCAATTTCAATCTGATGTCATCACAGAAGAAACTAAGGCTTTGGAAAACTTGGCTCGCCAAGTTGGTGCAGAAGATTTGAAGTTTGATCAAATTGTACCAATGGTGAAACCACAGTCTAAAGTGGTTGCTGCAGGAACAAAATATGAAGCTGATTTATTTATTGCTGCTTCTTCATCTTCTGTTACGCCAACGATGACAGTAGACGGTGAGGAAATAGAAGTAATAGGCGGAATGGGTAAAGTATCATTTACTGCTACTCCAGGCAATTATGATAAATCGGGAAATGCTACAAAATCTTTTATTGGAGCAATTAGCGTGAAAATGCCAGGAGGAAGAGATACTACTTTTGTAGATACAATTGAGTATATCGTTTCTAAACCAGTGATGCAGATTCAATCAGCATCTGTTCAAGCACTTTACTTGAATTGTGGTAACGAATTGGATGTACAGGTGCCTGCTATGGGAACGGCTTATAACCCTTCTTTCAATACCAAAGGAGGAACTAATATTAAGGGCTCTCAAAAGGGTGAAGTTGTAATTATCCCGAATTCTGCTAAGGTGACATTGAGTGTGTCAAGCAATGGCAACTTAATTGGCACTCAAGATTTTAAAGTAAAAAGGATACCTAAGCCAGAAATTGTTGTTTATGAGAAAGGTGGTCCAGTTAATTTGAAAAGAGGGGTGAAAGGTGCACCAAGATCTTTGAAATTGGCAGCTGAGCCAGATGAATCATTTGCGCAATTCCTACCGAAGGATGCCAAGTTTAGAGTGGCTGAGTCTGAAGTAAACTTAGTAAGAGCTGGAAGATCTGTAGGTAGTGTGAGACCTAAAGGTCCAGATTTGAATTTGTCATCTTTGGCTTCGCAAGCGCGAGCGGGAGATGCATTGGTGATTGAAGTGAAAAAAGTGCAGAGAAGGAATTTCAAAGGAGATATCGAAAATTTCTCAAACTTTGGACCTAAAATCATCACGATAAGAATAAACTAAACAAATAGGTTATGAAGAAGTTTTGTTATGTAATTGGCCTTTTTGTATGTTTTGCTCTATTCAATATTGAGTCGAGTAGTGCGCAGGAAAATGTAAGAGGATACGATAAGAATTCCGTTTACCCTGTGAATGAGGCATACAAAATGTTCAAAAAGACAGTATGGAGAAGAATTGATTTGGAGGAGAAGCAAAATGCTCCATTCTTCTCAAGAAATGGTGAATTATCAACAATTATCATTGATGCAGTTAAAGCAGGTTTGTTATTTCCATATACAAATGATTCTGTGACTACAAGAATGTCTAAAGAGACATTTTTGCAGAATTTGAAGTATGAAGAGGAGGGCGGAGGTCTTACTCAAGAGGAAATGGATATGGGCTTTGGTGCAGATTCTGATGATGATTTCTTTGGTGGTGGTGGTGACGAAGGTGAAGAGCCAGAGGAAGTAATAGAAGAGAGCAATGAGTTTGCAACTAGAGATTTTTCTATTGCTGAGTTGAAGGAAGAAGTATATTTTGATAGAATGAGATCTAGAATATTCTATGACCTTAAAGCAATCACTCTTTTTCTTCCTGCAGACAAAAACCCTGCGCTTTTTGAAAAGCCATTAGCATCCTTTAAATATAAGGATTTAGAAGCCCTGTTTAGAAGTATGCCAGATGAAGCTATTTGGTATAATTCACAAAATATGGCTGAGCATAGAAATATGGCTGATGCTTTTAATTTGAGATTGTTTGGGTCAAACTTAACTAAGATTGCGAACCCTAAGGATAATCGAATTGTAGATATCTATACTAAATCTAGAAGAGATGCGATTTTGGCATCAAAGCAATTAGAATATGACATGGTTGAATTTGAGAATGAACTTTGGGAGTTCTAACTTAAATCGAGCACTTATACTATTTAAAAGGGATCAGTTTGATCCCTTTTTTTGTGTGTAGTCTAATATAACTTGAGTTTTGGCTACTCCTATTTCTGCAACTAGTTCTGCTTCGGATGCTTGCAATATTTTTTTATATGATTTGAATTTTGAGAGCAGTTTCTGTCGTGTTTGAGGCCCGATGCCAGGTATCACGTCCAATTCCGACGTTACTTGTGATTTGCTCCTTAGCGATCTGTGAAAAGTGATGGCAAACCTATGTGCCTCATCCCGTAGTTGTTGGAGGAGTTTGAGTGATTCGGATTTTTTACTAATATGTAGTGGAATACTATCCTCTGGGTAATAGATTTCTTCTAGCCGTTTGGCTATGCCTATTACTGGGATTTCGGAATAGATTCCTAAGTCCTTTAGGGCATCACAGGCCGCATGCAATTGTCCTTTTCCGCCATCTATTAAGATAAGGTTAGGAAAGGGAAGGTTTTCTTCTTGTAGACGTTTATATCGTCTGGTTACGATTTCTCGCATTGATCCAAAATCGTCAGGACCAACTATTGTTTTGATTTTATAATGACGGTAATCTTTTTTTGAAGGTTTTCCATTTTTGAAACACACCATAGAAGCTACTGGGTTAGTACCTTGAATGTTAGAATTATCAAAACATTCAATGTGATTAGGGATTACTTTTAGCTTCAAGTCATCCATGAGCTGTTGAGTAACCCTATTTTCTTTTTGTTTCGATTTCTCTGCTTGTGAAATGGCTTCTTTTTTATGATAGAGTGCGTTTTTTAGAGACAATTCCACGAGTTTTTTCTTGTCTCCTATTTGGGGAATGGCAACTTCGGTGTCTTCTTGCCAGAATTCAAATGATTTGTTGCTTAGGATCGTTTTAGAGTTGCTGCTGAACCGATCACGTAGTTCTATAATCAGAAGTTCTAGTATCTGTTCGTCAGTCTCATCAAGCCGTTTGTTGATCGTGAGCGAGTCAGATATGTTCACCATTCCATTATCTACTCTCATGTAGTTGATAAATGCTTTTTTCTCCGTAGAGGTAATGGTGATTACGTCAATATCCTTAAGTTTTTTATTAACAATTACCGTATGAGATTGAAACTTATCAAGTAGTTCTATTTTGGTTTTGTATTCTTGAGCATCTTCGAAAGCGAGGTTTTCTGCTGCATTTTTCATAGACAGTAAATAATGATCTTTTACTATTTTAAGGTGCCCCTTAATGATGTGTTTAGCCTGATCAATTTCCTTTAAGTAGTCTTCTTCTGTTTGAAGACCTTCACAAGGCCCTAGGCAATTGCCAATGTGATATTCGAGACAAACTTTGAATTTTTTGTTAGCAATATTTTTTTCGGAAAGAAGGTAGTTGCATGTTCTTACTTTATAAAGACTTCGAATAAGCTCGATGACATTGTTTAGTGCCCTTACGCTGGTGTATGGGCCGAAGTACTCGCCTTCATTGAGTTCATTTCTTCGTGTTGTATATATTTTAGGAAATCGATCGTTCGATATGCAGATAAAAGGAAAGCTTTTGTCATCTTTGAGGAGGATATTATACTTCGGCTGATTTTCTTTGATTAGGTTGTTTTCGAGCAAGAGGGCATCGTACTCAGAGTTTACGATCACATATTCGACGTGATCTATTTCATTGACTAGTTTACGTGTTTTTAGGCTATTTCCAGTTTGTTTGTTGAAGTAGCTAGAAACCCTTTTTTTAATGTTTTTAGCCTTACCTACATAAATCAATACTTCTTTATGGAAGTACTTGTATACACCAGGTGTGCTGGGTAATGATTTGAGGTCGATGGGATATTTTAATTTTTCACCCAAAACAGGGAAGGATTAAAGGTCTAAATCGTCAAATCCCAGATCCAAACTTAATGAATCTACTTGTTCTGAGCCTCCTTCATAAAGATCGCAATCAAGCTCTACGCCAAGTGGTGAGCTAGGTTTTTTGAAGAAACCCTTTTCTACACCTGTCCTTGGGTCGTTGTATACTTTAAGCATAAAATTTTCCCAGATAGGTCGCGCAGTTTTCCCACCTTGACCTAGTGCCCAGTGTTTGAAGTGAATGCTGCGGTCGTCGCCTCCGACCCATGCACCTGCTACCAAGTCATGAGTTACCCCCATATACCAGCCGTCAGAAGCATTTTGAGTAGTTCCTGTTTTAGCTCCTATTTCGTTGTTTTGTTTTAAACGGTAATCTAAAGCATGGGCAGAGCCTCCTCTTTCTTCCATGGCACCTTTTAGCATATGTATCATCAAGTAGGCCGTTTTTTCGCTAAGAGCTTCTCTTCTTTTTGGAATAAAATCTTGAATAACAACTCCATTTTTATCCTCGATGCGAGTAATGAAAAATGGCTGTGTCCATACGCCTTGATTGGCAAAAGTGGAATAGGCACCTACTAATTCATATAGCGAGACTTCGCCGATGCCTAGGCATAGGGCTGGAACTGCTGGCAGGTCACTTTCTATTCCGCAGGTGTGTGCCATGTCTACTGCGGCTCTTGGCGTGATTTTTTGCATGATACGAGCCGTTACAGAGTTTACAGATGCGGCCATGGCTCTTCTGATGGTCATGGTTTCCCCAGTAAATTTACCATTTGCATTTTGAGGTGTCCAAGTGGGTTTTTCAGGATCGTCTAGCATCCAAGTAACTGGTGCATCTACTGCAGTATAACAGGGGGAGTAACCTAGGTCTATCGCAGCGGCATATACAAATGGTTTGAATGTAGATCCAGGTTGACGCTTGCCTTGTTTTACGTGATCATATTTGAAATATTTATGATCTATACCACCAACCCAAGCTTTGATGTGGCCTGTTTGAGGATCCATGGCCATGAAGCCAGCTTGAAGAAAATGTTTGTAATATTTCAATGAGTCTATCAAACTAAAGGTAGTGTCGATTTCTCCTTTCCAGCTAAATACAGACATATCTCTTGGGTAATTCAACCAGTAATCGACAGAGTCTGACTTTTTACCGTATTTGTTAACAAGATCTCTGTAGGTTGGTGTGCGTTTGATTGCCTTGTCTACAAAGTCTAACATGATATTTCCATCTTCGTCGATCCAAGGATCATCACCATTTAGGTGGTCGATAAAGACGCTTTGTAGTTCATCCATTTCTTCAGCCACCGCCTGCTCCGCATAGAGTTGCATGCGGCTATCTATGGTTGTATATATTTTTAAACCATCAGCAAAGAGATCATAGCCGTGAGTCTTAGACCAACCCATGAGAAAATTGCGCATTACGGTTCTGAAGTAGGTAGCTAGTCCTTCGTTTTGATCTTGTACTTTGTATTGCAAACCGAAGTCCGAAACTTTAAGTGTGTCATAAGATGCTTCATCTATTTTGTTGTACTTGTATAGGTTATACAAAATCTCAGTCCTTTTTTCCATTGCAAATTCTGGATTTCGGATCGGGTTGTATCGTGTGGGCTTGTTGATAAGACCAACTAATATCGCAGATTCTTTATAGTTCAATTCGCTGGGTAACTTATTAAAGTAAGTCTGAGCAGCTACTTTGATGCCATAGGTGTTGTTGCCATATTCGATGGTATTGAGGTACATGGCCAAAATCTCCTCTTTGGTATAAGAACTTTCTAGTTGAATGGAAACAATCCATTCTTTCATTTTAATAATAAAAATCCCTAAACCAGGGACATCGCTTAGTTTGCCTCCAAGGTCTCTAGTTTTAAATAGGTTTTTGGCGACTTGTTGAGTGAGGGTACTGCCTCCTCCTGCATTTTTGTTGCCCATTAGGATGGTTTGAAACAAGACTCTGCCTAAGCCTCTGAGGTCAATGCCAGAATGTTGGGTGAAGCGTACGTCTTCTGTGACAAGCAAAGCATCGATGAGTTCTTGTGAAAGCTCATTGTAAGCAACCTCTGTTCGGTTGTGTCGGAAATACTTGCCAAGTGACACGCCATCTGCAGAAAATAATTCTGAAGAAAGGTCTGGGTCAGGTTTTTCGAGAGACTTGGTGCTTGGGAGTGGCCCGTACAAACCGAATGCATCGATTTTGATTGAATAAAACATGAGGAAAATGGCCAGTACACCTGTGGCTAGCAAGATCCAGACTAGTGCGATTAGCTTCTTGTATTTATTCATTGCTGGTAGTTTTTCCTATAAAACTTAAGGTAAGTATCTAATTCCCTCGTTTGATAAAGGATATTAAAATTGTCTTTTGTAATTACGAAATTAGAGAATTTGCCACTCTTATTGATTTTTTCGGATGGCTTTTCGGTTTCTACTTTTTCGTTGAAAGCGATGGCGGAAGCCTTGTCTGCAAATTCAGAGATCAGGATGATCGAATGCTTTTCATCTAGGAGTAAGTTGCCTATTTTCAATGAGCTTTCTTCGGGTATCAATGTTTTGAAATATTGTGGGAGTGCATCGGACAATTGTTGATCTGTTTCATAGACGAAAATAAAAAAATGTGGTTTGTCCAATCGAGGAATGAATTTGGCTCGAGTACTATTGACCAAGTTTATTTGGTACTGTTCGGAAGCTTTCACTAGCGAATCTGCATACGGAATCAGCTCACTTTCTGTATATGTTTTGATGAAATTATTGAGTTCGTATTGGTACTTGTAAATTGATTCAGACTTGCCTTGTACCAATATTTTCAGTAGGGCTATATTATCCACGAAGTCGTTGTCTGGATACTCGCGCAGCCCATCATTGATCAGTGCCATTGCTTGCTTATAGTCGCCAGTTTGATATTGGGCGTAAGCCTGAGCGTATACCTTTTTGAGCTTTTCGCTAGCGGCTTGTGACTCGGCACGGTAGTTAGGGTTGATGATGATTTTTGCATAGATGCTTTCTGGTGCTTCTTCGAGCAATAGGTTTTTGTAATAGTCGGATTTAGGTATGTTATCCATTTCATTGAAAATGATGTATAATAGATACATCACTTCGTGGCGGTATTCGGATTGAGGGAAACGATTAAAGAGATTTTCGAAAGTTTCTGCTGAGTTGTGTTTTTCGTCCAAATCAAAATTGTAGATATTACCCAGTTGATAGGATGCTTCTTCTATTTCATTGAGTAATTGCTGTTTGTCTTCTTCTGTCTGTGGGAGGGTAGCTATCAGCTCTGCTTTGTCTATTTTGAAAGCTTCTTCTTTATCTTTTGTGCCTTCTTTATCGTCTGGTAGTGGTTTGCCATCTGGCCCGGCACCTCCTTCATCATCGATCTCAATGGCGGCTGCGCTGTTGGATCGACGCCAATTGTCTTCGAGGGCACGATCTCCCCATAGGCGCTTAAAATCGGAGCGTCCTCTCGACACAGCCGAGGGGTTGTAAAAATACCAAGTGGTGCCTTGGAAGTTGTTGCCCCCAATATTTCCAGTGTTTTGGGTGAATGAACTGGAGCTGTTTGCAGCCAGTCGAGCTTCATTTCGTTTTCTTTTTTTCTCCTCTTCGCGCCGCTTCATTTCGGCTTCTTCTTCTTGTGCGATATAGGCATTTAGGAATCGATCCAGAGAATCTGGTGGCAATTTGGTCAGGTTCAACAAACTGTCATTGACTTGGATGATGGTGTATTGTGTTACAAAATTTTCTAAGATTTTTTGTCGTGCTTCGATCTCAGCATATTCCAATTCGTCCTTGGGCAGTACGCTCAATGTACTGTCGTAGTAAAGTTTAGCCAGCTTATATTTGGCCAGGCTGTCGTAGTAGATTTTGCCTAAGCTCAAGTAACTGTGTGCTTTTTGTCGATTGTTATTTACACTAGAGCGTACGGATGAATTGTAATAGGAGATACCCTGATCTAAGTGACCATGTCTGACTTCGAACTTGGCCATTTCATAGTAGATCTTGTCTTTGAATTCTTCGTTTTTTCTATCTTTTAGCAACTTTCTGAAGTATTTCCGGACTTTCTTCGCGTCATTAGTTTTGGCCAACTGGGTCACTTGAGCCATGTTGAGCTTAGTATAAAATGACAGTTCGTATGGAGGGTTGTTTTTTAGGGTTTGTTTATAAAACAGATAAGCCTCGCCATCGAAACCTAGCGTTTGGTACACCTGTCCTATAATGAAGTTGATTCGAGCTCTTTCTTTGAAATTAGTAATTAATGCCTCGGCCTGAATCAGGTTTTGTACCATATTGTTGTAGTCTCCTGCTCGCTGGTAGAGATAGCCACGAGTAAGGTACAGGTCTTTGAGGTTTGTTCTGTTGAGCTTTTCTTTTTTCAAATAATCCGAGACCGCAATCGCATTGTTGCTCTCGTTGTATTCGATAAAGGTTCGCATGAGTGCGACTAAAGCTTCATGTTTGGCATTGTCGTCTTTGCCTTTTGTGTTTACATATTTGAAGGTTTCTACTGCATTTTGATAATCCAAACTGTAGAACCTGGCCTTGCCCACCAGCACATAGGAGTCGTCTTCCCATTTGGAGCCTTTGTGTCGCTGTATGGCTAGCGAAGCTTTTTCTATACAGTCTTCTATCTGAGGAGTAAAGGCGCTGGCAGATACAGAATCAAATTGAGGGAAAACAGGTAGTATCAGGTTATAATTCCAATCGTACTGATCCTCGATGGTTTGTTCGATGGTGGTAATGTGCTCTTTTGCTATAAAATAGGCATTATAATGAGCGGTCATGTTGTGATAAGAGTTGCTCATTACGTTATTTTTTTCCGGAGCACAGGAACTTAAAATAACGGCAAAGCCGAGCAACAATTTTATACTTCGAGGAATCAAATTCAATGTTTTCGAATAAACGCCAATTGAAATGCAATTAATACAATATTGGCTTAGTAAATATGTATTAATATATATTTTTACCGCAAATCAGAAGCAATTTCCTTGGAACAAAAAAGAACTTTATCAAATCGACTGACAACGAAATACTTACTCATTGTTCGTAATGAAGAAAATTTCGCAGAAAAATCCACGTATAGTTTCACTTATTCCAAGATCATTCTTGTCTTGATGCTTTCTTTCTTTGGATTTTTTGGACTTAGCTTTTATCTCTCTACTTCCCTACTCGAAGCTTGGTTCGATCCTCGGTTTGCAGAGCTCAAAGCCACCAAAGAAGTGATGGAATTGGCCACGCGAGTAGATTCTTTACAGTATGAAGTAAAGAAAAAGGATGATTTCATCAATAATATAAAAGCAGTGATGTCTGGCGAAGTAAATGGGAGTGAAGAAGAGGAGACTTCCGCCACATTAGAAAGAAATGAGGTGACGGATATTGTTAGTACGCAAACTCTTCAGCCTATCGACTCTCAGTTTCGCGAAGAGTTTGAAAAAGGAGGGTTAGAGTTTCAACTCACGGACAATAGACTCTCTGATGAGTTACAAGATTTTTTTCTATTCAAACCTGTGGACGGTATTGTGTCGGAGCACTTTGATCCGCAGATCGATCATTTTGCTATTGACATAGTAGCCAAACAAGATGAGCCAGTCAAATCTGTGGCAGACGGCACCGTGGTTTTTTCATCGTGGACACAGGACAGTGGATATGTGATTGCAATTCAGCATAGAGGCAATCTATTGTCTATGTATAAGCACAATTCGGATTTGTTGAAAAACGTAGGTAATTTTGTAACCACGGGAGAAGTGATATCCATCATTGGAAACACTGGTGAACTAACCTCTGGCCCGCATTTGCATTTTGAACTGTGGTACAATGGCAATCCCATTAACCCAGAGGAATTGATTAGATTTTAATAAACACCTGTACTTATGTTTAATAATAAGCAAGAAATCAAAGAAGTGGAAGAACTTAGCAATTCTAGTAATATTATAGGCAAGGGAGCCCTTCTTACTGGAGACATCGAGACCTATGGAAACATCCGAATCGAAGGAAAGATCGTAGGAAATGTGAAAACCAAGTCGAAAGCAGCCTGTGGGCATTCCTGTCATATCGAAGGCAACTTGATCGCACAAAACGCCGAAATCGCTGGTCATGTGACTGGTAAGGTAGAGGTATCCGAACTGTTGATCCTCAAGCCGTCGGCTGTGATCAACGGAGACATCATCACCAACAAGCTCATTGTAGAGTCTGGTGCGACCTTCAATGGCGGATGTAAAATGGGGGTAACCATAAAAGAAATCCAAATTGGAGAAGCAACCGAAGGAAAGTCAAAACTCCTCAAAGCCGAATAAAAAAGACAGCGAGCCTTTATCATTCCTGCAGTTTTCAGGAGTGGCATTTGAGATGCTGGCTTTTGTCTTGATTGGCTATTGGCTTGGCAGTCAGTTGGACAAGTATTTTCAATTTGAATCTATACTTACACTTGTTGGCATTTTGTTGGGTATCGCAGGAGCATTGCTCAATTTATTTCGAAAGTTGCCAAAAAATTAATTCATGAAAGAATTGTCTAAAATCTCTGTCTTTACAGGGATTTTAATTTTAATAAGCTACTTCTTTTTAGAAGTACTTGAGCTCTCATTTATGCACCCAGCGATTTATCAAATACTGGGTTTTCTGTGGTTCCTTTACACTAGCATCCATTTCTCCTATCTTTTGGCGACTAAAGTCCCCAATATAGATACCTCTATGTTGCCTTTAGTTGGCCTAGGTTTACGGTTTGTAGTTACGTTATTCACCTTGCTCGTATGGCTCATGAAGCACCCAGACAACGCTAAATTGTTTGTGCTAAATTTCATGGTCGTCTATTTAATCTACGTAGTGTTTGAAATCATAGCCTTATTGTCTAACTTGCGACGAAATTCAAGTCAAGATCAAAATACATGATTAACGGTCGAATTATGGCATCAATTAAGCATCTGAAAATCAGCATTTTATTTACGGTTTTCGGTCTGTTTTTATCACAGGCAACTTTTGCAGGAGAAACGAAAGAGGGAGAGAAATTTGACCCAAGTGCGATGATCAATCATCACATCATGGATGCCCATTCATGGGAGATTTTTCACGGCTTTACAGTGCCCCTTCCTGTTATTTTATATTCAGCAGAAAAAGGGTTGGATATTTTCTCTTCGGCAAATTTCTATACCGAAGATCATCAGATAGTGCCCTATAACGGCTACGTGTTGGAGCACGAACATATTGCACTAGAAAATGGCGCACATGTGTACGACTTTTCTATTACGAAAAATGTACTCTTTCTTTTCATAAATGCGACAGTAATGATTCTGATATTCATGGCAGTAGCCAGAGGCTATAAGAAGAACGCAAAACGTGCACCGAAAGGAATTCAGTCTTTCTTTGAGCCTATCATTATTTATGTAAGAGACGAAATCGTAAAGCCAAACATTGGCCCTAAATATGAAAAATATTTGCCTTACCTACTTACCTTGTTTTTCTTCATCTGGTTTGGCAACCTGCTTGGCCTATTGCCAGCTGCTGCCAACTTGACGGGAAACATCGCAGTGACCTTGATGCTTTCTTTAGCTACTTTGGTGATCACGCTAGCTTCAGGGAGAAAAACATACTGGCTACATATCTTGGATCCATTAGGGAATAGCATGCCTTGGGTAGCTAAAATCCTTTTGTATTTGATCCTTTGGCCAATCGAAATCATTGGAATATTTACTAAGCCTTTCTCGTTGATGGTTCGTTTGTTTGCGAATATCACAGCAGGTCATATTATTATATTGAGTATTCTTAGCTTGACCTTTATCGCACAGAGTGTGGTCGTGGGAGTGGGCGCTACAGCTTTTGCTACAGTGATGAACATGCTGGAGCTGTTTGTAGCCTTGTTACAAGCTTATGTATTTACTTTGCTGTCGTCCATGTATTTTGGACAGGCCGTAGAAGAGCATCATTAAGAAATTATTTTTTTTAACCATATAAATTAAACTGTAATGGGAGCAATAGGAGCAGGATTAGCAGTACTAGGAGCAGGTCTTGGTATCGGAATGATCGGTAAATCAGCAACTGAAAGTATCGCTAGACAACCTGAAGCAGCTGGAAAAATCCAGACAGCAATGATTATCGCAGCAGCCTTGATTGAAGGTGTTGCCTTGTTTGCTGCCGTAATTGGATTTATGTCCATCGGAACTAATTAATTTATTTCTTGACCCGGCTCTGTTTGCATTAGGCATCAGGGCCAGGTCTTCTTTTTTAATTATTTAAAAAAATATAAAGTGGAACTAGTTACCCCAGGTATAGGTCTTATTTTTTGGCAGACAGTAGTATTCCTAGCAGTATTTGGCATCTTGGCTGGATTTGTATGGAAGCCAATCACTGATGCGTTGAGAACAAGAGAGTCTTTTATTCAGGATTCTTTGGACGCTGCAGAAAATGCTAAAAAGAAAATAGAAGAGCTTAAGCAAGACAACGAATACTTGCTTCAAGAGGCTCGCATTGAAAGAGACAAAATGATCAGTGATGCCGCTGTAGTGGCCGCCAAAATAAAGGAGGACGCTAAAGAAGAAACATCTAAGATCACAGCTAAAATGATAGAAGAGGCAAAGGCCGTCATCAATACGGAAAAAAATGCCGCTCTAGCTGACGTGAAAAATCTCGTGGCCAACTTGTCGTTAGACATTGCTGAAAAAGTCTTGAAAAACAGCTTGGCTGACAAAAAAGCACAAGAAGCTTTAGTGAAAGATTTAATAAAAGACATAAAAGTAAACTAGTATGTCAGAATTTAGGATAGCCTCCAGATACGCAAAATCGCTCCTTGAACTAGCGGTAGAAAAGAAGTGCTTGGATGAAGTGAATGCCGACATGTATACATTTACAGATGTATGCAAGAATAACAGCGATTTGGTTTTGCTATTGAAAAGCCCCGTCATTGCTCATTACAAGAAGCTATCTATCCTCAAGGAAGTTTTTAATGGGAAGGTCAATGATATGACGATGGCCATTTTTGATATCCTAGCGAAGAAGAATAGAGAAATGTATTTGCCAGAAGTGGCAGCTGCATTCAAATCACAATATAACCTTTTCAAAGGTATAGTCGAAAGCACCATCACTACGGTGAATCCAATATCAGAAGAGGTGAGAAAAGAAATAAGCGCCATTGTGAAGAAAATCACAAATCAAGAAGTGGTGCTCACAGAAAAAACCAATCCAGAGTTGATTGGTGGATTCGTATTAAAAATAGGTGATAAACAAATAGATGATAGCGTAAGCGGCAAATTGAAAGAATTAAGATTTCAGTTTGTAGATAAAGGCTATGTGAGTAAAATGTAATCACCAGCTGGTGATACGCTATAAAGAAATTAAAAGATCTAAAATTAACTACAGTAATGGCAGATGTAAGACCAGATGAAGTTTCATCGATATTGAGAGAGCAACTCTCGAACTTCAGAACAGAGGCTGAATTAGAAGAAATAGGTACAGTACTACAAGTAGGTGATGGCGTAGCCAGAATCTATGGCTTGACTCAGGCACAGTCAGGTGAGCTTTTGGAGTTTGAAAATGGCTTGAAAGCCATGGTTTTGAACCTTGAAGAAGACAACGTAGGAGCTGTATTGCTTGGAGAATCTTCTGGTGTGAAAGAAGGTGATACCGTTAAAAGAACTAAACAGATTGCTTCTATTAAAGCTGGCGACGGCTTATGCGGTAGAGTAATTGATACCTTGGGTAATCCTATCGATGGTAAAGGCCCAGTTTCTGGCGAGCTTTTCGATATGCCATTGGAGCGTAAGGCACCAGGTGTAATTTACAGACAGCCAGTAGCAGAACCGCTACAGACGGGTATTACATCTATTGACTCTATGATTCCAATTGGTAGAGGACAAAGAGAATTGATCATTGGTGACCGTCAGACAGGTAAGACAGCTGTAGCGATCGATACCATTATCAACCAAAAAGAATTTTACGAAAAAGGAGAGCCTGTATTTTGTATCTACGTTGCTGTAGGACAAAAAGCATCTACTGTAGCTGGTATTTATGCCGCTTTGGAAAAAGCAGGCGCAATGGCATATACCGTGATTGTATCTGCATCTGCAGCTGACCCTGCCCCTATGCAGTTCTTTGCTCCATTTACTGGTGCAGCCGTGGGTGAGTATTTCAGAGATACGGGTAGACCTGCGCTTGTAGTTTATGATGACTTGTCTAAGCAAGCTGTAGCTTACCGTGAAGTGTCTCTTCTATTGAGAAGACCTCCAGGACGTGAAGCATACCCTGGTGATGTATTCTACCTTCACTCAAGATTGCTAGAAAGAGCGGCTAAAGTCAACGAAAATGATGAGATAGCACAAGATATGAATGACTTGCCTGAGTCATTGAAAGGTAAAGTAAAAGGTGGTGGGTCGTTGACAGCACTTCCAATTATCGAAACTCAAGCGGGAGACGTTTCTGCCTATATCCCGACTAACGTGATTTCTATTACGGACGGTCAGATCTTCTTGGAAACTAACTTGTTCAACTCAGGTATCAGACCTGCGATTAACGTAGGTATCTCTGTGTCTAGGGTAGGAGGTTCTGCTCAGATCAAGTCAATGAAGAAGGTAGCAGGTACTTTGAAATTGGATCAAGCACAATTTAGAGAACTTGAAGCTTTCGCTAAGTTTGGTTCTGATCTTGACAATGCAACAAGACTTGTTATCTCAAGAGGGCAGAAAAACCAAGAAATATTGAAGCAAGCCCAGTACTCTCCTATTCCGGTAGGTGAGCAGGTAGCTACTATTTATGCTTCTACTAAAGGGTTTATGGATAAAGTTCCTGTGGATAAAGCGAGAGCTTACCAGTCAGAGTTTGTGACCGTACTGAGAACGCAGCATGCCGATATTTTGTCTGCATTAGGCGCTGGCAAGTTTGACGATGATACAACTACTAAATTGGGCGAAGTAGCGAAAGAAGTAGCTACAAGATTTGAAAACTAATAAGCTGCAATGGCTAATTTAAAAGAAGTAAAAAACAGAATATCGTCTGTCACCTCTACACAACAGATCACTAGCGCCATGAAAATGGTAGCGGCGGCCAAGTTGAAAAGAGCGCAAGACAAGATTACTCAGATGAGACCCTATTCGCAAAAGCTCACTGGGCTATTGCAGAATGTGTCTGCGGGAATGGACGATAATGCTGAAAACATCTACGGTCAAGAACGAGAAGTAAACAATGTACTTCTTGTGGTCATCTCTTCGGACAGAGGACTTTGTGGCGCGTTCAACAATAACGTGTTTAAAGCAACAGTGGCTTTGATCAAAGAAAAGTATGCCGATGTTGAGCAGGATGGTGGCTTGCATATTTTGCCTTTAGGTAAAAAATCGTTTGAGTATTTCTCTAAGAGAGATTATCAAGTGATCGACAAATATTACGGCTTGTTTTCAAACCTTTCCTTTGAAGAGGCAAAAGGCACAGCCGAAGAGGTGATGAAGTCGTTTGTAGACGGAAAATACGACAGAGTTGAATTGGTATATAATGAGTTCAAAAACGTAGCAACTCAAGTGTTGCAGGTAGAGCAATTTTTGCCAGTGGCGACTTTGGAGCAGCCAGAAGAAGAGACTACTACATTTTCATTTACTACTCAAGAGTATATTTATCAGCCATCAAAAGAATTCATGTTGGAGGAGTTAGTTCCGAAATCATTGAAGGTGCAGTTTTATAAAGCCGCTTTAGAATCTAACGCTTCTGAGCATGGTGCACGTATGACTGCGATGGATCAAGCTACTGATAATGCAGGTGAAATGTTGAAAGCCTTGAAACTGGCCTATAACAGGACTCGTCAGGCAGCAATTACTAAAGAAATTCTTGAAATCGTGGGTGGTGCAGAAGCATTGGCCAGTGATGGATAATGGAATATAAAATACGATCGAAAGGCTGAGCTTTATTAAGTTCAGCCTTTTTTGTTTTAGATTGAATTGTGACTTTTCTCAAACACATATTATCTGTAATACGCTGGCTATCGCTCGATGTGGTGGTAGGAGGAGTCATTTTTACATGTTCGATGGCCAAAGTGGCTCAGGTAGAATTACCCGTTAGTATCCCTGTAGCTTTGGCCTGTTGTATTTGGCTCATATACACACTCGATCACTTGATAGATGGCAATAGTAGAGATCGGGATCCGAGTATGGAGCGCCATGTTTTTCATAGAAAGTATCGCCGTCCCATTTTTGTTCTATTCCTTCTTGTCGCAGGCTTAGGTTTGCGGTTATTGTTTTTTATTCCCCATAGCACATTGATTTATGGTTGTGTTTTGTTGGGATTGGTTGGGTTGTATTTTCTCTCTATTTGGTTGTTCAAGATTTACTTTGCCAAAGAAATATTTATAGCCGTGTTATATGCTTGTGGGATATATTTAGGTACTTTTTCTTTAGGTAGCCATATCGATTCTTCTCTTGTTTTATTTTTTAGTCAGACGGTTTTGATGGCTGCGATCAATTTGCTCTTGTTTTCTTATTATGAAGTAGCATACGATACGCAGGATGGCCACAGATCTTGGGCTACGCATTTTGGCGCAGCACGTACCCTGAGTCATCTGCGCTGGATGATTGTGGTGTTAGGTGTGTTGATTGTGACTTCCTTTTTCCTTCATTCAAAGGAAAGTGAACTTGTTTTACAATACATTTTTGTAATGATGTCAGGTTTGTTGGCTGCTATTTATTGGTTCCCAGAGTGGTTCAAGCAGCAAGAGCGGTTTCGTTGGATAGGCGATGTTGTCTTTTTGTTTCCTGGATTGATTTATCTGTTTTGAACAATTACAATCGTATCGCTTGGTTTTATGACACGCTAGCTCATGTGATCTTTGGAGGAAGAATACTTCATTCTCAAAAACATTTTTTACATCTATTGAAAGCGGAGGATCGTGTATTGATTCTTGGGGGAGGTGCTGGGCAAGTACTTGTTGCTATGGATCATTTGAAAATCCCTTTGACAGTGGATTTTATAGAGCCATCTCGTCAAATGATGAAAAAGGCCCAGCGGCGAGTGGTTAGCGGATCTCTATTGAAGATTAATTATTGTGAAGAGAAGTTTCAACACTTTGAGACTCATGCCACTTACGATTGTGTCTGCTGTTTTTATTTTTTGGATTTGTTCAACGACCATAGCTTAACTTACCATTTGAGTCATATTTCTAAATTGATGAAATCGAGCGCTATTTTACTACTTGCTGATTTTCAGATACTACCCAGTCGAAAACAACATGCCGTGCTGTCTCGTCTGATGCATTTGTTTTTTAGAATAACTACAAAACTAGAAAGTAACCAGCTCAAAGACATACGGGCGATAGTGGCCGGTCATGGTTTCGACTGTCAGTTTCATACAGAATACTTCCACCAGTTTATCTTTAGTGCAGCTTATCGACTACGTCACTAGTAGTGTTGGATTACTCTCCGTTGATCAATTTTAAAATGTCGTCTAAGTATTCTCGAGTATTAGAAAGCCTTGGTACTTTGTTTTGCCCACCTAACTTGCCTCTTTTTTTCATCCATTCATAGAATGTGCCAGGTTGTGCGGCATGTAGAACGGGCATTTTGAGTGCGATATCCTTGTAACGTTTGGCGTCGTAGTCAGAGTTTACCTCTCTGAGTTTCTCATCGAGGATCAGGGCAAATCGGTCTAAACTGTCTGGACTTTTCTGAAATTCAATGATCCATTCATGCCCACCACGGGTTTTGTCGGTAAAGTGCACCGGTGCTGCAGTAAAGTTTTCGATTACTGCTCCTGTAGTATCACAAGCGTGAGTAATGGCTGTTTCGGCATTTTCTACGACCATTTCCTCGCCAAAGGCGTTGATGAAATGCTTAGTACGCCCAGCGATTTTGATTCTGAAGGGATTGATCGAAGTAAACTTGATGGTGTCTCCTATACTATATCTCCACAGCCCTGCATTGGTGCTAATGACCATTGCATAGATTTTGCCGATTTCTACTTGATCGAGCCCCACAGTGTTGGGGTGTTCTTTATGAATTTCATCGTAAGGAATAAATTCATAAAAAATACCATAATCGAGCATAAGTAAAAGCTCGTCAGAATCCGATCGATCCTGAATGCCAAAAAAACCTTCGGATGCGGTATAGGTTTCTACATATTTCATCTGATCTGATGGGATCAGCTCTTTGAATAGTGAACGATACGGCCCAAAAGCCACCGCACCATGAAAGAAGACTTCCAAGTTGGGCCATACATCCAAGATGTTGTCTGTGCCTTTTAGTTCTTTTATCCTTTTGATCAGAGGAATCGTCCAAGTGGGTACGCCAGAGATGTTGGTGACATTCTCATTGGCAGTAGACTCCGCCATTTTTTCTATTTTTTCTTCCCATTTATCCATGAGTGCCACGTCCAAAGATGGTGTGCGGATAAATTGTGCCCAGATGGGGAGGTTTTGCATAATCACAGCCGACACATCACCATAATGAGAACCCATCGACGGGTCTAGTTCATTGAGTTGATGACTGCCGCCAATGGCTAGTCCCTTGCCAGAGAATATTTGTGTGTCAGGGTTATTGTTGACATAGATAGAGATCAGGTCTTTTCCTCCTTTGAAATGACAATCTTCCAACGCCTCAGTGGATACGGGGATAAACTTACTTCGAGCATTGGTAGTCCCCGAAGACTTGGCAAACCATTTAATATCTGAAGGCCAAATGAGTTTTTGTTCGCCTTTCATTCTACGTTCGATGTATGGGTAGAGGGCTTCGTATGCTTGTACTGGCACCGTTTGCTTGTACTGCTCGTAAGTTTTAATGTTTTTAAAATCATACTTTTTACCAAACTCAGTGTCTTTGGCTGTATGGAGTAGACGTGTCAATATTTCTTTTTGTACGTCGTGGGGATATTTCATAAAAAGCTCAATCTGATGGATTCGCTTTTTCATTACCCAGGTGAGGATGGAATTAAGAAGAGGCACGCAGACTTATATTTTTCTTTTCAACTCAAAATGTCTTCCTAGATACACGCGACGAACTTGTTCATCAGCAGCTAGTTCTTCGGCAGTACCAGATTTTAACAGTTGGCCTTCAAACATCAGGTAAGCTCGGTCGGTAATAGATAGGGTTTCTTGCACATTGTGATCTGTGATTAAGATGCCTATGTTTTTGTTTTTGAGCTGAGCTACTACCATCTGAATTTCTTCAACTGCTATTGGGTCTACTCCTGCAAAAGGCTCATCAAGCAGTACAAAATTGGGATCGATGGCTAGCGCTCGGGCTATTTCAGTTCGTCGTCTTTCTCCCCCAGAGAGCGCGATGCCATAGTTGTTTCTCACATGAGTCAAACTGAATTCTTCCATTAGCGCTTCTGCTTTTTCTTTTTGCTCTTGCTTGGTGAAATTTTTCATTTCTAATACAGCCAGAATATTTTCCTCAACGGTTAATTTTCTGAATACAGAAGCTTCTTGTGCCAAATACCCGATACCGAGTTTGGATCTTTTATACATCGGTAGGTCAGTAATGTCTTGGTCATCCAGGTAGATGTGTCCACTGTTAGGTTTGATCAAACCCACGGTCATATAAAAGCTTGTCGTTTTGCCTGCGCCATTAGGCCCTAGTAGACCTACGATTTCGCCTTGATCTACCTTCACGGAAATCCCTTTTACGACTGTTCTACTCTTATATTTCTTAACTAAATTCTCTGCCCTCAACTGCATATGATGTCCTTACTTTAGCTTTCAGCAATTTTAACGATAATAATTCAATTTACTTGATCTCACACCCTGATATCCTTTAGCATAAGTTGCAAAGTGGTTTGTCCCATGTAGTGATTTTCTTCTAAAGTATACACAATGTCAAACGGTGTATCCAATTGATTGTGAAAATGCCCCATACCAAAACCGATTGCATCAAAATTGTTGGTCGTGCCAGCTTGTGAGACAAAGAGCTTAAGGTGCTTCTCTTTCAATACTCGTGCCTCTTTTTTGAGAATTACATTTCTGCTACAAAAGGTAGGCTGCATGTTTTTAGGACCAAAGGGTCCCATTTGTTTTAAAACACTAAACAACTTGAAATCTATGTCCTCCAAATCGATCTCTAAGTCAATGTCTAGTATTGGTGTTTTTTGTTTTTCTTCGATCAGCTCGGAAACGGAATGTTCAAATGCTATTTTGAAGTCATTCAATTTCTCTGGAGTCATAGTTAATCCAGCTGCATACTTATGTCCGCCAAATTGGATCAAATGTCCCCTACACTTGTCAAGTGCTTGATAGATGTCAAATCCGTTTACAGACCGAGCAGACCCAGTGATTTGTCCATTCGATTCAGTCATTATAATAGTAGGTTTATAATAATGCTCGATGCATCGCGAGGCAACAATCCCTATTACTCCTTTATGCCAGTCTTTCTTATATAGTACAGTACTGTTCTTTTCTACTTGCCCATCTTCTTTGATCATTTCCAGAGCGGTAGTGGTAATGCTCTCGTCATAGTTGCGACGTTCTTGATTTTCTAAGTTAAGCTTTTCAGCAAATACATAAGCGTCCTCTTTAGTAGGCTGAGTCAGCAGATCAAGGGCGGTCTTTGCATGACCTATTCTTCCCGCAGCATTAATTCGAGGGCCTATACCAAACACCACGTCAGAGATACTTAGAGGTGTTCGCATACCTGCTTTTTCTATAAGTGCAGCAAAGCCAGGCAGAGGAGAGTTGTTGAGTTTCTTCATCCCAAACCAAGCAAGCAGTCTATTTTCTCCAGTTACAGGCACTATGTCTGATGCTATACTCACAGCTACCAAATCGAGTAAGTTGAGCAGTTTATTATGGTCTATGCCATTTTGAATAGAAAAGGCCTCAAGCAGTTTGTAACCGATGCCACAGCCAGACAATTCATCGTAAGGGTAAGTACAATCAGATTGCTTAGGGTCGAGTATCGCAATGGCAGAAGGGAGCACGTCCCCAGGCAAATGGTGATCGCAGATAATAACGTTGATATTATGATTAGTGGCGAATTGAATATTTTCCACCGCACGTATGCCGCAGTCTAATGTAATCAGTAAGTTGACGTTATGGTCTATAGCCCATTGTATTCCTTTTCGGGAAACACCATACCCTTCCGTATATCGATCAGGGATATATGTAAAGACATTTGGTGATAGTTCCATTAGGAAGTTGTAAACCAATGCGACACTAGTTGTGCCATCTACATCATAGTCGCCATAGATCAGTATCTTCTCTTCATTAACGATGGCTTGGGTCAGTCGTTCTACTGCGATGTCCATACCTTTCATTAGAAAGGG